>JAYEHX010000185.1:0-63727 GCA_034659735.1 Fidelibacterota bacterium | reverse complement strand
CAACATCCTTTTCAGAATCATTCTCAAAAACACCAAGAAAAATCAGCAATCCATTTCCGATTTTCCCGATAATCTTTTCATCAACTTTTACAGATGATTTTTTTACTCTTTGTAATACTGTTATCATAACATAAATATACAAATAAATATTAATAATTCATTAAGTTTTCAAAAATAAAAAACCAACGGAATAAAATATTCTACGGAGTTTGTTTTTTGTTTGATATTTTTTAAAATAGAAAATATGTCCCTATGGGATTTTTTATTTTCACTAATATACCAAATATTTTTATAAATTTTCAAAATCATCCCAACCAAACATTCTCATGCCCAAGTTCTTTTCTGATATCTTCAACCAATTCTCGAGAAGTATTCACGGAAATTGTTTTCGCCGTTTTTATCCACTCTTTATTATCTTTATCAATAATATGAAGCACCAACTGAATTTTCCCCTTGTATTTTTGCAACACATTTTCTATCAGATTTTTAAGTGTATTGGGATTTGAAGTTTCTTGATTAATTCTTATATGAAGTTGTTTCACCATTTTTTCTCTAATTTTTTCTAATGGAATTATTGAATCCATGATAATGGTTTTTTCCTCATTGTCTCTATCTCTATCCGACATTTTTCCAATAACCAATACTTGTTTTTCATTCTCAATGTGTTTCTGATACTTTTCATATTGATAACTAAAAGCCAATACATTGACTTTTTTATTCATAGCATCAAGTGAAAATCTTGCCCAAGGTCTGTTTTTTTTATCATGGTGAATATTTCTCCCTACTATTATTCCACCAATTTTATATTCAGCAACATTATTTTTTTCCAATGAATCTATATTTGAAAAAGCATCTAATTCGTCTTGATATTTTTCCAAAGGATGTCCCGAAAGATAAAAACCGATAAATTTTTTCTCCTGATCCAATTTGTAACTATCTACCCAATCCGACAAATCGTTGAATTGTGGCTCCGTCATAATCGTATCTTGTGAATTGCTCCCAAATAAACTTACCTGATTTGACTTCTTTTCCTCTTGATATTTTTGACCATATTTTAATGCAACATCTACTGCATCAAGTTGTTGATTTCTATTTCCGGGAAGTTCACCCATCGCACCAACCGAAACCAATGCTTCTAAAGCTCTTCTATTTACCTTTTTTAAATTTACTCTACTTGTCAAATCAAATAGCGACTTAAATTTTCCACCTTCATCTCGTGCTTCAACAATCGATTCGGCGGCATGCTCTCCAACATTTTTTAAGGCGGAAAAACCGTAAATTATTTTTCCGTCATTAACAGTAAAAAGTGATTTGGAAATATTTATATCAGGATTAATAATTGGAATATCCATTTTTTTAACTTCATCTATTTTTTTTACTAAACTTTCAAGTTGTCCGCCGAGTTTATTATTTAAAATAGAAGCAAAAAATTCAATTGGATAATGTGCCTTTAAATATGCCGTCTGATATGCAATTAATGAATATGCAACAGCATGACTTTTATTGAATCCGTAATTCGCAAATTTTTCAAGTAAGTCGTATATGTCATCTGCCAATTGTTTTGACAAACCATTTTCCTTTGCACCTTCAACAAATTCATCTCGTAATTTAGTCAATTCTTTTAATTTCTTTTTCCCCATTGCTCGTCGTAAAAGATCCGCTTTCGCAAGTGTAAATCCTCCAACTTTCGAACCAATCTGCATCACCTGTTCCTGATATACAATTGTCCCGTAAGTATCTTTGAGAATAGATTCTAATAAAGGATGCAAATATTCAACTTTTTCACTACCATTTTTTCTACTAATATAAGATGGGATATTTTCCCTCGGTCCGGGTCTATAAAGTGCATTCATCGCTGACAAATCCTCTATACTCGCAGGTTTCAATTGCTTCAAATATTGTCTCATCCCATCGGATTCAAATTGAAAAATACCTGAAGTCAATCCATCGCTAAAGAGTTTGAAAACCTTTTTATCATCTAATGGAATCTTTTCAATATCTATTTCAATATTTTTATCTCTCAATAATTCAATGGTTTGATCAATAATTGTCAAGGTATTGAGGCCCAAAAAATCCATTTTCAAAATCCCAATATCATCTAATGATTTGCCTGAATATTGAGTGACAATATCACCATCACTTGTCTTAGATATTGGAATATAATTGGTTATTTTACTTGGTGTAATAACTACTCCTGCGGCATGTTTCCCAATATGTCGGACATTGCCTTCAAGCACTTTAGCATTTTCCCAAATCTTTTTATTATCATCGGAACTTGCTATGAATTCTCTTAATTCTTTAGACATATTTTCAGCTTTTTCAAGAGTTATCTCTAACTCGTCGGGAATCATTTTTGAAAATTTATCACCTAATGAATATGGTAAATCAAGAACCCGTGTAATGTCCCTGATAACTCCCTTCGCTTTCAAATTATTAAAAGTAATTATCTGACAAACATTCTCTTCAGAATAAATTTCCTTGACATAATCAATTACTCTCTCTCTCTTTATTTTACAAAAATCAATATCAATATCAGGCATAGAAATTCTATCGGGATTTAAAAATCTCTCAAAAAGTAAATTATATTTTAACGGGTCAACATTTGTAATTCCAAGAGAATATGCAACTAAACTTCCCGCTGCCGAACCGCGACCTGGTCCAACGGGAATCAAATTATCTTTCGCATATTTAACAAAATCAGCCGTAATCAAAAAATAACCCGGATATCCCATATCGTTAATTACATTCAATTCAAAATCTAATCTCTCTTGATATTCCTCACCGATATTATTACCAAAACGATCTTTCAATCCATCATTTGCCAACTTTCTTAAATACTCTTCTGGTTCCTGAATTGCACTCTCTTTTGGAATATGAAATTCCGGCTGAAAATATTCGCCCATCTCAATTTCTAAATTACATCGGTCAGAAATTTTTTTCGTATTCTCTATCGCTTCCGGATATTCTTTAAAAAGTTCCTCCATCTCATGACCGGATTTTAGATAAAACTGATTACCAAAATATTTCTTCCGCTTTTCATCTTTAACTATATTTTTTGAACCGATACATAACAATAAATCATGAGTTTCCGCTTCGTCTTTTTCCGTATAGTGAGTGTCATTTGAACACACTAACGGAATATCTAATTCTTTTGACATTTCTGCGAATTTATCAATAACAACTTGCTGTTCGGGAATTCCGTGATTTTGAATCTCCAAATAAAATCTGTCGCCAAAAATTTCTTTAAATTCCAATGCAGTTTTCTTCGCATCTTCATATTGACCTAAAATAACTTGCTCTGCTACTTCACCTTTTATACAACCGGATAGTGCAATTAATCCATCATTATATTTTGCCAATAATTCCTTATCAACTCGTGCCGTATAATAAAACCCCTCCGTATATCCAAGAGAAACCAACTTAATTAAATTATGATAACCGATATTATTCATTGCCAAAAGTATAAGATGATTTGTCGGTCGTTTCCCCTCTTTTGTCATTTCCTTTTTGAATCTTGATTCCTTCGCAACATACACTTCACAACCAATTATCGGTTTAATATCAAAACTTTTTGCTAATTTATAAAAATTAAATGCACCAAACATATTTCCATGATCAGTCAAAGCAATTGATTCCATATTAAATTCTTTCGCCTTATGAATTATAGCTTCTATCTTTTGTGATGCATCTAATATACTATAATCACTATGAACATGTAAATGAACAAATTCTGACATTATTTTATTTCTCCCATTTTTTTCTTTCTATAATTCTCATTATATAAATTCCAAGTTAGTTCTTGTTCGCTCTTGTTAGTTGTTAAAATTCTCATTATTTTAAATTCCAAGTTAGTTTTGTTCGCTCTTGTTAGTTGCTAAAACTTCCCCAAATAAATAGATAACAACCCAAAAAATATCTCCACTTTCAACACCTTCGCCAACAATGAATATTTATTTTTATTTCTGCTAATGAATATATAAAAAATCATAAATATCATCGGAATTCCTATACTATTCATAACAACAAGCAAATAATAAATTCCATAAATTCCCATCAAATACGGAATAATAATTACCACCACCAACAACATCATTAAAGCTGAAACAATAATTTTCGTCCTCTCAATTCCCAAAAAAATTGGCAATGTATTCGCACCATATTTTTTATCTCCATCAATATCTTCCATATCTTTCACTATCTCACGAATCAATGTAAGCAAAAAAGCCAAAACAGCCGGCACGACTCCAATCATATAATTCCCAAAGACAGTTGAAGCAAAAATAAAAGTTAAACCCAAAATAAATGATACAAGTAAATTCCCGATTAATGCAATTTTTTTTAATTTGGAAGCATAAAGAACCATCAACGGTGTAGCAATAATTAATGAAATTATAAATGGAAAATTACCCAAATAAAACGAAATTCCATTCCCGATTAAAAACAATATAACAGCAAAATTTTTAACTTCATTTATACTCAATTTTCCAGCAGGAAGTGAACGATTCGGACGATTTATTTTATCAATTTCTATGTCATAGATATCATTCACACAATTTGCACCGGCATTCAAAAACATCACAACCATCATTGCAAAAATAATATTTAGAATATCCGGAAAATTCTGAAAAAATGTAGCAGAAATAAGAACAGCTGTTGAACCAAGCAAAATATTTATCGGTCTTGATATTTTGAAATAAGATATTATTTTTGAGGTTGTTCTTTCTAATTTCATATCGTGAATATACAATTTTATTTGAATTATTCAAATTGTTTTCATACATAGATTTCGTTATTATTAGAAACCTTTGATCAACATAACAAATACATTTTAATTGTATAACTTTCAAAAAACCGCGAAGCGGTTGAATATTATTAACTGCAGGTGAAACCTGTAGATATAAAATTATTGAAAAATACAGAACTCTGAAAGAGTTCAACAAAAAATAAGGTAATAAGGTCGATTAATAATTTAATATAATTTCTTGCAACGAAAATAATCTCGCACACTTCGACAAGCTCAGTGCAAGAACTTCGACAAGCTCAGTGCAATAAGTCGCCAAGTCGCCAAGATTGAGGTTGAGGTGGCTCGCAAAGTCGCAAAGACGCAAAGGGGGATTTAGGTTGAGGTTAAGGTTGAGAATATTAAACTACTTTGTAGTTTAGATATAATTGGATTACTTTCTATGGATTCCATCCATAGTTAATAACATTTATCTACTTCGTAGATATTAATTATTAGAGACCTTTGATCAACATAACAAATACATTTTAATTGTATAACTTTCAAAAAACCGCGAAGCGGTTGAATATTATTAACTGCAGGTGAAACCTGTAGATATAAAATCATTGAAAAATACAGAACTCTGAAAGAGTTCAACAAAAATTATAATTAACAAAAACAATTTAATTATATAATTTATTGTTAATAAAAATAATTTCCATTGTTCTAAACTAGTAAATTTCTAAACATTTTTATTATTTTATTTTTATTCTTATTATTTGTTGTAGTTATGCAAAACATTTTATTATTTTACCACTAATACACTTATGAATATTTTTTTAAAATCACTTCAGTTTCAGGGAAAAAATATTATTTTTCTATGATATATCCATTAATATCTATATATTTCGGCGATTTTTGAGAGTAATTTGAAAGAGTAACAAAAAGGAGACATAATGTCAGAAAAAGAAGTTTTAGTAGTAGCATCAAAATTAAAAAAATATATCAAAGAAAAAGGTATGAATACAGCGGGAAATGTTCCTGAAGTATTATCTGACATCGTTCGCACATTAGTTGATCAAGCTGCCGAAAATGCAAAAAATGATAAAAGAAAAACTATTAAAGATAGAGATTTCGAATAGTCATTTAACTACATATAATAAAAAGAAAGAAGATGTTAATTCATCTTCTTTTTTTTGTGATTACTATTTATTAAAAAAATTCACTATTTAATAAATACAACCTTCTGACTATCGGACTTCGCACTGGAAACTATCGCACCGAGAGCATTATTGATATTTAGATAAAAATCATCCATTGTAATATATCCTATTCCCATACCGTCATTGACATCAAAATATTTATCATAATATTCAGAATATGATTTTACTGTAATCCAAGTAATAATCGTATCGGAAGGAAACTCTTTAAATGGATTGTAAAACATAAATTCGGTAGAATCGTAACTCCATTCATTCTCTTCAACCTCATCATCAAAATAGAAATAAAAATATTTTGTCGTATCTGTATAAAATGTGCTATCATAATCTAATTCCATTTTTACATCATATCCAAAATCATTTATATCTGTCCAACTAATTTTCCAATCATTTTCATCTAAATGAAAAATTGTATCTGTTATTGTAAATTCCGGTTTTTCGGCAATCGTCACATTACCTGTTGCAACATCAAAACTATCGGTAATAATTGTTAAACTATACTCTTCGTTTGCATTAAAAAGAAAAGTCGTATCATTCGGCAAATATACACCTTCAGAAAAATGTTGAAAATCAATCGTATCAGAATTTGAATTAATTGCAAAAACATTCGCATTTTCAATAACATAAGTCGGTTTATAATAATAATAATTCCATTCTAATGTATCGCCATCTACCCAAAACTCTGTATACTCTGTAATCAAACTATCTGTTTCAACATATTCAGGATCACTTATCGAAATAGTGTGTGCCACTTTTACAAAATTGCTCTTTGCACTCGTACTACTAAAATGAGCAAAAATATTTAACATTGGTTCATGATTTATTATTATCTCTTCCGGTCCCCAATTTCCACAGGAGAAAATAATAAAGATCAGTGATATTAAAATAATTTTATTTTTCATAATTGCTACCTAAAAATTAAATTTTATTCCCAAACTCGGAAAAAACGGAAACATTGGAACTGGTTGACGATAAATTTTATTGTAATCTTCCATCCACCAATACATAAAAACATTCATGTGATTTGTCACATTTATTATATGTAAATAAAATTCCGTATCTATTTTGAATAATTTTCCTCGCCTATTAAAACCAACATCTAATCTAAAATAATTTGGATACCTCTCAGAATTTTTTTCTCCATAAAATTCTGTTCCATAACTATCAAATCTAAATCTATTATTTTCTGAATCTAATGAATAATCGTCAATAAGATGTATTTTCCCTAAAATTTGTGTATATGGATTTCCGGTATTATAGACGAGTGCCGATGAAAAATACCATTTATTCCCAATATCATATTTTGCAACAATATTCAAATTGTGCGTCTTATCATATTTAGGCGAATACCAAATATTCCCGTCTTTTTTTCTCGTTATCGAATATGTATAACCAACCCACCCTGTTAAATTTCCAATCTGTTTTTTTATTAAAAATTCGGCTCCGTAAGCATAACCTTTAGCTTCTGTAAAATTATTTGTAGAATCAAATGCTCCCATCAATCCATCGTCAAGAGTTATTAAATGTTGATAATCTTTATAATATCCTTCAAGTTTAAATTGCACTTTTTCTTCATACCAATATTCTGCACCGACTATTCCACTTTTTACAATACTTGGTTCTTGCTCTTTTGAAGTTGGATACCAAAAGTCAATAATTCTAAATTCTTGAGATTCAGGATTTGCAGTTTGCAAAAATTGATATACATTTCCAACAGCTCCATTTATTGCAAATTTATCAGATAGAAAATATTTTGCATTCAGTCGAAAATCTGGATAGATTTTATGTTTGAATTCATAATGAGTTAAACGAATTCCCGGCTGAATCATAAACAGTGGGCTTGGCTGAAATTTATCCTGAAAATATATTCCATATTCAGATGGTTTTGAACCAATATCAATAATTGTTCTTGATTCGTATTCTAATCCCAAGTCAAAATCAATTTTTTTATAAAATGCTCCAAATTCAACAGTATTCTTGCTATTTGCAAACCAAACAAAATCAATAAATGGCGAAACATCTGTAATATAATCATAAACTTTTAATTTCATTTGCTCATTTACCAAAACCGAATCTTCATTAAAAAATGTGTCTTCTACATCAAAATCAACATCAAAATGAAATTTGCTCTGTGCCAATGAAAATTTACTAATTAAACTCGGTGAGATTATCCATCTATGCTGCACACTTATTGTTCTATTTCCCCAAATCCAATCAATAGCAAATTTTGAACGATAATAGTCATAATCTTCCTTATTTCCAAATGTCGTTTCTTGATTAATTTTTAACACATCATCACCAAAAAAACCGCTGAATGTTGTTCTGTGCTTTTGATTTATATCAATATTTAACTTCGCTTGAAAATCGTAAAAATAATATGGAAAAGCAGGTAATTTATTATCTGCTTCTCTTTTTTTATTCAATGGTTTTCTTATCAATTCCCACAATCCATCAAAATATGTTCGTCTGCCGGCAATCATAAATGAGCCACGAGGAACCGGTCCTTCCAATAATATTTTACTGGAAATCAGCGAAATATTTCCTTGTCCTTTAAAATGTTTCGCATTCCCTTCTCTATTTGTGATGCTCAAAACCGAACTCATTCTTCCGCCATATTTTGCAGGAAATCCACCTGCCATAAATTCCACTTCCTTTATTGCATCATTATTGAATGTAGAAAAAACACCACCAAGATGATATGGATTGTAAATTGTAATTCCGTCTAATAAAATTAAATTCTGATCGGGGGAACCACCACGAACATATAATGCACTACTGAAATCATTTCCCGCTGTAGCACTCGGAAGCATCTGAATAGTACGAAAAACATCCGCTTCCAAAATAACAGGTGCAGAACGAAGGTCATTATTACTTAAACTTATCGTGCTTATTCTTACATCTTTTTTGAATTTTTCCATCTCCGCCGTTACTGTGACTTCGCCTAATTCAATCGGAACTTTTTTCATCTGTAATTTCACTTTGATTGAACTACTTTTTTTTATTATCAACTCTTTTTCTAATTTTTCATATCCCATCATCGTCACAAACAATGTTTGTTTTCCGGTGGAATTAGTTTTAAAGTAAAAATACCCATCTTTATTCGTCACGGCACCTACCGAAGTATTTTTCAGATAAACATTTGCATAAGAAATCGGTTCACTATCGGCTTTATCTTCAATAAATCCGGAAATTGTAGATGCAAATATCACATTTGAAAAAAATATAATAAATAAAATTATATAAAGCATTTTTTCTTTTTGATTTCCCATGTTTTAATATAATTAAATATTTTTTCAAATACTAATAATATTAATAATTGACTTACTAAAACTAATTTTAAGAAAAAATCATTTTCATAACACGAATTTTTTATTATATTACACCGTAGTTAAAAAAGGAACAATATATTAATGGATAGATTTACAGAAAATACAAAATTACTAAACTATAATCATAAATTAATTCGTGAATTGAATTCACAAAAACAGTGGTCACAATTAGACGAATATGATAAAATATCGGAAATTTATAATTATGTTAAAAATGAAATACTTTTTGGCTACACTGATTCTGATAACATAAAAGCGTCAGATGTTTTACAGCAAGAATTTGGAAACGGCACAACAAAATCAATTCTTCTGATGGCACTTTTAAGATCAAATGGAATTCCATGCAGATTCAAAGGAATGAAAATTAAAAAAGAAATCCATAAAGGTGCGATAACAGGTATGGGCTATTCTATCTTACCAACAAATATAAACCACGGCTGGACGGAAATATTTTTTAATGAAAAATGGATTGTTTTGGAAGGTGTGACAATTGACGATGGTTATTTAAATACAATTTTATCTCTTTTCAAAAATATAAAAAGAAATTTGAATGGATATGCTATAGCAATAATTGATCGAAGCGAACTCAATACTTCTTGGAATGGAAAAAATACTTATGTGCAAAGAGGTGGAATTGTCAAATATTTAGAAGTTTTTAATTCACCTGACGATTTTTTCAAATATTATAAATCAAATCTGACAGGACTAAAACACTTTATTTTTAAAAATTTTCTAATGAAAAAAATAAATAGAAATGTAATTAAGATTCGTGGTGGAAGTTTGAAATTGAATGCTTGATATTTGATTTTGCAATTCTACACTTATTAAATATTTTTTATATCTTTAAACTTTTTTTTCATTTATAGTCAATAAAAAAATCTCTTTCTTCTCTAACCTTGTTCTTATAATTATCCAAAAATAATAAAATAATAATGCAATAAATATACCATAAAACATTCCAGCGATTACATCAAAAGGATAATGTTTGCCTACATATATGCGAGAATATCCGACCAGAAATGCTGATATGAAATAATAATATCTATATTTAAAATAAAAAATTGTAAGTAAAGTCGCAATAGCAAAAAAATTACAAGCATGATTTGATGGCATTGACCACTTCCCGCCTCGTCCTGTTAATATTCTAATATTTTCCAAAGCATTTTCTAATTTTGGATTTACATTTTTATATACTTCGATTGCTCTTGACGGTCGCACTCTCTTTATATTTGGTTTCAGCCAACGATATGCAGAATAGTCGGTAAAGCTTATAACCAAAATCACTAGAACAAAAATAATCTTCCCTCGTTTCTTATCAAAAAATATTGCAAAAATCATAAACAATAATAATGGAATAATCCAAAATGTCTTTCCTGTTATCAATACAAAAAATACATCCAAAACCGGATGTATTAATTTTTGATTAATTAGAATGAATAATTGATAATCAATATTTTGGAATAGAGTTGGCATTTTAGTTGTTTATAATAATCTTTTGTAAATAGTAAATTGTTTTCATTGATTTCGTTTTCTGCAAAAAAACATCAATCATTATCTACATTTTTATTCTCAACTTTAACATCTTCACTAATTGGTTTTTTCACTTTTTCTACTTTTGAAAGATCATTTATTATCTCTTGATACTCTTTTTTATCGCTAACAATATCAAATAAATTCAGAATTCCGGCTTTTTTCATACAACTAACAACTTTTGGTTTAGGGGATACAATAGAACATTTTCCACCTTTTCCTTCTGTATATCTTTTTGCAAATAAAACCGTTTTAAGCCCATCACTGTTATTTATCTTAACTCTTTCAAAATCAATAATTATATTCTTTACCTTTTGCTTTGATAATGCAGAAGCAAGACCTCTTTTATATTGAATTATACCTAAATCACTTAACACTACATCTGTCACTTTGAAGACCATCGTATCATTATAATATTTACTGGAAAAATACATATTCAACTCACTTTATTTATTTTCTATCATTTCTAAATTTGCTCTTGGTATTATTACTTCTTTTTTCATTTCACCAATTTTAATTTTGGCAACACGAGCTAACGAACCAGATTCTAATTGTTGCAGTTCATGTGGAAGTCCCGATACATTTCCAATTGTTCCAAAATACGGATCACGAATTATTCTAACTTCAGTTCCAATATCCATTCCTGCAATTTCCTTTTTTCCTGAATCATTTTCTGCTTTTTTTTCTATTGGAATAATAACTTCCGGGCGAATTACACCTGCACGAATTTGTGTGGCACCATTTATTGAAGCAATATCACCTTCGTGTTTTTTTAACAATTCAAAGGTCTGTTTCGCCATGTGAATATTTCCAAATCCTTCTGTTAATATCAATGTAGTGGAAATATCTTCCTGTCCTGTAATTGCCACACCAATATCATATCCAATTATTTTCTTAATGTCGTCATAGTTAAATCCACCAACAACTATTCCTTTAACTCCAATGTTTATTGCTTTTTTGAATGCTGAATGATTTAGAAATGAACCACCAACGATGATTTTTCCCTTACAGCTTTCATCTATCATATCTTCATTTAGAGGTTCATCTTCTTTGGAAGTGATTATTTTCAATGCTCCTCTCTGCTCTCCGCCAATCCCAAAAATACCTTGAATAAATGCTGCTTGGGTCTTTATTACTACACCTTCATCAGAAATTATTTCGTCAACTACTCCATTCACATAAGCATTTACTGCTACCGGAATTGGATTTTCCATCAATATTGCTTGACCTGTAATTTTTGAATATGATTCTAATGTTCCATCAATCGGTGAATGAACTGCACTTTTGAACAAACCAAAAACTCCGTTTGTCTCAGCAAGTATCTCGCCTTTTTTTATTGAATCACCTTCTGACTTTTTCATAAAATCTTCTATATCAGCCGGCTCTATATTTATTTTATTTGCAATATTTGTCGGTACAACATTCCCTGGCAAATGTGTCTTTGCAACTTCATCACTTGCCTTTACCTTTTCACCTACTTTTTTTAATATATCACCTTTTAGTGGTAATTGTCTTGTTTTTCTAACTGTTGTATTTGGAACTACTTTTAATCCCGGAACATAAGCATGTGCCATTTTATCCTCCTATTATCTTAATTAAAGATAATTTCTTATTTTGTTATTCTTCGTCAAACTCTTTAATTGCTTTACTCCATTCCTGCAATTTTTCTACTCGCACTTTTGGATCTTCCGGAATTACAAAAGGTCGTCTTCCTCTTGCATCAATTATTACTCCAACTGTTCCACCATAAATTTTTGTTTTTACTACTTCACCCGGACCGGAACCAGCATCAATTTTTCTACTTGCCGGAGTAATTATAGCAGGAATTTCTGTATATGGTGCTTCTACTAATAATAACTCGCCATATTTCATCACTTTCTTAAATTTTTCGCCATCAGGTAAATCTAATTCAACAGTCATATAATCTTTTCCATCTTTAGATTGTCCAACCGGTGCAATACATGTTCCCAAACGAATCAAACAATCTTTGTTGAAAACTTCCGTTGCGGCATTTTTATTTACACTTGCCAACACTCCAAGATGCGGCATCATAAAAATAGAATCAACTGCGATTTGTGTAATTCCTTCCGGTAAAAATGCATCTATCATCATCTTTGCTGCTTGATGTCTTCTCGGTGCATGAGATAAAACTCCACCACTTCCAACCATCAAATCCAAGTCCATCATATTAACTAATGTTACACCTGATGATGTCTGCTCGAATGCATCGGAAATTGTTCGCTCTTTCTGAACTCCTTTCAATCCAACTGCAAATGATTTGTGTTGCTTAAACGAAAGTCGTAATGCTTCTCTCGCAATCGCTTGTTCTAATTTCAATTCTTCTAATGACTGCGGAATTGTTGTCGGGCGAATCATCTTGTTTCCAATTCTATTTCTCAAATCAACTTCATTGATTTCAAATGGAACCCATCTTTGGATATTTGGTAAAGTCGCCTCTGCCAATACATTTGAAATTGAATAACTCATCCCCAAGTTTGCACTTACGGTCCTATTGAATATCGGATCCTTAGTTTCTAAATCTCTGAATACAGAAAAAATATCCGTTGTCGCTCCACCAATATCAACACCAACAACTGTGATATTCTCATTTTTTGCAATCACCTGCATAATATGTCCAACGGCTCCCGGAGTTGGCATAATCGGAGCATCTGTCATCGCCATTAATTTTTTATATCCCGGTGCTTGTGCCATAACATGTTCCATAAATAAATCATGAATTTTATCACGAGCAGGGTCAAGATTTTCTCTCTCCAAAGTTGGTCGTAAATTTGGTACAACACTCAAATCACTAATCTCATTTAAATTCTTTTCAACTTCTCCGGAAGCTTTTTTATTTCCGGCATAGATAACAGGTAATTTATAATCCATTCCAAGTCGTGGTTGCGGATTCGCGGCTTTTACTAATTCAGAAAGTTCTACAACTGTTTTTATATTTCCCTGATCTGTTCCACCTGAAAGCAAAATCATGTCCGGTCGCAAATGTCTGATTCTTGAAATTTTCTCATGTGCTAATCTTCCATCATTCGCTGCTATAATATCCATAACAATTGCACCTGCTCCAAGTGCTGCTCGTTCCGCTGATTCTGCACTCATCGCTTTCACAAGTCCGACAACCATCATCTGCAATCCACCACCGGCAGAACTTGTAGATATATAAATATCCACTCCCTCTTTTCCATTCTGTGGTGTAATAATTTTATCGCCATCTAAGAGTTTTCTATTACGAATCTCTTCCACTTCTTTAACACTATTTAAAACTCCCTGAGTCACATCTTCAAATGGCGACTCAACGGTTGTTGGTGCTTCACCTCTTGTAGAAAGACGATAAACACCATCATCCTGTCTTTCAATTAAAATCGCCTTTGTAGTCGTGCTACCGCAATCAGTAGCTAATATCGACTTGATTTCTTTTTTTATCACTTTTATACCTCAATTATTTTGAAATAAAATTTGTATTTTAACCTGATAATATAATAAATTAATTTATAAATCGCAAATATAAATATAACCAAAATATCGGTGCGGATAATGCTACCGAATCGAATCTGTCAAAAATTCCGCCATGCTCCATTAGTATCTTAGAAGAATCTTTTATTTTCACAGTTCGTTTTATTTTGGATTCTACCAAATCCCCCAACTGTCCAAATACTCCTGTTATAATTGCCATCGCAAGATAATCCCAAATTGTAAAGAACGAAATAATATCAAATTTATATGCAATTAAATAAACAATAATACTTCCGAGAAATCCGGCAATCGTTCCTTCCCAAGATTTATTTGGACTAACGGCAGGATAAATTTTCGTCTTTCCGAATGCTTTTCCAAAAAAATATGCGTTCATATCACAAATCCAAATCCCGAGAAAAAGTAAAATTCCCAAGAGCCAACCGACATTATAAGAAGACACTATTGATATTTTAAACTCTCTAATCAAAACCAAAGCACCAATGCTCAATGCCGGATAAATAAAACCACCTATGCTCAAATACAAATTCTTGATAAAATCATCCTTATAGAACAACATCAAAATCAGTGAATTTAATGCAAACAAAATAAAAGCCAAAAGTATAACAAATACAAATTCATTTTTATAAAGTGCATAAACTCCCGCCATCGCAATTATCACATTTGCTATCTTCAAAAACAGTGATGGAAATTTTGTGATATTCAATAATTCCCATAATGACAAACCAACTACAATCATAATAAAACCAAGAAAATACTCCTTCCCGAAATACAATAATCCAACAATCAACGGAGCATAAATCACAGAAACAAAAATTCTGTTTAGTAACTTTTTATTCATTTTATTTACCTTATTTTAATTCTACTTTTTTAAATATTTCAACTGCTTTTTTTGTATCATCATAACTTATATGAAGGTGAAAAACAACTCTGATAATTGACCTGCTTAAATCTAAAGATTGCAATCCTAACTTCTCTAACCTTTCAACAATCGTAACTGCATTTTCTTTTTCAAGTTCAACCATTACAATATTAGATTGCACATTTTCTAATTTAATATTCATTCCATTTATCTTTGTCACTTCTTCTGCAAAATATTTCGCATTATTGTGATCATCTTTCATTCGCTCTAAATTATTATCCAAGGCATAATCAACAGCACTAGCCAAAATCCCGATTTGTCGCATACCGCCACCGAGTTGTTTTCGCTTTCGCAATGCTTTTTTCATCAGTTCTTTTGTTCCCAAAAGCATCGAACCAACCGGTGCTCCAAGTCCTTTACTAAAGCAGACACTTATCGTATCAAAATATTTTCCATACTCTTTAAAACTTATTCCTGTCGCTACCGATGCATTCCAAATTCTCGCTCCGTCAAGATGCAATGGAATATTAAATCTGTTTGCAATTTCTCTTATTTTGCGAATTCTCTCTATTGATAAAATTATTCCACCGGCTTTATTATTCGTATTTTCAACTTCTATCAATGTCGTTGGTGCATGGTGAATATCACCCCAATCGTGAATATTTTTCTCTACAATTTCCGGAATTAGAATCTCTTCGCCACAATCTAAAGTTTTAATTTGGACACCTGAAATTATTGCCGGAGCACCTGATTCATACTGATATATATGAGCATTTTTATCGCAAATTACTTCCGTTCCCGGCTCGGTCTGAATCGCAATTGCAACCTGATTACTCATCGTTCCACTCGCCATAAAAAGTCCCGCTTCTTTTCCAAACATCTTTGCAACTCGTTTCTGCAAATTATTAACAGTAACATCATCACCAAGAACATCATCGCCAACAACTGCATTTGCCATTACATTTCGCATTTCAATTGTCGGTTTCGTTACAGTATCACTTCGTAAATCAATCATTTCAATTCCATTTTTTTATTTCTTTTCAATTCTAACCTCCTAACCCACTAACCTTCTAGCCCTCTTTCCGACCTTCTAACCCTCTTTTCAGCTAATTCCAAATCTTCAATTTTCCCTGCATCCATCCACAACGAATCAGAATGATTAAAACCTATAATTTTATTTTTTTCTATTAAATCCAAGTATAATTTAATAATCGAGAATTTATCATCTTTTGGCATCAATTTAAAAATTCGCGGATTTATAATATGAATTCCACTAAAAGCCATTTCTTCTAACTTTTCTGCATTTCCTTTAATAATTTTCTTACCACTTTTATTATTTTTCCAACCGCACAATAAATTATTTTCTTCAAATAATAAATATCTTGACGACTCTCTTTTACGAATAGCAAGTGTTGCCAGTGCTTTACTTTTTTTATGTTGCTTCATCATTTTATTCAAATTTATATCTGAAATAATATCAACATTATACAACAAAAATGGTTCATTATCAAAAAACCGACTTGCCTTTTTTACACCGCCACCGGTATTCAACAATTTTTCACTTTCATCAGAAATTGTTATTTTGGCGGAAAATTTATTTTCTTTAATAAATGTTTTAACTTTTTCAGAAAAGTGATGAACATTTATTATTATGTCATCAAAACCAAAATTTGAAACGGTTTTTATTGCATTTTCTAAAAGAGTTATACCGTTTATTTTTACTAACGCCTTTGGAATATTATTGGTCAAGGGTTTTAATCTTGTTCCCAATCCTGCTGATAATATCATTGCTTTCATCTTCTGTTTCCTAAAATAAGAGTTTCATGCATTTAAGAGTTTCACGCAAAGAATGCAAAGTTATGCAAAGAACGCAAAGATTTCAATTTAGTATTGTTATTTTGATTTTTCAATTTTCAAGTTCTCTATGATTTATACTAATTGAAATATCATATTTTTTTTCTAAATGTTCAGCCAACTTTTCAGCAGAATATACCGAGCGATGCTGTCCGCCTGTGCAACCGAAATTCACTAATAAATCTGTAAAATTTCTATCTATATAATTCTCAACAGTTCCATCAACTAAGTCATAAATATTTGTTAAAAACTTTTTTATTTCTGTTTTTTCTTCTAAATATTTTATCACATTTTCATCTTTTCCGGTTTGTGATTTATATTTATCGATTCTTCCCGGATTCAATATTCCTCTGCAATCAAAAACAAATCCACCACCATTTCCCTTCGCATCTCCGGGAATTCCATTCTTAAATGCAAAACTATTTATACGGATTTTTAGATTATTTTTTTTCTCACCGATTTTTTTCAACCATTTGGATTCTACAACATTTTTTAATGCCTCCATCAGAAAAGGAATCTTAACCGGCAACTCAACTGTTTCCAAAATGTATTTCATATTTTTAATCGCATAGGGAATGCTTTTCAAAAAATGTTCTTTCCGCTCATAAAATCCTCTGAAACCATAAGCACCCATCGCTTGCATAATTCTTACCAAGACGAAACCATAATACTGCTTGATAAATTTCTCTTTGTCAATCTTGATATATTTTTGCAACTCGTCAATATAATATTCCAATAATTCCTTGCGAATATGTTGAGGAATATTTGCCTTTGCATCATAAAGTAGCGATGCGACATCATATTGCAATGCACCTTTTCTTCCACCTTGATAATCGATAAAATAAATTTTATTATTCTTTAGCATAATATTTCGCGACTGAAAATCTCTGTATAAAAAATATTCATTATCATAATTCAAAAGATAGTCGCAAAATTTTTGAAAATCGTCTTCAAGCAACTGTTCATCAAACGATACATGAGCAAGTTTCAAAAAGTAATATTTGAAATAATTTAAATCCCACATCATCGATTGACGATCAAATGAACTTCTCGGATAACATTTTGAATAATCAATTTTTTTGTCAACATCTATCTGAATTTTAGGAAGTATTGTCAATATATTTTTATAAAGTTCAATCAATTCCTTAGGAAATATTCCCTTTTTATATATTTTAGATAAATGTCCAAAAAGTGTTTCATCACCCAAATCCTCTTCGAGATAAACAGCATTTTCTAAATCGGTTTGATATATTTGTGGTGCATTCACATCGCTTTCTAAAAAAGATTTTGTGAATTCAATAAATGCAACATTCTCTTTTCTGTCATTATTAAAAACACCAATCGCAGAATTATTATTGCCTGTAATTCTAAAATATTCACGAGCAGAACCGGAACGAGCTAACTTTTTAATATCCCTTACATTTTCATCAAATTGCTTTTCGTATAATTCAATTAATATTTGCCTTGTCTCTTTATTCATACCTGTCCTTTTATATTTTTTATCTTTTTAACCATAGTTCAGGATTAAGGTTTTCCTTTTCATTCCAAATTTCGAAATGAAGCATATCACCATTCATAGAACCGCTATCACTGACTTCTGCAATAGTTGCTCCTGATTTTACATAATCATTTGCCTTAACTTTAATCCCATCAACATGCGAATATACAGTATAAAAACCATTCTCATGAAACACCATTATCGTATTTCCATATCCACGAAGCCAAGTAATAGAAGCAATCATTCCGTCCATAACTGTTTTTACGGCTGTTCCTTTTGAAGCTCGAATATCAATACCCGAATTTTCCGTAATTGTTTTTAATTTAGGATCTTTATGTTTTCCAAATTTGCTTATCACACTTCCATATACCGGCCAAGGAATTTCACCTTTCCTATAACTCTTTTTCCATTTCTGTTGCCGTAATTCTCTTTGCCTTTTTAATTCCGCTAAATATCGTGATTTTTTTTGCTCAACATCTCTTATCATTTTTTGAATTTTTTTCCGTGACTCTCGCTTGTTTTTTAATGCTTTGGTAAGTTCTAAACGATTATTTTTTACCTTTTTTAAATTTCTATTTTTCTCACTTTTAATCTTTTTTAGTTTTATATCTTCCTCTTTGAAACTATTAATCGTGTTAACAATTTCCTTTTTTTCATTATATATCTGCACGGTTTTATCGTCAATATCATTAATCAAAAATCTTATCTTATCATAAATTTCCTTGTCTATATCATTAATAATATTAAAATATTTTATTCTATAAAAAAACTGATTTACATTATCTGATTTAACAATATACGAATAAATATCATCTTCATAATCCATATAAAAACGAACAACTCTCTTTTTATATCTTTCCTTTAACTCCTTTTTTTGAACTATTTGAACACTTTTTTTTGTTTCTAAGGTATGCAACTTATTCTTTTGCAAATCTAATTTTTCTTTTTGAGTATCCATTTTTTTATTTATTAAAGAAATCTCCTGTTCAGATTGATTTAGTTCATCTACCAAAGATCGTTCAGCTCTTTTTTTCTTATTAATATTTTGTCGTAATTTTTTAATTTCATTATCAATATTTTTCAATTTACGATTGCTATTCTCAATTTTGCGATTATATTCCGATACATCTTCAGCAAACATTATCTGCGAAATAAATATTAATAAAATAATTGCTATAAATCTTAATCTTAACATATTTGAATTTACTTGTTTATTAAATAATATTCAAGTTAAAAATTGGTAAAAAAAATGCCACATCATTATGATATGGCATTTCTGATATTGAATAATTATTATTCTTTTTATATAGTAGATTCTCTCTTACTAACAGAAAAATACAGCCAAGCAATTATTCCAATAAATAAAACCGTTCCCAACCAAGCGAATCCTGAAAAGTTAGGCCACCAATCTTTATTAGCAGTAATAAAAATCGGTATTGCAACAAAAATTCCCATCAAAGCTTCACCAGTGATAAGACCTGATGCAAATAGTAAGCCCTTCTTTTTTCCTGCATCGGAAGTATTTCTTTTCTGTGAATAATGTGCAATCATTCCACCAATAAATATGGGAACTGACAGTGTAATTGGCAAATATATTCCAACCGCAACTGCAAGAATCGGAACTCTAAAATCCGAACCTCTTTTCTTCTGAATCAAGTCAATAATAATAATTACAACTCCGATTATCGCACCAACGAGAACAAAATTCCAAGGCAAATTCCCCTGAAAAACTCCCTCTGCTACAGATTTCATTAATGTTGCTTGCGGAGCTGATAGTGTTTCTGAACCAATAGTATATGCAGTATGCAAAATATCTAATGTCAATCCAAGAGCAAGTGCGGCGGATAAAGTTCCAACAATTTGCATTACCTGCTGTTTCCAAGGAGTAGCACCGAGTATATAACCCGCTTTCAAATCCTGCATATTATCACCGGCAATCGCGGCAGCACTGCAGACCAAAGCACCGATAATTATTGCTCCTGCAGCACCTTCGACACTTCCTGTTCCAAGAATTGCGAGAAGTAAAAGCGATGCAAATAAAATCGTAGCAATTGTCACACCGGAAATTGGATTATTAGATGAACCGACCAAACCAGCCATATATCCTGCAACCGCAGAAAACAAAAATCCGAAAACCATCATTACAACGGAAAGAAGTAAAGCAATTTTCCAACTGTGGAGAACATCAATATAAATTAGAAAGACAGGAATAACTGCAAATAATAGAGCAGTACCAACCCATTTAATTGGAATATCTTTTTCAGTTCGTGCCACTTCTACACCGGAATTTGCACTTTTATATGCTTGTAAACTTGACTTCACTCCGGCAGCTAATGGTTTGAATAAATTGATAATCGACCAAACTCCACCAACAACCATGGCACCAACACCAATATATCTTATTTTCGTACTCCAAATATCCATAGCAACATCCATATTCACAACAGTATATTCGCCTGTAATCCAAGTATAAATTGGAATCGCAAATAACCAAGAAATCAAACCACCGGCAAAAACTAAAATAGATATGTTTTTCCCAACAATATATCCGACTCCGACTAATGCAGGAGAGAGATCAGTTCCAAATCCGAAAACCGACTTTCCGGCACCTGAAGAATTTCGAACAAATGGCACACCAAAAGCACCCTCTAATGCAGAATTCCACATTGTAAAACCCTGTTGCAATAATTTCATAAATCCGCCTGCTAATGCAGTATATAAAATTATCATTATCTCAGATTTTCCACCTGCTATTTTTTCCTTCGCATCATTTCCTGCTTGTAAGACCTCCGCAGTCGCAATTCCTTCAGGATATTTTAATTTTGCTTCGATTATCAAAGCTCGTCTCAGTGGAATGGTAAACAAAACACCAATAATTCCACCGACACCAGAAATTTTCGCAATTTCAATATAATTAAAATCAGTCCAATATCCCATCAATACCAAAGCAGGAATTGTGAAAATAACTCCCGCTGCGAGAGATTCTCCTGCCGATGCTGCTGTTTGAACAATGTTGTTCTCAAGTATATTTGATTTTTTGAATAGTCCCAATATTCCCATCGAAATAACCGCTGCGGGTATTGAAGCACTTACTGTCATTCCGGCGAACAGTCCGAGATAAGCATTTGCGGCTGCCAGAACCACAGATAAAATTATCCCCAAAAATACCGCTTTAACTGTAATTTCAGGTAAATTACCTTTTGTTGCCATAAAGATATTCCCTCCGTTTTTTATAGTTTATTTTATTTCTCTTCCAAATTATCTTTAAAATGTTTCAACGCTTTTTCTAATAATGAAAATCCCTTGTATGCCTGTCCAAGAAAATAATTACTTGCTAATTTATTCGGCGAATCATCTTTTGGCATCTCAATTCCATACGAATACATCATATCTTGATCATTAACAATTTCATCAATTTTTTCCTTTGCCGATTTATGTTCGGGATCTAATTCAATGACTTTTTTGAAATATTTTAATGCATTCGCCACATCTGTAATCCCGAGATAAGCCAATCCCAAATGATAATTAACTGAAACAACATTTTTAGATTCATCAAAAATTTTCAATAAACATTCTATTGCATCATGATATTTCCCAACTGCTTTATAAACAATTGCCAAATGATAACAACCCAATGAATTCTTTGTGTTCAATAATCTCAAATTTATAAATGCTTCTATACTTTTTTCCATTCTTCCAATATGGTAATAGGACAAACCTAACCAATAATAAGCCATATCAATTTTCGCATCACTATCAATTACACTTTCCAAAGTTTTTACTGCTTTACTAAAATTTGAAGACCTAAAATATGAAATACCTAATCTATAAAGTGCTAAAATATGTTTTGGTGCTTGCTTTATTAATTCTTCATAATAATTAGTTGACTTATTAATATCACCAAGTATATAATAAATATCACCAAGATTAAATTTGGCATTAATATTTTCAGGATTATTTTCTAATATTTTTTTATATTCCTGTGCCGATCCTTCTAAATCACCTTCCATTTTTAACTTGTTGGCTAATACCAATGTCTTTTCTAAATCAATCATTTTAATACTCCATAAATCATTTCATTTCTTTTAGAGTAAACTCTAAAGTATCTTGTAGCATCTTCTGTGGTGGTTTTTCTATATACCCTTCATCCATTAGTGTTTTAGTCATCGTACGAGAATATACAATATCCCTACCTGCTTTTTTTCTAACTTCCTCTTTTGTCATTTTCTTTCTTGCGACACCATCTTTTATCGCTTGCATTGCAACTTCGGCAGCCACATATTGAAAAACACCATATTCTTCCATAGTAGGTACAATATTTTCCTGATCAATTCCCCTATCTTCAGCATATTGTGCCAATGAATATGCCGCCGTAATTGCCATATTATCCGTCACTTTTTTTGCTCTTACCAATAAAGCACCTTTAAGAATACCCGGAAAACCAATGGAATTATTTACCTGATTTGAAAAATCTCCTCTGCCTGTTGCTACAATATATGCTCCAGCTTCTTTTGCAGCATAAGGATATATTTCTGGTACAGGATTAGCACATGTAAAAACGATAGATTTATCGGCCATACTACTTATCCATTCCGGTTTAACCGTATCAGGTCCGGGTGTAGAAAGAGCAATTAATACATCAGCACCTTTACATGCTTCTGAAAAATCATCTACATTTTCCGGATTAGTCGATTGACATATTTCCCATTTTCTATAAAATCTTGGATCAGATTTGATATCTTCACGATTTTTATGTAGTCCGCCTTTAGAATCAAACATAATAATATTTTTGGGATTTCCACCAGCTGTCATAATTAATCTCGCAATTGTACTATTTGATGCTCCAGCACCTAACATAGCAATTTTAACATCGGATATCTTTTTATTAGCTAATTTTAATGCATTAATCAATCCGGCTAAAGTAACACATGCAGTTCCTTGTGCATCATCATGCCAAACAGGAATTTCACACTCTTCACGCAATGTATCTAATACCTTATAACAATTTGGTTGAGAAATATCCTCTAAATTTATTGCTCCAAAACTATATTGCACCATTTTCACAAAATCGATGATTTTCTGAGGATCATTTTCCCCTTTTTCATTACGACTATCAATACAAAGTGGGACGGCATCAACACCACCAAGATATTTCATCAAAAATGCCTTGCCCTCCATTACTCCTAAACCACCCGGAGGAGTACAATTACCATCACCTAATACTCTTGTTGAATCACTTACAACAGCAACAATATTTCCTCTATTTAATAAATCAAATGATCTATCATTATCATCACGGACTGTTGTAGAAACTTTTGAAACACCAGGTGTGTACCAAACATTAAACCAATTAAATCCAAACACACCGGCTTTTGGTGCTGTTTGAATTTTTCCACCATAAAATTCATGAGCAGTTTCAGACAATTTTTTTAAAAAAATAGTTTTGGCCTCTGCAATTTTTTCTTCAGTAAAATAATCGGAAAATACTTCATCTAAGTTATTTAATCGAATACTTACTTCTTTCATTTATTTCCTCTTTATTCATTTTTAATATTTTTAATTAATAATTCATATTGCTAATTATACCGACGGAACATTAGTTATCGTTTCAAAATATTCGGCTGCTACTTTATGTTCAGAATCTATTTCTAATACCTTCTTAAACAATTCTAATGCCTTATCTATCTCATATTGTCTCATATAGCATAGTGCCAAATGAAATGTTGCTGAAACATGTTCAGGATTTGCCTCAAGCAAAAGATTAAGGTTTTTGGTTGCATCTTTATAATTTCCACTTGCTTTATTTGCCACTGCAAGATGATAATTTATAATAGATGTCTCCGGTATTTTTTTAACTAACTTTTCATAATATTCAATACTTTTATCTTCTCTACCAAGATGATAATAACACAATCCAATCCAACTATATGCCATATATAAATCAACCTTTTCTCCATCAATACTATCAAAAGTTTCTATTGCTTTTTTAAATCTTGCTGAACGATAATATGAAACTCCAAGACGACATTTAGCATAAAGATAATGTGGCTTTAATTCCACCACTTTTTGATAAGATTCTATTGATTTTGTCAATTGTCCAAGCACATAATAACAATTTCCCAATTGCATAAGTGCAGTGACATTTTTTGAATCATTTTCTGAAACTTTTTCATAAAGTTTCACCGCATTTATCATTTTACCTTGATAAACATACTCTTGTGCCTCATTAAGCATTTTTTCATTTGAATTCATTTTACTCTCCTTTACATATTGTCAATTATTTTTTGACCAAATTCTGATGTCTTGAGTTTTGTTCCTCCTTTCATCTGTCTCTCTAAATCATAAGTGACAGTTTTATTTGCAATTGTCTTCTCGATAGCAAGTTCAATTAAGTCCGCCGATTCATTCCAGCCCAAATGTCTTAGCATCATCACTCCAGATAGAATTAATGAAGTAGGATTTACTTTATCCATTCCGGTATATTTTGGTGCGGTTCCGTGAGTAGCTTCAAAAAGTGCTAATTCGTCACCAAAATTTGAGCCGGGTGCAAGTCCAAGTCCACCAACCTGAGCCGCACATGCATCTGAAATATAATCGCCATTAAGATTTGGAGTCGCAAGAACACTATATTCATCAGGACGAAGCAGAAGCTGTTGAAATGTTTGATCCGCAATTCTATCTTTTATCAATATTTTTCCTTCGGGCATCTTTCCGTCAAAATCATCCCATAATTCTTGCTCAGTCACTATCTGATCTCTAAATTCGCTCTTTGCCAGTTCATATCCCCAATCACGAAATGCACCTTCAGTAAATTTCATAATATTACCTTTGTGAACTAATGTGACACTCGGTTTATTATTTGAAATAGCATATTCAATAGCTTTCTTAATTAATCGTTTTGAACCGGTTATTGACATTGGTTTAATTCCAATACCGCTGTCTTTACGGACATTTTTATCAAAATTATCTTTCAAAAAAGTAATTAATTTCTTTGCGTCATCAGTTCCTTCTTGAAATTCTATTCCCGAATATACATCTTCCGTATTCTCTCTAAATATTATCACATCTAATTTTTCCGGTGCTTTCACAGGTGCCGGAACTCCTTGATACCATCTAACAGGACGAACACAAGCATAAAGATCAAGTTTCTGTCGTAGTGTCACATTTAATGAACGAAATCTTTTTGTCACCATTGTTGAACCACATTTTTCACACTTCTCGGGACGCTTACCATTTACTCCATCTTGTTCTTTTGAACACTCTAAACAGACGAAATCAAATTTCCCAACCGGTGTTGTTAATGGTCCTTTTATTGCAACCTTATATTCTTCTATCGCATTGAAAGTATCCTGCGGTAAAATATCATCATTCCCGTATTTTTCCAAAGCATCAAGTCCTGCATAAATTTTATACCAAGAAATTTTCTTTTTACCATTAAAAGCTTTTTTAACTGCTGAATCAATAACTTGTTTTGTTGCTTTCCATAAATCCGGACCAATTCCATCACCTTCTATAAAGGGAACAATTGGATTATCGGGAACAACAATTTTACCATTTCCAAATTTAATTTTTACACCATTTTCCGGTTTTTTCAATAATTTATATTCCATGCTTATTTTTTCCTTTTAATTCTTTTTATTAACTTGTTCTACTAACCAATCAGTTGTTACCGAACCCGGTCTCTCTATTGCTCTTCCAATTGTCCGTGCCCATAATATCTGTGAAAGAATTCCAAGAGCTCGTCCAACACCAAACATTACAGTATAAAAATTATACTCTGTCACACCATAATGAACTTGTAAACAACCAGAATGTGCATCAACATTTGGCCAAGGATTTTTTGCCTTTCCATGTTCTCTTAAAATATCCGGTGTCACATCATAAAGCATACTAACAATTTTAAAAATCTCATCATCAGGTAAATGTTTTAATGCAAAATCTCTTTGAGCCATATATCTTGGATCGGTTTTTCTTAATACTGCATGTCCGTATCCCGGGACTACTCTTCCACTTTTAAGTGTGTCCCACAAGAATTTTTTAAGTTGTTCTTTTGTAGGAACTCCACCACCGAGTTGTTGTTTCACATCCATTATCCAACTTATTACTGCCTGATTTGCTAATCCATGTAGCGGTCCTGCAAGCCCATTCATCGCTGCTGAAAATGAATAATACGGACTAGCCAATGCTGAATTCACTAATTTTGCAGTATGTGCACTAACATTTCCACCTTCATGATCACTGTGAATAACAAGATAAATTCTCATTAATTCTTTATAATCAGGTTTTTCTACACCCATCATATGAGCAAAATTTGCTCCCCAATCTAAATTATCATCAGGCATTATTCTCTTGCCATCTTTATAGGTGCGTCTATAAATATATGAGGCAATAGATGGAAGTTTCGCCAATAAATTCATAACATCTTCATACATTGGATCCCACAACTCATATTTTGAAATTCCTGTAGAATATTTTTTTGCAAATATAGAATCTTTTTCAAGTGCTAAAATCGCCGATGAAAATTGTGTCATTGGATGCAGGTCTTTTGGATATGAGTCCATTATCTTTAATAAATAATCCGGCAACTTTTGTCGCTGTTTCCATTCGTCTGATACTAATTTTACATCATCTTCAGTTGGTAAATCACCTGTTAACAATAGATAAAAAAGTCCTTCAGGAAGTGGTTGTTCTCCATCTTTTGCAGATGGTAATTTCTCTCGTAATTCAGGAATTGAAAAGCCCCTAAATTTTATACCATCATAAGGATCAAGATCGGAAGTATCGCAAATAAGTGATTTTACACCTCTCGTTCCACCAAATAACTGTTGAATATTTACCTCTGATACAACAAAATCACCATGTTCTTTCACAAGATTTTTAACCTTATCTCTCATAGGCCCTATCTTGGCTTCAAATTTGTTCTTTAAATTCATAATATTCTCCTTTTTTTATTTATTCACTTTTATATGCGACAATAATCCACCCAATTTTATTATCTCAATATCTCTATCTGTAAGTGCATATTTTAATTCTATTTTCGTGTTCTTAGTTTTATTACCAATAATAATTGGTGATTTATTTTCCAAAGTATTAATAATATCGCTTAATTCTAATTCATCTTTTTCATCAATCTTTTCGAAGTCATCTTCATTCACAAATTCCAAAGGCAATATCCCAAAATTGATTAAATTTGAATAATGAATTCTTTCAATCGATTTTGCAATTACAACTTTGACTCCGAGAAATGCAGGACAAATCGCCGCATGTTCTCGAGAAGATCCTTGTCCATAACTTAATCCGGCAACGATTATATTCGCTCTGTTTTTTTCCTTATTTTCTAAACATCTATTTGGAAATGTAGAATCTACAGGTTCAAATACAAATTCAGAATATTTCGGAATATTAGAACGATATTTTAATCTTATTCCGGCAGGCATTATGTGATCGGTTGTAATTTTATCGCCAATTTTTAATGTTACTTCACCAGTGATTTTTTCAGAAAGTGGCTTACCTTTTGGTGGATCACCAATATTTGGACCACGAAATATCTCGATCTCTTTTCTATCTTTCTTTGCTGAAATTATCATACTGTCGTCTATTGTGAATTTTTCTACTTCATCAATTTTCGGCACTTCCATTCCCAATTCTCGTGGATCAGTTATTACTCCAGCAATGGCACAAGCTACTGCTGTTTCAGGGCTTGCAAGATATACACTTGCAGAAACTGTTCCGGAACGACCTTTGAAATTTCGATTGTTTGTTCGAATTGAAACTGCATCAGTTGAAGGTGCATATCCATTTCCAATACAAAATCCGCAGGCAGATTCCATAATTCTTGCACCAAATGAAATCAAATCCGCCAATGCTCCATTTTCACTTATCATTCGCAAAACCTGTTTCGATCCGGGAGCAACTCCAAAGCTAACATTCGGATGAACTTTCTTTCCTTCAACCATTTTTGCAACAGTCATCAAATCCTTGTAAGAAGAATTTGTGCAACTTCCAACTGCAACTTGGTCAACTTTTTTCCCTGCCAATTCTCTAACTAAACTTATATTTCCCGGACTGTGCGGAGTAGCAAATCTCGGCTCAAGTTTACTTAAATCTATATCAATAATTCTATCATATTCTGCATCATCATCTGCTTTCAATTCTATCCAGCCATCTTCTCTACCTTGTGCTTTTAGAAAATCATAAGTCAATTCATCACTCGGAAAAATTGAAGTTGTCACACCAAGTTCTGCACCCATATTTGTTATTGTAGCTCTCTCCGGAACTGTTAAAGTTTTAACTCCTTCTCCGCCATATTCCACAATCCAACCGACATTTCCCTTAGTTGACAATAGTTCTAAAACATACAAAATTATATCTTTCGCTGTCACCCATTCAGATAATTTATTCTGCAAATTTATTTTTAAAACTTTTGGATATGAAATATGAAAAGGTAATCCTGCCAAAGCACAAGCAACATCCAAACCACCTGCACCAATCGCCATCATTCCAATTCCACCACCCGTTGGAGTATGACTATCAGAACCGAGAAGTGTTTTGCCGGGAAGTCCAAATCTTTCCAAATGCACTTGATGACAAATTCCATTTCCTGCTCTTGAGTAATTTATTCCATATTTTTCCGCAATCGTCTGCAGATATTTATGATCATCATTATTTTCAAATCCCATTTGAGATGTATTATGATCAACATAACTAACTGAAACTTCGGTTTTAATTTCTGGAATCTCCATCGCTTCAAATTCCAAATATGCCATAGTTCCGGTTGCATCTTGAGTCAGAGTTTGATCAATTTTTATACCGATATTTTCGCCTGACTTTCCTTCGCCTTCCACGATATGAGATTTAAGTATTTTTTGAACTATATTCATTTATTTACTCTCCATTTTTGTTCGTTTCACAATAAAATTTTCAATTTTTCAAAAATGAACTATCGATATTTTTTGTATCCAAATTATTCTTATCATACGAAAACAAATCATCTGTATTGAAATATTCTTTTCTTGTAATTTTTGGTTTCGGACCGTGAATGAATCTATGTTTATGCAAAATGTGAGGTGCAATTCGTGGAACAGTCATACTCGCATTCATTAGAAAAAGAATTTTTTCATTGCCTTTCTTTTTAATTGCTTCATTAAGTGCTTCCTGCAAATTCAAAAATCCGCGGATAAAAATATCATTCAGCAAATTTGGTTTAAGTTTTGTAAAAGACCAAATAGATGCCCATTTCATTATTTCCGCCATTTTCGATGCTTTATGATAACCAAATTTATAACCTTTTGCAATCCGCTCTAGTGCTTGATCCGGATCTTTGGCTTCACTTAATAATCGAGTAAATGTTTCATCGCCAATACCTTTTCTACAACTGGATATTAGAATTAGAATTCCGTTATCATTAAGAGCCGATTTGCTATTATCAATTGCTTTTTGGGATTGATAAAGATTAATGTCCATTGGGTATGGAGCAACGGCAACAACAATATCTGCTCTATCTTTTATCTCGACAGAAAATACATCTTTCGCCTTTTTGCATGCAAGTTCGAATGCTTGATGTGTTTCACCACAAACACAATAATATACTTTATGATTCCTATTCAACACAGTTTGTATTGAAAATATTTTTTTATCTTTTGCGATAAAATCAAATGCTTCTTCAATATCTTCTCGAACCGGATTCCCTTTCGTGACAAGTGCTTTTGCCGTGAATTTAAGTGCCATTTCATGATTGTGAGTAATTGTTTTGTATCCAGAAATCCCAGGCAAAAATGACTTTGCTCCACCTGTATATCCGGCAAAATAATGTGGTTCCACAGAAGTTATGAAAGCAATTTTTTTTGTTTTCATCACCATCTTATCGAAATATACATCTGTACCATTTTTCGTCCTACCAATTAACATATTTTCTTTTTCATTTCTCGCATTATGAGAGAATATTTTCCCTTTAATTTTTTCATAATATTCACCAAATATTTCGAGATATTCATCTTCAGATGGAGCTCTGTGCATTCCTGTTGCAACCATGAATTTAACATCTTTATTTTTGATTTTTTCCCAGATTAGGCTAATTATTCTTGCTGTTGGTGTTGGCCTCGTCGCATCATTTACGATAAAAAGAATAGCATCATTCCCTTTTATGAAATCATCAAAACTTTGCGACTCAACCGGATTATTAATTGCTTCTAATAAAATTTTCTTTTCAGATTGAATTTCCACTCTATTTGGATAAATTATTTCTCCAACATTTTGTTTCGGAATAGAAATTTCTAATTCTTCTCCCCAATATGGAATTTTTATTTTCATTATATTAATTTTTCTGCTTCAAGTTTTTCAATCGTGCCTTTCACTTTTCCTGCAGAAAAATGTAATGCTTCTTTTTCTTCAGTAGTTAATGCCAATTCAATTATCTCTTCAACACCATTTTTCCCTATTTGTATTGGAACACCGACAAATAAACCATCAATGCCATATTCACCTCGTAGATACGCAGAACAAGGAACGATTCGTCTCTTATCTCTTACTACGCATTCTGCCATTTCAGCAGCGGAACATCCGGGTGACCAATATGCGCTTCCAGTTTTAAGATAAGATACAATTTCTCCACCTGCTTTTCTGGTTCTCTCAACCAATTCTTCGATTTTTGATTTCGATAACAATTCCGTAACAGGAATTCCATGCACAGTGGAATATCTCGGGAGTGGAACCATAAGATCGCCATGTCCACCAAGCACTAATGCTGTTACATTTTTAGGACTTACACCAAGCTCACTTGCAATGAAATATCTAAATCTTGATGAATCCAAAATACCAGCCATTCCAATAACTTTTTTTAGTGCAAATCCAGTCACTTTCAGAGCAACATAAGCGAGGATATCGAGCGGATTTGAAACCGTAATGAGGACAGCATTTGGTGCATATTTTGCAACATATTCCGATACTTGCTTCATAATTTTGATATTATCTCGAAGTAAATCTTCTCTTGACATTCCGGGTAGTCTCGGTTTTCCGGCAGTTACAATAACAACATCAGAATCTTTTATTTTTGAAAAATCAGAATACCCATTTATATGAACATCATATTTCCTTATAGGTGAAACATGAACAATATCCATTGCAATACCTTCAGCCCAATTTTTGACTATATCTATTAAAACCACATCTGCAACTTTTTTTTCTATGAGGTAAAGTGCTGCTGCCACACCAACATTACCACTTCCAATTATACTTATTTTCATTTTTGCCTCCTAAATTCCTAATGATTCAATAGTTTTATTAATGACATCTGCAGATGCTTTCAATTCTTCTTTAATTTCAAGAGAGAGTTCAATATCAATAATTTTTTCAATTCCCTTTTTTGAAATTATTACAGGAACGCCTAAACAGGTATTTTTGAAACCATACTCTCCTTCAAGACAAGTTGAAACGCTCATTATTGCCTTCGTATCATTGACAATTGCTCCAACTGTTTCAGCAACTGCCGCTCCTGGTGAATATGTTGATGTCTGCTTTTTCAATAACGATAAAATAGTTGTTCCGGCTTCTCTTGCTGAATTTATCAATTTCTTGATTTTTTCTTCTGGTAATAACTCTGTTATTGGAATGCCACTTACTCTGATAAATTCGGGAGGTATAACCATAAATTTATGATGACCACCCAAGACCAATGCAGTCACATCAATAGGTGACACTTTAAGTTCTTCCGCAGCATATTCACAAACCCTTGTCACATCAAGTTTCCCTGCTACACCAATAATTTTTTTCCTATCCAAGCCGGATTTTTTCCAAGCATAATATGTCATTGCCGTGATAGGTTCAGTGAGTACAACAACAATCGCTTTCGGTGCATATTTTTTAATCTCTTCAAATATCGGATCAATAAGTTTTACATTTTCTTCGAGTAATTCATATCTTAGAGTATTCGGTTTTCTAACTTTTCCGGCAGTAATTACAACAACTTTCGAGCCCTTAATATTTTTAAAATCTGAAGAACCCTCAATTTTCACATCATAACCACGCACCGGTGCAGCCTCTGAAAGGTCAAGTGCACTTCCTTTGGCCTTGCCTTCCACAATATCAACCAACATTATGTTGGCTATTCCCTTTTCAGCAAGGTAGAATGCTGTTGCAACTCCAACATTGCCACTGCCAATTATCGATACTTTTTCCATTTTTCCTCCTAATTATATTTTATATTTTTTTCGCCCACATTACTTTTTAATTTTTCAATATCAACACTTGTCATATTTACTCCATTTTATTCCTTGTAATTATTTTAATTAGTTCATTATAACTCATCAGGTGTAGTAACAACACCTTTTAAAGCTTTTAATTCTTCTAATCTTCCTCCTTTCTTTTCTTGTATTTAAAAATAAATATCAAGAACATTTACCTCTTTTTTATAAATATCATCGTTTCTAACAGACAGCTTCATAAACAAGATCAAGAACATTTTTAACTGCAAGTTCTTCGTCCATTTTCTCAGCTGCATTACCAAGATTAAACACACAAGTTGGACACAGACTTGTCATTGTATCAACTCCAATTTCTGATACCTGTTTCATTCTTTTTGTAGAAAGTTTTTCAGCAAGCGGATTGTCAGTTACAAGCAATCCACCACCGCCACCACAACATTCTGCCTGTTTTCCATTAGTTGGAAGTTCCACAAGTTCGACACCAATCATCTTTAATACCTCTCTTGGAGCATCCACTATATCCATTCCTCTTGCTAAATTGCAAGCATCATGATATGTTAATTTAGTGTTGAGTTTTTTGATCTTGCCTTTATAATTTTTCAATCTTTCTGCAATTTCTGTAATTACATACTTTGCTTTTAGATCAGGATATTTTTTATCAATAAAAAATGCACAAGTTGTACAAAGACATATAACCTCTTTATCTTTATCCTCAATTGTATCTCTGAACTTATTTTGCTGTTCTTTAAATCCTTTCTTGTCACCAAGTACCGCAGGAGGCATTCCACAACAGGTCTCATCAAATGTTTTTGGTTTTAAACCGAGTTTTTTAAGTAATTCGAGATATTTATTTGCATCCTCTGAATTTTCAAGAAGACGACAACCAAGCATAACTGGCTTCTCTTCATCATAAACAGGGGCTTTTAATTCTTTACCAAATATATTCCCACTTTTTTCAAGCTTATTCAATAATTGTTGGTGCCCTTCGATAGAATAGCCAGCTTCATATAAGTCAGCTCGAGCTGCCGATAATATATCAGGAACCGATACATTTGCTGAACATCTTTCTACACAATCCTTACAAAAAGTGCATTGAAATAATTTTTCGGCAACATGTTCAGAGGGCTCTATTTCACCCGTTAACAAACCATAAGCTACAACCAATTTTCCTCTTGCTCCATCTATTTCCCAACCAAGTTCATTAAATATAGGACATCCTTCAAAACAATAACCGCATCTTATACATATATTTAGTTCATTTTCCCAATCTTTTAAATATTCAGTTTTCATTTCATTCTCCTATTAACTAATTTTATATCTTAATTTAGTTGCTGTAACCCAATCATCCGGAGCATCTATCAATTTATGCGGATTCAAAATATTGTTTGGATCAAAAGCTTTTTTAATTGCTCTCATTATATTAAGCGAATCTGCTTTCTCTTTTTTAAAAAAAGATGCTTTTGAAATTCCAATTCCATGTTCACCTGAAGTTGTTCCACCAACTGAATGAATAAAATCGTATAATTCTGATGTTGCTTTACTTGCATCATCCCACTTTTTCTTATCTGTTACATCAAACATTATTTTCGTATGTATAACTCCAGATCCACAATGTCCATAAACAGACATTATCACATTATTCCGCTCAGCAATTTCGTGAATTTCATGAGCTGCTTCTGCAACTTTCGAGTTCGGTACTGCCATATCATCTGCAAGATCAGTGCAAATTATTCCATCTTTATATCTAGAAAGTGATGAGAATAATTTTTTTCTTCCCATAAATATTTTTGTCTGTTTTTCCTTATCGTAACTTATTTCAATATCAAAGCCCTTATCTTTCTCGCAAATATTTTTTATTGCTTCCATTTCATAATCTATCGCTTCTTTAATTTTCCCATCAGCTTCAAACATTATGATAGCTCCCACATCTGGTAATCCGAGATTGAGCGTCTTATTTACAGCAGTTATTCCAATATTATCCATTATTTCAAGCATTGATGGTGATGCACCACTTGATATTATATCTGTTACTGCTTTTCCGGCTTCCTCAACGCTATTGAAGTTGGCTATTCCAAGACACCTCAATTTTGGTAAAGGAATTATTTTCAATGTTGCCTCTACTACTATACCAAGTGTTCCTTCAGAGCCAACTATTATTCTCTCAAGTGGATAACCTGATGTGGCTACTCTTGTATTAGAACCCAGTGTGACTAAATCTCCGTTTGCGAGAACGACCTTCATTCCAAGAACAGAATCTCTTGTAGCACCATACTTTACAGATCTCATCCCCGATGCATTAGCTCCGATTTCACCACCAATAGTTGCAATTTTTGAAGATGCTGGTGCAGCTGGCCAAAAGAAACCATAAGGTTTAAGTGCACGATTCAAGTCATCATCAATTACACCCGGCTCAACCTTACAATAAATGTTTTCCGGTTTTATTTCAAGAATTTTATTCATTCCTTTTAAATCTAAAACAATACCACCATCTATTGGAGTTGTGTGACCCGATGTACTGGAACCTGTACCTCTTGGAATAACCGGAATTAACTTTTCATTTGCATAGCGCATAATTTTTTGCACTTGTTCTATCGTCGTTGGCTTTACAACAATTGAAGCAGATGATTCATGAACCGATGCATCCGAACCATAAACATAAAGATCAGCAGGATCAGATTTTATATTTCCTTTACCCACGATCTTTGTTAATTTTTCAATGTTGATTTTCATTTTTTCTCCTATTATTATTCTTTTAGTTTTATTCTAAATTTAGATTATTTATCTCTTAAAATTTATTTTTAAATAAAACATCATTCATTTACTTAAATCATCAGGTTTTACAATTGACCCTTTTGAATTCTTTAATTCTTCTAATCTTGCTTTTTTCTTATCTTGTGTTTCAAAATAAATATCAGGAACATTTACCTCTTTTTTATATGCTTCTATCTGCATATCTATTATCTTAATAATTTTATCAATATACAATGAAAATTGTTTATCATACAACTCTTTTGTATAATTTTTACTCGGAATAAGTTCTTTAAATAATGAATCTAATTCTTCAAATGTCGGTATTATTCCCAATGCAGTTTTCATTCCTTTTAATTCCTTATTTGCAAGTCGTGCTAACCAAGTTAACCAAACTTTGACATCTCGTTTTTCACCAAGAAGTTTTTTTGTAGAGCCACCACGAGCTTCTTCAGTTAAGAAATAATTCAAAGATGCTAAAACAGGTCTCTCTTTTAATTTAGGATTTGTAAAAAATTGAAATTGTCCATCCATATAATCACCCAAAGCACCTAAGAAAAATGGAGCATTTGCCCAAGGAGATCTTTTCACTTCACCTTTTGCTCCAACTTCTGTTGCTGTTGTTGCAGATGTAATATCCGCACCAAATGTTACACCTTCTTCAGAATTCAAAGCAGCAACTACAGGTGGCATTGTATCCGCATCTCGTCCACTATAAGTAAATACTTTTGTTTCAACTCCGTTTGGATTATCTGCCGATTTTTCATTATAATTACTTAATTGATTTGCTCTAATTGTTGCCCTTGCATTTGGATGTGAAATTGGAATTTCTTTTCCATCTGCATTTTTTTTCCCTTTTGTCCATTCGCCTTGAAAATTCTTTCCACTTTCAGGAACTTCTTCATTATTTCCTTCCCAATACGGAACTCCATCAGAAACTAAAACATTTGACCAAATCACTTCCGAACCCTTCTTTCTTAACCTATCCATTAAAACAGGATCACCTTCAAGATTAACATCTCTAACAATTCCAAATATTCCAAATTCAGGATTTATAGAACGAATTGTCCCATCTTCGGCAATCCATATTTGTGCTAAATCATCACCAACAAATGTATCGCCAGCCATAGCTGTTGTCGTCTTTCCACATCCACTTGGTGCAGCACCATCAATCCAAGAAACAGAACCATCTTTCATTTTTATTCCTGTAATAAACATATGTTCGGAAAGTCGCGATCCTCTGTTTTTATAAATTGCATCATCGTTTGATAATCTGTGATGTCCTTTTTTAATTAGAGCACAATTTCCAAGATATGAAACATTCCATGCCCAAGTTTCTTGTTTTTTTCTGTCAGTTAAAACATAGGCATCTTTAGTATTTAATGTTCCTTTACTGTGAGTATTTGTATAGAAAAAACCGATAAGTTCAACCTGTTTTACGAAATCAACAGGATTACATTTATAAAGATTATCCTGCTGATGAACGAGATACCAAGTATCTGAAAGCGTCAATGATGCAAAAGCAGTCGGTGCTCCAACAGGTCCACGAACATAAAAACCAACTATCATTGTTTTTCCTTTCATAATACCTTTCATCTTATTCACTATTAATTCATCTGCTTCTGCTCTCGGCATTGCATTCGCAAGTGAACTTGTATAAACACCCTTGTCTTCTATTGCATAAGTTTGTGCTACAATTCTACCCTGTTCATAAGGAGGATCAAAGTGAATTGTATGACCTTCCATTTTCAACTTCTCTTCTTCACCAACTTCCAATACCATTTTTTTAACAAACTCTTTGTCTTCTTTACTTCCTGTTTGAATAAATAAATTATCAGGATTACAGAGTTCTATTCTCTCCGCAATTTTAGATAAAATACTCTCATTTTTAATAACTTGAAGTTTTTTTCGATTTGCATCATCACATTTCGACAAAATAAGTTCTAAATTTTCGTTAACACTCACTTCATTCTCCTTTTTTATATTAATATTATTATATTAAAAATGCAGATGCTCATCAACAACTCAAAATATTTTTTTTTATTTATCATTATCTGACCATTCACAATCTGTCTCCTACTTCTTTATTTCACAGAGGTAAATATAATAAAAATTATTGTAAAATACCACTACTTTTTATATTTTATAAATATTTGTTGCTTTATTTATTTTTAATATTATTGATTGTCATTTATTGTCATTTTACTTTACCGCAGAGACGCACACTTCGACAAGCTCAGTGCAAGAAGACGCAGAGGAATTTGTTGTCATTTATTGTCATTCATTGTCATTGGTTGTCATTAATTGTCATCGATGGTCATTGATTTAAACACACTTTTGTGCACGATACCAAATGACCCAATGACCCAATGACTTAATGACCCAATGACTTAATGACCCAATGACCCACAATGACCCAATGACCTAATGACCCAATGACCTAATGACCCAATGACCTAATGACCAAAATTTCGGTGTCTTTCGGTGTATTCGGTGGCTAATCACTTCCAAAATCACTCAATAATCGGAGTTATCATCGTGGCATTCATCAAAAAAAGTATCTTAGAATTTTTACCTTTTACTTTGATTGCTTCATCAATTGCTGTTTGTGGTGAGTTAAACTGTTGAAAAAATATTTTGCCAAGAATTTCATTTGGTAAATCTGTTACGGAAAATAATTTCGCCCAAGTTCTCAATTGAGCTTTTCTATACAAAATATGATAACCCAATTTATATTCCACATTTTTTTTACTTAAAATTTCTTTGTGATTTCCCGATGAATTTTCTAATATTTTTTCAAATGCTTTAGTTCCAATTCCATCATTACATTTAGAGATAAGTATAAAAATACCATCTTTTTTCAGAGCTAATTTTCCATTTTCCACTGCTTTCAATGATTGATACAAATCCAAGTCCATCGGAAACTCAGCAACTGCAACGACAATATCCGCTTTCTCTTTTATATTCACAGCAAAAACATCATTCGCTTTTTCTGTCGCCAGCAATAGTGAATCGATGATATTCCCTGAAGTTGCAAAATAAATATTGTCATTTTTATCCAAAATCGTCATGATAGAAAATATATCTTTTTTGAATTTACTCAATCCATCAATCAAATCCTCGTGAACAGGATTATCTTTAAGTTTCAATCCTTCAGATTCTGAACTCATTGCAAATTTATGATTTTGCTCAATTGTTTTATATGCAGAAATTCCGGGAATTATCCCTTTCCTTCCGCCTGTATATCCTGCAAAATAGTGTGGCTCAACCGATCCGATAACAATAATTTTATCCGATTCAACTGCCAACTTATTGATAATAATTTCCGTTCCGCTTTTCGTCTTTCCAATGTTTATTAATTCCTGCTCTTTCTTTGCATCGTGAACAAAAATCGCATCTTTAAATTCTTCATAAAACCTACCAAAAATATAAGAATATTCCTCTTCCGTAGGACCACGATGAGTTCCAGTTGCAATTAGAAACTTAACATTTTTAACTTTTATTTTTTCATAAATAATTTCTAATACTTTCTTTGTCGGAGTCGGTCTCGTGCCATCATTTACTATTATTAAAACATCGTTTGCATCTTCTAAAAACTCATCAAGTTTGACAGAATTATATGGATTTGATAGAGCGTTTTGTAATATTTCCGATTCGTTATTTTTTGAAACTTCATTTGTCTCTGCAATTTGAGAAACAAATTTATCCTCAACTTGAACTTCTAATTTTTCGTTTTTCCCATAAGGAATTTTTATTTTCATTTGATTTTACTTTTGTAGCTATTTTTTTTAATTACACATAATAAATTTAATAATTTAATTTATAAAAACAAAAACATTGCTTATTTAAATAATAAACTCAAATAAAAAAATTATTATTAAAAATTTAAAAATATTCCACAGGCATAAAGTATCAAATATTACAATAAAGTAGCTAATGCCTGATTAACCATTTCCAAAGTTTGTTCTTCTTTAAATCCCAGCTGTTGCATAGCACCGGACGGACAGATTGAAGCACAACTTCCGCAACCTTTACATAATGCAGTATTCACCTCACAAATTTCTTTACCATTTTTGGAAACCAATCCCGGAGCATCATAAGGGCAGACGGGAACACACATCCCACAACCTACACATACATTTGGATCTGCTACAGAAACATTCGCTTCTGAAAAATATTCATCGGAACTAATGATTGTACATGCTCTTTCCGCTGCACCTTTCGCTTGTGAAATTGTCTCTGCCATCATCTTAGGCGAATGAGCTAATCCGGCTAAAAATATTCCCTCGGCAGAAAAATCGACAGGACGAAGTTTTACATGTGCTTCCACAAAAAATCTATCTTCATTCAACGGGACTTTCAACATTTGTGATATTACATTTGCATCTTTTTGAGGTTCCATAGCAGATGCGAGAATGAGTTTATCTGCAATTATTTCCACATCCGCTCCCATTACATGATCTCTTATATTTACAGAAATTTTCTGCTTTTTCCCCTGCTCAATAATTTCCACTTCAGGTTTTCTATCTACTTCATATCTCATAAAAAGCACACCAAGTTGACGAGCTTCTTGATAATATTTCTCATTAAATCCATAAGTTCTGATATCTCGATATAATACGAAAATATTCATTTTAGGATTTGTTTTTTTAAGTGTAATAGCATTTTTTATTGATTGTGTGCAACATACTCTTGAACAATATGGATGCTCGTCATTTCTCGAACCTACACATTGAATCATTACAACATTTTTTGTTTTCTGGAATTGTTCATTATTACTATTAAGTGCTTCGTCAAGTTCAAGTTGCGTCATCACATTTTCAGATTCTCCATAAAGATAAGAACTCGGTTTTGTCTCATTTGCACCCGTTGTGATAATTATGATACCGTATTTATGTTCTTTAGATTCTCTTGATTCTGTGTTTCTTATTGTTGTTTTATAATTCCCAATATATCCCTCAATACTCGTAACTTTTGAATTTCTGCAAACCGTTATCAATGGATGTTTGTCAATTTTATTAATCATTTTCTTTAAATAATCTTGAATATTTTCACCGGCACAAGTTTCTCTTAACCGTTGAAGATTACCACCAAGTTTATCTTTCTGCTCTACTAAAGTCACTTCAAAACCCTGCTCGGCGATGGATAAAGCTGCAGTCATTCCTGCTAAACCACCACCAATTATAACTCCTTTTTGAGTCACATCAAGTGCAATGGTTTTTAGCGGTTCTAATAATCCTACTTTTCCGACAGCGATTCTAGTAAGAGTTTTTGCTTTAATCGTCGCTTTTGCATGATCATCACGATGCACCCAACTACAATGATTTCGAATATTAGCCATTTCAAATAAATACGGATTTAGTCCTGCCTCTCTTATCGTTTCCTGAAAAAGTGGCTCGTGAGTAGATGGCGAACAAGATGAGACAACGACTCTGTTGAGATTATATTCTTTGATGATTTCTTTTATTTTTACCTGTGTATCTTGTGAACAGGTGAATAGATTATCCGATGCATAAACTACATTTGGTAATTTTTTAATATATTCAACAACTCCAGGAACATCTACAATACTGCCAATATTGATTCCGCAATGGCAGACAAAAACGCCAATTCTTGGTTTTTCTCCAAATACATTCTTCTCAGGTGGAAATTCTTTTATTGTAATTTCTGTTCCACGAACTTTTGCTAAAACCTCCGCTGCTCCCGCCACAGAACCAGATGCTTGCATTACTGTTTCCGGAATATCTTTAGGAGAAACAGCTGGACCACAAACAAAAACTCCGGGCCGAGTTGTTTCGATTGGCATCGCATCAAGATGATCAATAAAGCCATAAGAATTTAAACGAATATCAAGCACATCTGACATCTCTTTCAGATCTTCCGGCGGTCTTAATCCGATAGAGAGAACAACGAGATCAAATTCTTCAATCTCAACATTACCATTCTCTTTTGTGTAATATAATTCTAAATTTCCCGTCTCAGATATTTCCCTTATTTTTCCAACTCGCGACCTAACAAATCGCACTTGAGATTGTTCGGCTTTATCATAATATTTATCAAAATCTTTTCCAAATGCTCTCATATCCATATAGAAAATTGTCGGCTCTATTGTCGGCTCATGTTCTTTTGCTATTATCGCCTCTTTCATCGCATACATACAGCATACAGAGGAGCAATATGGCATATGCTGGTCTTCCGTTCGCGAACCAACACACTGTATCCACGCAATCTTTTTTGGTAACTTCCCGTCATCAGGTCTTTGCAAATGTCCTTCAAAAGGTCCTGATGCCGCGAGAATTCTTTCAAATTGAATACTTGTTAGCACATTTTTATATCTTCCGTATCCATACTGATGCATCGCTGTCGGATCAAATTTATCCGCTCCTGTTGCAACAATAATTGCACCAACATTTATCTCTTCTACTTCGCCATGCATTGAGTGTAAAATTGCATCTGCTTCACAAACAGATTCACATTCTAAACATCCGGAACAGATTCCACATTCCAGGCAACGAGCAGCTTCTTTCTGAACCTCTTCTTCTGAATATCCTTTTTCACATTCATCAAAATTTGTGACACGCTTTTTTGCAGAAACCATCGGCATCGGCACTCTAAGTTCTTCAGGTACGAACTCTGTCTGTTTTTTTGTCGGTCGATATTCCGGTTTTTCTGTTCTACCTTCTGCAATATTTTCACTACGCAAATATCTATCTATAGACACTACCGCTTCATTTGCCTGACCCACAGCTTCCACAATAGAGGCAGGACCAAGTACTACATCACCACCTGCAAAAATATCTTTTACATTCGTCTCAAAAGTTACAGGGTCTGCTTTAATTGTATTCCATTTCGTAGTATCAACACCAGATCCATCAAGCACAGCAAGATCAGGAGATTGAGACACTGCAATTAACATATTATCAAATTCTTCAGTAAATTGTTCACCAGTCGGCAATGGTCTTCTTCTACCACTTTCATCAGCTTCACCAAGTTTCATTACATCAAATTTAATTGATTTCAGCTTACCATTTTCCCCAATATTTTCTACGGGATTTGTAAGAAATATAAATTTTATACCCTCTTCTTTCGCTGCAAGAATTTCATGATATTCTGCCGGCATTTCTCGTCTTGTACGCCTGTATATCAAACTTACTTCTGCACCCATCCTGCGAGCAGTACGAGCACAATCAATTGCAGTATTTCCACCACCGATAACGGCAACTTTTTTCCCTACTTTAATTTTTTCCTTATAATTAACTTTATGAAGGAAATCTATACCACCATAAACTCCATTAAGATCTTCACCGAGAATTTTTAATGAAATACTTTTTTGAGCACCTATTGCAATATAAAAAGCTTTAAATCCTTCTTTTCGTAATACTTCAATATCTTCATTGGAATTTATAGCATGATTAGTTTTTAGTTCAATTCCCTCTTTTAAAATTTGTTCAATTTCCCAATCCAGTTCATATCGTGAAAGTCGATAAGGAGGAATACAGGAACGCATCATTCCACCGGTCTTGCTATTTTTTTCAAAAATCGTAACTTGATAACCTTTTCTGGCAAGATAAAATCCACAGGATAATCCAGCCGGACCAGAACCAATAATTGCAACTTTTTCTTTATCTTTTGGAACGATTGCTTCTTTAAGATCCAATTCTTCATGATGTGAATGTACATAATCTGCAATATATCGTTTTATAGATGCAATTGCCAATGGCTCATCATATTCGCCTCTACGACATTCGGTTTCACATGGATGAAAACAAACTCGTCCACAAATTGAGACAAAAGGATTATTTTTTCGAATAAGTTCATAAGCTTCTTTGTAGTTACCTTCTGCTGTCAATGCGATGTAACCCTGAACATGAATTCCGGACGGACAAGAAATCTGACAAGGAGCTGTTTCTTTCTTTTCAATAACGAAGGCATTTGGTGATGCTTGTGCATAAGGTTTATAAATCGCAGTTCGGCTCACAAGTCCTTCATCAAATTCCGAATCAACATGTACAGGACAAACTTTTTCACATTCACCACAACCTGTACATTTATCAAGATCTACAAATCTTGGATGCTTATATATTTTTACTTTGAAATTTCCCGGACCACCTGTCACCTCTTTCAACTTAGCATCCGTCATCAAATTTATATTCAAATGACGACCACACTCCACAAGTTTAGGTGAAATAACACACATCGCACAATCATTTGTTGGAAATGTCTTATCCAATTGAGCCATAACTCCACCAATCGCTGGTGTCTTTTCGAGTAGATGAACTTTATATCCGGAATCAGCAAGATCTAATGACGATTGAATACCCGCGATACCTGCACCAATTACAAGAACAGAACCTGATTTTTTATTTTTTTCGATATTATCCATTTAATAATTTCCTGTGTTTTTACATTTTTTAATTCTTAAAATCTATAAAATGATTATCTTCCAATCTGTTCTAGATAAGATTTTCCTCGTTCCCTTTTCATGTTTGAAAAATCTGCAATAAGTGCAAGTTTCTTTAGTTTATCAACATCCGATTTATGAATATTTTCTGCATCACAATGTTCGATAACTCTATTATAAAGAGCATCAGCAACCATTTTTTTTCCTGCAATTGAGCGAACAACTACAGTTGTATATCCATGAGGTGAAGCTAAACCACCTACTGCAACATCAGCAAATTCATTTGAAAAAGTTTCACAGACCAAACATGCCGGTCTTGCAATGGTTTCAATTTCGGATAGAGGAACATTAATAGTTATTCCAGATTTCATTTGAAGCATAAATTGCTCTTTAATATTCAAATTCGATATATCATCTAAGGTAAGATGATGTTTTTGTGCAAAATCTTTCTGCATCAAATCATCTAATGAAAAACATTGCAAACAAAATAATCCTATTGTAAATATGATAATATCAGAAGGAACAATTCCCAAAACTTGCATTTTCCTGATTGTATTAATCTGACATGGAGTTCCAACAACAGCCAATTTAGAAAACTTTTTTGTTGAAGCTTTATCAAGAGTTTTGATTACTGAAATATAAGATGAATAATTATCACCAACTTCTTTGAGATTCGGAGATTCATCAAAGTGCGAACCTGCCGCAGAGATTAATTCTTCCCTGGTTGTTGCTACAATAGGTTGCCTGGAAAACAAACCGGTTTTTTGTGATACAATAGCTCCGTCAATTTCATGATTTTCAAGCATATTGATAAGTAGAGATGTGACAAATCCACCATCTGTAGCCACATCTAAAATTTCATCGTCAGTCGTTCTCACTGAAAAAATATCCAAATATTGACCAATAGGTTCCTTCCAACCAAATTCCTCTTTTACCTCTTCATTCAGAATTTTGATTTGCGGACAAACAAGATAACACAATCCACAATCTAAACATTTTTCCTGATCACTATATCGTGGCAGACCATCTATTCCCATTTCCAGAGCATCTATACTATTCGCCGAACAGAAAGAGATACAACCTCCACATCGTCCACAGATTCCTTTTTCTATTACTTCAGTTTTTAAATTATCAAAATTCAATTTCTTTTCTGGAATCATAATATTACCTCACTCCAATTAATTATTGGATTGTTTTTATCTATCATTATTTACCAATTCTCACTTAATTCTTTTTCAATTGATTTTTTAATTTCTTTTACTTTTTTTTCTTCAGGATGTAATTTGTTATCAATAATTTTGCATCTCAATTCTTGAATCTGTTTATCTGTCTCTTTTGCCTGTTCAAGTCGCTCTTTTGATACATATCCTTCCTTAATTGCCATATCTCTAAGAATACTAATTACATCTGTAAATTTTACATTTTGAGGACATAATGCATAACAAGTGTAACATCTGGAACACATCCATAAAATATCAGACGAAAGAACTTCTTTTCGCATTCCGAGAATCGCCATTCTAATTATTTTTCTGGGATCGTATTCATCATGAACTTCTGCAACAGGACAAGCCGCAGTACAAGTCCCACAAGTGAAACATCGTCTAAAAAATTCTCCACCCGGTTGTGAAACAATATCATCTTTAAACTTTGGATCCATATCTTTTAAATTTATCTTATCCATATATCTCTCCCTTTATATTATTTTCCTAACTTACTAACCCTCTAACCTCCTAACCTTCTAACCCTCTTCTCCCTCTTCTAAATCTCCTCAGAAATATTATTTATATCTTCCATAGAAAATACAGGACCATCAATACAAATATATTTTGAGCCGATATTACAGCGACCACATTTTCCAATTCCACATTTCATTTTTCTTTCCAGTGAAGTATAGATTCTATCATTTGGAAATTTTAATTGAACCAATACAGGTAATGTAAATTTTATCATAATAGGCGGACCACAAACAACACACCATGTCTTCTCGGCTTTAGGTGCTAATTCTTTTACAACAGCTGGAACGAATCCAACCAATTTATCCCAACCATCTGCTTTTTTATCAATTGTGAGATGCAAATTCAAATCATCTCGTTTTTCCCATTCGGCTATTTCATCTTTATAGATAAATAAATCCGGATTTCTTGCACCATAAATTACTGTAATTTCTCCATAATCTTTCCTATGTTCCAGCAAATAAATCAATAACGACCGTAATGTTGTGAAAGCAAATCCACCACCTATTATTACAATATTTTCGCCCTTAAATTTTTCTACGGGATACCAATTCCCGAGTGGACCACGAATACCTACATTATCGCCCTTTCGCAAATAATGAATTTCATTCGTCACCAAGCCGGTATTATTTACAGTGAATCTCAAAAAATCCTTTTCAGTTGGCGAAGAGGCAATACCGAAAGGCGATTCACCTTTGCCGAGAATGGAAAATTCACAAAACTGACCCGGCATATATTTGAAATTTTTTCTATCTTCCGAATTAATAAAAGATAAATCATAAGTCCGTAATGTCTTATTCGGATCTTCTGTAATTATATTTTCTACCTTCATTGGAACTGGTATATATGTATTTTTCATCTACTACCTTTCTTTTTTCATAAATTTATATCTCTCACGATTCACATTTCACAATTTTCTCAACCACTTCTCTAATATCAACATTCACAGGACAAACATAGATACATCTTCCACATCCCGTACATAAATAATCGTCATTATTATCTGGAAAATATTTGAATTTATGCATAAATCTCTGACGAAATCTGTCTTTAGAAAGTAATCTCGGGTTATGTCCCGATGCTTCACCTGTAAAATCCGGAAACATACAGGAATCCCATAATCGTATTCGTTTTCCTGCCTTTTCTTTTCCTTCATCTTGAATATCAAAACAGTGGCAAGTGGGACAAATAAAAGTACATGCACCACAATTTATACATTTATTACTGAGCTCATCCCAAACCGGATTTCCCCAAATTTCCTCAATAACATTATCTAATGCCTTTAAATCTACAGATTTTTTTAAATAACTTTCTGCTCTCTTTTTTAATTCTGTAATTTTCTCTTCATCTTTTTTTATGCCTTTTTCAAAATCAGTCACTTTCTTGAGAAACACTTTTCCTTTCTCACTAACGGCTTCCATTAAATAATATTCGTCTGTATTCACAACAAAAATATCAGAACCGATTTTCTCAAAAGGTCCACTCTCAAACCAATTACAAAAACATGTAGATGCCGGAGTGTTGCATCCGATAGAAAAAATCAAAGCATCGTCATATTTTGATTTCCAATAAGGATCTTCAAAATTTTCGTCATTAGGTTTCTGTTTTGCACTTCCGAATATTTTATCAATTAATGTTAAACTTTTTGCATCACAAGGTCGCATTCCCCAAACAGCAAAAGATTTATTTTTTTCTGCATTCAAATTGATTTTTTGTGATTCAAAATTGAAAAGTATTTCGGTTTGCGGAAAAAATATTTCTTTTGGAGATTTGTCTGTATTTGAAATATCAAGGTTTATTTCCTTAATAGATTTCACTCGACTAAATTTTGAATTCATGCCATCGCCTATCGGAGCAAAAACATCATAATTCCCTTTTAGAATTTTAAAAAATTTATCAAACTTATTTTTATTAATTTTAATTATCATTTTTACCCCATAATGAAATCTTGTTTTTCATTTTCGCAATATGTTGTCATAACTGGTTTTTCATCAATATCCAATCCTGCCGTATAATCAAATCTTTGATTTATCTCTTTTGTTATTTTTTTATTTAGTAGTAATAAATCAATTCCAACCGGACATGCTCTGGCACAAGCACCGCATTCAACACATCGTCCGGCAACATGCAAATTCCTAATTAAATGAAAAATAATTGAATCTGTTATTTCAGGACTTTTTCCTATCCACTGCGGTTTATTAGTATCGACGAAACATTTTGTGCAGTAGCAAGAAGGACATACATTTCTACAAGCATAACAGCGAATACATTTTGAATATTCTTCCGTAATCGCATTCCATCTTTCATCTAATGAGAGTTTCTCAAAATCATCTACTTTTTTAAACTCATCTTTGCAATCAACTTTTTTCCTCGCCTTCCCTATAAATTCATCATAAACTTGTGCATCAGGATAAGAACAGGTAAGACAAGAATCACTTAAAACATCTTTTTTGTCAAGTGTTAATTCAAAATCTCGTCCCTTAACTTTTACTTTTTTTTCATCACAATTATATTCTATCACTTCACGATTATTCGTTTTTCGTAATATCTTATTTTTGTCAATAACTCCATCGCAAGGAACTCCAATTATTACAATATCATCTCTCTTTATCTGTTTTTCTATGGAATACAAAACCAATGAACGATCATCACAACCCTTAACAATAACTCCAACTTTTTTTCCATCTTTTGATAATTTTCGTTTATCTTTTGTAAAATATACTGCCAAATTATTCTGACATGTTTCATCAAAAATCAAATCATCGACTTCATCAATACTCTTAATAAATAGTGGAGTTGCAGACATTGGGACCGAACCTTTTCCCCAACCGACTACCATATCAACTTTTTTATCTTCGAATAATTCTCTGACTTTTTTCTGTAGTTCCTTTACCATTCTCAATCTCCCTTAACCATTTTTTTTATGGGGCCAATCTTTTTTATATCGTCTGTCACCTTTGTCACAACTTTAGAAAATCTCTCTCCTTCACCTGCAGAAACCCAAGAAAATTGTAACCGATCCGGTTCAACACCTATAAATTCCATCAATGGTTTCAGCACCGCAAATTTTCTTCGTGCAAAATAATTTCCCGAAAGATAATGACAATCGCCGGGATGACATCCTGATACCAAAACGCCATCATATCCGGTTTGAAATGCTTTCATAATAAATAACGGATCAACTCTACCGGAACATGGAATTCGCACAACACGAATATTCGGCGGATATTGTAGTCGAGATACTCCGGCAAGATCTGCTCCTGCATAAGAACACCAATTGCATAAAATTGCTAATATTTTCGGTTGCCAATCTTTCATTTTATATCTCTCCTAATTTTTTTATCTCAATTCCAAAGCATCAAAAACAGAATATAGTTGCTTATTACTAAATCCTCGTAAATCTAAAGCTCCACATCTGCAAGACGAAACACAAGCACCACATCCTTTACAAAGTGCATCGTTCACAAGCACTACCTCTTTTTCAGAATCAATTTCCAATGCGGCGTAGGCACATACATCTACACAATATCCACATCCTGAACACAAACTTTCATCAACTTCGGTAATTGTTCCCTCAGCTAAAATTGCTTTCTTACTTAAAAATGTTAATGCACGACTTGCTGATGCCTTTGCTTGTGCAATACTTTCGTCAATATCTTTAGGAGAATGTGCAAGTCCGCAGACAAAAACACCATCGGTAGCAAAATCTACAGGTCGTAATTTTACATGTGCTTCAAGAAACATTCCATCTGCATTTAAAGGAATTTTAAGCATTTTTGCCAATTTATCATTTTCTTTCGGAGCATCTATTGCAACTGATAAGACAACTAAATCTGCATCAATAACTACATCTCTATCAAGAATAGGATCGAATGAAGTGACTGTTAATTTGCTATCAGGATCTGTAGGGTCTTGTAATTTTACATCAGGTTTATTTTCTAAATCATATCTCAAAAAGACAGTTCCCTCATCTCTGAGATTTGTATAATATTGTTCACGAAAACCATAGGTTCGAATATCACGATGACAAATATATATATTGACATTTTGTTTTACTTTTTTTAATTCTAATCCATTTTTTACAGCTTTAGTACAACAAACTCTACTACAATACATTCTCCCTTCTTCTCTCGAACCCACACATTGTATCACTACAACATTTTTTAATCTTCCTTTTGGAAAAACATTATTATGAATCATCTCTTCAAATTCTACCTGTGAGACAACTCTTGATGATTTTCCATATTGATATTCATCGGTTTTGTGTTCATTCCCACCTGTGGCAACAATTACAGCTCCGTGTTTTACATTTGTGTGTTTATCTGTTTTTATATCTTTTATAGTAGTGTTAAAATTTCCAACATATCCTAAAATCTCTTCAATCTTTGAATTTTTATATAAATGAATTTTTTTATTATCTTTTATCTTTCTTACTGTTTCGTGTAATAATTTTTGTGGATCTTTTCCGTCCGGCTGAAAATATATATTACGAAGATTTCCACCAAGATTATTTTCATTTTCAACCAAATAAACTTCCTGTCCTGCATCCGCAAGCGATAATGCAGATGTCATTCCCGCAAGTCCACCACCTATAATAAGTGCTCCCGGTCCAATATCAATTGGCAATCTCTCTAATGAAGTTAAATCTCTCGCTTTGGCAATTCCCATTTCAATAAGGTCTTTAGATTTTTCTGTTGCCAATTCCGGCTCATTCATATGTGCCCAAGAACATTGATCTCGAATATTTGCCATCTCAAAAAGATATGGATTTAATCCAGCTTCTGCAATTGTTTCTCTAAACAAAGGTTCATGAGTTCTCGGAGTACAAGCAGCGACAACTATACGATTTAGATTATGTTCTTTAATTCTTTTCTTTATCAACTCCAGATAATCTTGAGAACAGGCATACATAATATCTTCAGCATGTTCTACATTTGGTAAATCTTTAGCATATTCCGCAACATTTTTCACATCTACAACACCCGCAATATTGATTCCACAATGACAAACAAAAGCACCAACTCTTGGACGATCGCCCGATACATTCTGCTCTTCTCCATCGTCAACAGAAATATCCTGTCTTTTTATATCAAGATATTTTACAGAATTTGCGACAGCACCAGATGCGGTAATTACAGATTCAGGAATATCTTTCGGTCCATTCATACCACCACAAACATAAATTCCATCACGAGAAGTTTTAAGTGGAGAAAACCCATCGGATCTGCAGAATTTATATTGATTCAACTTTATATCCATTTTTTCTGCGAACTCTTCTAAATTTTTCCGTGCTTCCAAACCGATAGATAAGACAACCATATCGAATTCTTTATATTTAATATCTCCATTCTCTAAAACATATTTCAATTTGAGATTTCCATTTGAAAACTCTGTTATTTCAGCAACTTTTGAACGGATAAAATCTACATTATGAGTAGTTTTTGCTTTTTCATAATACTTATCAAAATCTTTTCCGAATGCTCTGATGTCCATATTAAATACTGAAATATCCATGTCTTTAATATGTTCTTTCGAGATTATTGCCTGCTTGATTGAAAACATACAGCAAGCAGATGAACAATAATTTTTATCAATACTCTCATCTCGCGAACCGACACATTGTATAAATGCTAAACTTTTTGGCTCTTTCTTATCTGATGCTCTTACAACATGTCCATCCAATGGTCCTGAAGCAGAGAGCATTCGTTCATATTCCAATGAGGTGACGACATTTTTATATCGTTTATAACCAAAGTGCCCAAACCCAATCGGATTAAATGCATCAATTCCCGTAGCCATAATTACAGTTCCAACTTTTAACTCAATTACCTTATCCACATCATCATAATTTATAGCATTAGGTTCACAAACTTTTTCACAAATTTTACAAACACCTTTTGTCAGATATAAACAATGTTCCTTATCAATCGTATATTCTGCAGGAATACTTTGTAAAAAATATCTTGAAATTGCTTTTCGTGTTCTGAGTCCCATATCAAATTCATCATTAATTTTTACGGGACATTTTTCTTCGCAAACTCCACAAGATACACATTTATCAGGATCCACAAACTTAGCTTTCTCTATAATTTTACAGTTAAAATCTCCAGGATTTCCACTGATGGAATCGAGTGTCGTCATAGTGTGAAGAGTAATATTAGGGTGTCTTGCACAATCACTCATCTTAGGTGATAAAATACACATTGAACAATCGTTAGTCGGGAATGTCTTATCCAATTGAGGCATTCTACCTCCGATTGTCGGACTCTCTTCGATCAGGTGAACATCCAATCCCATCTCTGCAAGATCAAGTGATGCTTGAATCCCCGCAATTCCCGCTCCAACAACTAATACCGATTTACTTTTTTTAACCATGAATTCTTTTCCTATTTTTTCCTCTTAACTTCTCTCATCTCACATTAAAGAAACATATTCCTCTTAGTATCGCTCGGACCAATTTTTTTTATTTTTTCCGTAAATTCATTTGCTACTCTTGCAAATTTTCCACCTTCTGAAGCTGAAATCCAAGACAATCGTAATCTGTCACTTTTTAAACCAAGAGAATCAAAAATCGATTTTAATATCATAAATCTTCTTCGAGTATAATAGTTCCCTGTTTCATAATGACAATCTCCAGGATGACAACCGCCAATTAAAATTCCATCGGCACCTTTCAGATAGGACTTTAAAATAAAAACCGGATCAATTCGACTCGAACATAGTACTCTCATCGCAATTATTGAAGTTGGATATTGCAGTCGTCCTATTCCCGCTAAATCTGCTCCTGTATATGTACACCATTTACATACAAAACTTGTAATTCTTGGTGTAAATTCTTTTTCCATTTTATTCTCCTATTCTCTATTTTTTTTATTCACCTACTTCAGGAAATTCTTGCTCTTTAATCATCATAACAGGTATTATCTCTTCAACATCTTTTCCCGGAATATAATCGAATAATTCGGCTGTACTTTCTCCTACTTTCTTAAATATTGAAGATACGGGAATTCCTGCAGGACAGACATCTTCACACTGTCCACATCCGATACAAGAAAAACTCATATGATTTAATCGACCAAGTTGAAAGAAAATTGTATCAGGCGGTAATCGTAATCCATCTTTTTGGGATAATTCATTCTCAATCAAATCTACTTTATAATCGTAATTTGATGATTCAAAATCACAAAGTGTACAATAGCAAATCGGACAAACCCTACTGCATCCATGACAACCGATACACTTCCCAAAAATATCTACAAATTCATCTAATCCATCTTTTGTGATTGCAATTTCTTTGTATAATTTTTCCTTACCCGCTTTCCTTTTTTTGAGAATTTCATCCATAAGTTTATCGTCCATCTTTTTCTCAACAATTTCACATTTATAACTTTTGGAAAGTTTTATTGCCTGTTCTGTATTCATCATCAGACAAGATTTTGAATTAAAATCTTTATTGCCAAATACCGAAATTGTTATATCTGCCGTCATTGGTATAAAATGTTCGCAAGCTTTACAAACCGGTCTGACATTTTCCGGAGTATCAGTTCCTTTAATTGTTTCAAAATATTCAGAAACTATTTTTTCATTGTCGTCGCTTTGAAAAGTATTCAAAGGCAGAACTCCACCGCAAGTATATGAAACAGTAATTATATTTTTCATAGATCCCTGTTTCCGCTTCACCCTTTCCACAAATCCTCGCAATTCACAAGGTTTAATAATTGCTATAATAGGTTTTTTTGCAGGTGTTATTGATGATAATATATGGGAAGCATTGACCGGCATTACAGGTGCAAAAGGTTCGATGGATTTCAAATCATCAACTTCTGTAATCAAACCATAATCACAGATTCCATTTTCATTTATTTTCCGTAATGACATAACTCCGCTTATTTCATTGTTAGATAATAAATGTTCTAAAAAATCAAGCAATCCCTGTTTGGAATTAATGTCTATTTTTATTACTTTACTCATGTTCACTCCCATCAGATTCAGCATTTTTTACAATTTCGTGAATTTTACTAAGTTCATCGTCTTTATATACTTTCAGTGGTATTGGTTCGTCACCTGAAAATCCTGCTCTATATTCAAAAGTATTCTGTGTCTTCGAGGAAACGAAACTAAATATCTTCGCAACAGGAATATTTACCGGACAGGCATCCATACATTGTCCACACGAAACACAAGATAAACTCATGTGTGACATTCGTCCAACTTGGAACATTATTTTGTCTCTCGGAAACCCGATACCACCTCGTTTTTCTGCAATATCAATCAAAGTATTGGCAGATTGTTCCGAGGCCGTTGAATCAAAAAAACATTGCCTGCAATAACAAATTGGACATGCACTTTGACAATTATGACAACCGATACATTTTTCGTAAGTTTTTTGCAAGTTATCTAATCCATCTACAGTCGGTTGAACCTGTTTGTAAATATCTATTCTATTTTTGGATTTAATTTTTTTTATATCAGCAACATTTTTTTTCCATTGAGACAAATTTTCACTACTTTTCATCTCTAATTTTTCTAAAACAGAATTACCTTTTCCGGTATTTGGAATTATATAAACTTCATTTTCTAATCCTGTAAATCCAAAATGTAAATCATCAGGGACATCAGAAAAATCAACACAAAATCCGCATACTTCTTTCATCTTTTCACTGACAAAATTATTTTCTGAAACAACATCGTTATAGAAAATTTCCATATCATCAGACAAATTATTATAAATACTCATCGGAATAGCACCGGGGCAATCATAACTAATCAGAGTAATATTTTCCAAATTGACTTGACTTAATTTTGCTAATTCTATAGTAGCACGAATTTCACATGGTTTCATAATTGTTGCAATTTTTAAGATGCCATCTCCTTTACGAGTTAATGATTTTAGAGCTTTGGCTCCTTGAACCGGCATCACAGGTGGAATTGGATTTGCTTGATCAACTATAGAAATATCATTCATTAAAATCCAAGCATAAGAATCATTTGCCGGAACTCTAACAGGCAAAACAACTGCGTCAAAAATTCCTTTTTTCATACATTCTTTTAGAAAATCTCGCATCTGATTTTGCAGACCATTTTTAAAAGATATTTTCGCTCCATTATTTGCCATCTATCTCTCCTCGTAATTCGATTATTCCATCATCTCTAAAATTCCTAACCTTCTAACCTTCTAACCCTCTAACCTTCTAACCCTCTTAAACCTCTTAAACTATTTCAATATCTCAATAACTTCTTGAAACAACTGCTCACTTGTAAAATGTTTGTGTCTTATCGCCTCAGAAGGACAACTCGCAATACAATTTCCACATCCGCGACAAAGTGCTTCATTCACTCGTGATATTCCCTTTATCTCATCAAAATAAATTGCTCCAAAACAGCATACTTCCAAACAAGTTTTACAACCCATACAATACGCTTCTAAAATTTCTGATGTCTTCACTTCCGGAATTATTTTTTCCCCGGGAATTAATTGCGTTTTAATCTTCCCGGAAACGGCTTGACTCATCAACATAGAATTTGAAATTCCTTTTGGTCCTTGTGCCGTTCCAACAATAAAAACTCCATCAGTTGCAGTTCCTGTTGGATTAGTTGTCTGATGTACCTCTTGAAAAAAACCAAATTCATCTAAAGGAATATCAATTATTTGTGATAAATTTTTAGTTCCGGCTTTCGGTTCAATTGGTGGTGCAACAACAATCATATCAAATTTCGTCTTTTCATTTTTTCCGTTGATTCCTGTATATTTTATTTCATTTCCTTGAATATCAATATCTTTGATTCTCACAAAATCAACACCATTTTTCTCTGTATCTCTAAATAATTTTTCGTCATCTTTATTTGGTAAACATAAATCTTTATAAAATTCCTTTACTTTAATTTCCTTTGATTGTTCTTTGAAATAGTTTGCGATTTTCATCATATAATTACAACAGATTTGAGAACAATATTTTTTTTCATCTTTACCAACACAATGAACAAGAGCAACTGTTTTCGGCTCACTTCCGGATGAAAGCAATATTTTTCCTTTTTCTGAAAACATTTTTTCTATCTCAAGTGAAGTATATACTTCATCACTCTCTTTATATTTTACATTTTTAAAACTTGTCGGATTTGATAATTGAAATCCTGTAGCAACAATAGTCGCACCGATTTTTATCTCAATTTTATTATCTTTATTATTTACATTTCGTAAAGTAACTTCAAAATTTCCGAGAAAACCGAGAATTTCTTCAAGTTCTGTCTCTAAATGAATTTTGATATTTTTATTATTTGTCACCTCTGCAATTTTCTTTGCGATAAAATCTTTTTCTGCTCCTTGTCTCGGAAGTAACTTTTTATAAAATACAGAATTTCCACCCAATTTATCTGTTTTTTCTATCAATACTACTTTTCTTTTTTCATTAGCCAATGAAAGTGCCGATTCAATTCCTGAAATTCCACCACCGATTACAAGCACATCCGGAATTGCATCTATTTTATTTTCAAATAATTCACCTTGATATTGCACTCGACTAATACCACCATTTATGTATTGAATCGCCTTTTCTGTTGCCTTCTCTTTATCCGGAATAACCCAAGCAACCTGTTCGCGAATATTTATCATTTTATATAAATATGGATTCAAATCAGATTTTTTACAGATATTCATAAATGTAGTATTATGTTCTCTCGGCGAACATGCGGCGACTACGAGATGAGTCAATTCCTGCTTTTTGATATCCTCTTCAAGAAATTTCTTTCCTTGCACTGAACATAACAATTTATGTTTAATAGGCACAATTTCAACATCTTCAGAATTATGTGATTTTACCGATTCCAATATTTTATCAATATGCATTTTACTCGCGATATTGGGGCCACATTCACATACATATACTCCGATTTTCTTTTTCATTTTTCTACCTTCTTAATTCAAATAATTGGTAAAGAATATTATTTTCAATTATAATTTATTCAAAAATTTTCATAACACCGCTAACTGTCGCTTCTGCCTGTATTACAGATGTTTGAATATCCTTAGGACCTTCTGCACATCCTGCAATAAAAATTCCTTCTTTACTTGATTCAACCGAACCTACCATGTCTTTTTTTGTCATAAAAAATCCATGATTGTCCAAATCAATTCCGATCATTTCACTGATTTCTTTATTCTCTTCTCCCGGAACCATAGCAGATGCCAAAATTACCATATCAACATCCAATTTCTCTTTTGCTCCCAATCCACTTAAATAATTCACACTTAATCCGTTGCCATTTTTTTCTACTTTTAAATCTTTCATAGATGAGTGATAAATTAATTTCGTCTCTTTATCTCTAAAATTTTCTACAAAATTAAAATATGTCTTATCGGCAACGCAAATATCTGTATGAATGTTATATATTTTTGTTTTCGGTAATTTATGTTTTATGAAATGAGCATGTTTTACAGAATACATACAACAAATACCTGAACAATATCCCTGCTCTTCCCTTCCTACACAGTGAATAATCGCAACAGATTTTGGTTCTTTTTCTGTTTTTCTAAGAGTCAATTCTCCTTTCGTAGGGCCGTTTGAAGAAAAGAGTCGTTCAAATTCCATGGCTGTATAAACACTGGGATTATTACCATATCCAAATTGTGAAAGAGTTGAGACATCATAAGTTTCAGATCCTATTGCAATAATAATTGCACCAACTTCTACATCTATCATCTCATCTTTATCATCAAGGTTTATAGCATCAAACATACATGCTTCAACACATGCTTTACACTCTTTTTTCTTACCATTTATATGTAAGCAATGTTCTGTATTGATCATTGGAACATTTGGCAAAGAACCCGGACATGGAACGAATATTGCTTTTTTGTCGATGAGATTTTCTTCCCATTCATTACTGATACTCACGGGACAAGGTGGAAAACACGCATCGCAACCAATACAATCCGTTTCACTTACAAATCTTGCTTTTTTCTTAATAGATACATTAAATTTTCCTACCTTTCCGGTGATTTTTTCAACCTTGCAGAGCGTCATTGTTTTGATTTTCGGATGGTGCAAGACCTCCTGCTGAGTAGGTGCAACCATACAGGTAGAACACTCTAACTTTGGAAAACTCTCTTCATTTTTAATTGCATCACCGCCAATATTGGATAACTTTTCCACAAGATAAACCGTCTTTCCTGCATTTGCCAAAAGTAAACTTGCTCTCATACCCGGCAACCCTGAACCCATTATTAAAACTTTTTCTTCACTCATATTTTTAAACCTATCTATTATTAATTTTTGGAAATAAATTTAAAATTGCACTTCAATAAACATTAAAACAATTTGCTCTCGTTTATCGGACTCGGACCTAATTTCTTTATTTTTTCACTAAACTTATTCACAAATTCGGAATATTTTTTCCCTTCCGCTGCTGAAATCCAAGAAAGCTCTAATCTTTCCGGTTCCAGATTTAGTGTTTTCATTACATCTTTTAAAAGTGCATATCTTCTTCTTGCATAATAATTACCTTTATCATAATGACAATCCCCCGGATGACATCCGGCTATAAGAATCCCATCTGCTCCATTAAAAAATGTTGTGAGTAATAAATTATGATCTATCCGACTCGAACACATTACACGAATTACAGAAAAGTTCGGAGATATTTCTTTTTTTAACGCTCCCGCTTGATCCGCTGCCGCATAAGTACACCAGTTACATAAAAATCCAATAATTTTCGGAGTAAAATCTTTTTTTTCCAAATTATCTTTCCTCTTTTTTTCTAAATGGAAATATAGATAAGAATTCGGTTATCTATATTATTTTTTATTTAATCGAATTAGAACTATTGCTCCATTCATAATATGCACCATCATAAACTCTTACTTTAGAAAAATTTAAAACATCAGTAAGTGCCACATAAACAATTCCCGCACGAACACTTGAAGCACAATAGAGAACAATTTCTTTATCAGATTTGATTCCTGCATCTTTCACAAGTTTTGCAATTTTCTCTTTTGATTTTATTGTTCCATCATCATTTACAACATTATTGTATTCAAAATGAATTGCTTCAGGAATATGCCCCGGTCTTTTTATATTTTCATCATCATTATTTTTTCCATTGTATTCATCAGCACTTCGCACATCTACTAAAGTAATTTTATCTAAATTATCTTTTACATATTTCATTGTAGCAATTTCTGAGGATTTTATATTCTTGCTAAATATGACGGCACTTATATTAGTTGCACTTTTTGTAATCGGTTTCCTTCCTTTCATCCAACCCTTAATATGTCCATCTAATATATTTACATCTGTAGCACCCATATATTTAAATATCCAATACAATCTTCCGGCGAGTTTATTATCACCATCATCATATATAACAATCTTGCTATCACTTTTTATACCTTGATTTCCAAAAATTTCGGCGATTTTGACAGGACTTTTTAACATAGAAGAAATTCCATCTGATTTATAAAGGTCTTTATGGTAAATATTAACAGCACCTTTGATATGTTTTTTAGCATAATCTGAATTACTTCTCGCAGAAACGATAATAACTTCTCCCTTTTTTGCTAATTTTGCTGTTTCTTTAACTGATATTACATCCGCAAAAACAATTTGTGATAAAGCTAAAATTACAAATAAAATTCCAATTAATTTTTTCATTTTCATTCTCCCTTTTTTCAATTTCTGTTTTATTTACTATTACATTTTTAAATATTTAATTTAAAACAACTTGTAATTGTAATAATATTTCATCATTATATACTTCAAATTCTTCATATTTGTAAAGATAATTTAATTGTAACCTTGTCCAATCGTTAAAGAAATAATTTACTCCGAAAGTAACAATACTTTCAATATCATTACCAAAATCTATATTCGGCTCGTATGTCTCGTATTTTATTATCGGTTGAATATTCCAATCTGTCATATACATTGCTTGTGCCCAATAGCCGTTTCTTTCTGTTGTCCCCGCTGGAATCACTTCGTCCCATGCAGGTCCAGAACAATCTGCAGGATGATGAACTGTTCCACCAGATGATTCATAACTCGCCATAAGATATTCACCTTGAACTAAAAATTCGCCCATTTCTAACTGGAGCTCAACTGCATATCTGTATAATTTATCGGGGTCCGATGCACCAACTGATGCAGGTAATAAAGTTTTTATACTAAATCCGCCACCAACACTAAGCAAACTAAAAGGTGATAAAACTACTCGTCCTGCATAATCTTTTGTATCATTATTTTCTACTTCATTTAATCCCGAACCATTAGTAATAGCAAAGGCATATTTCAATAAATCTTTATGTTTACCTTCGATTAATAATCCCAAATCTCTAAATGGATTTGCAAGATTTGTTACAACATTTGATCGGTTAATCGTATGCAATTTTTGACAAGGTGTATTTAATTCCAAACTAAATGGTGATTTAAATTGTCCTAAAGAAATTTCTAAATATGGTGACAGACGAGAATATGTTATAAATCCATCCAAAAGATACGGCCCATTTTTATAAGGACTGAATTCAAACATAATATAATAACTAAAATCGTACGGTATATTTCCAACCAAACCCATTCTCGCACGATTAAATGTAAAACTACTTTCATTTTCATCATTATCAATTAAATATTCAAATTGATTTTGCAAATAACCAACAACACTTACTCCTTCATCAGAAGATGCTTCCATACAACCACTCGCATGAACGAAAGTTGGAAGACATAGTAGCAATACTATAAATAGATAAATATTTTTCTTCATTTTAACTCCTAAGTAATAAAGAGCGGAAATTGTCCGCTCTTTATTGCATTTTTTTGGTTTATTCTAATTCGTAATCACCTGGTGCATTTGCACCGGCAGTAACACCTAATGCTACATTAACATTTGCTCCCAATCCCCAAGCATGTGTCTCTAAGTTTGAATAAATCATTCCATTAGTACCTAACATTAAGCTTTGTGCATCATAACCTAATACTGTTAAATATGCTGTAATAACTCCTGATGTCTGACTTGTCCAGCAATATGTCACAATAGTTTCATCAGGATTCATATTATCAATTCCACCATTTTCTAAACTCATTCCAAAAACACGATGTGCACCTGCAATATGTCCATAATGATCCCAAGAAGTTTCATCCCAATAATTGTTAATAAAATAATCTCCACGATTTACAAGAATATCCGGTGCTGTTGCATAACCATATCCATCAGATAAAAGAGTTGCTACTCTTGATGCAAGAATATCTGCACCTTCATCTTCACCTGTGCTTAATTCAGGATACTCATATTCAATATCAGTAGCAGGTGTACTTGCTGTAGTTAGCCAATCTGCAGGATAACTAAGAGCTGTGTCAGAAACTGCACCTGTCCATTTATCATAAGCTGCACCACTATCAGCATCAGCTGGTCCCCAAGCACTCATTCCAAATTTTAAACTTTTTGCAGTTGTATATCCACTTAGTCGGAGAGCCACTAATAATCTTGTGGCACCAATTCCTTTATAACAATGCACAAGAATTGTTTTTCCATTGCTATTTCCGGCAACATTAAGAATTGTAGAGGCATCAGCAAAAACTGCACCGGGAATATGACCTGCATCATAGCTTGCTTGTGAACGAACATCAATAACATAATAATCACCAAGATTATCATGAACATCTTTAGCTGTGATTATCCAGCCATTGAGGATATCTGATAAATCAAGATCGTTATCAATTAAGTACTCAATCAAAACCGTCGATTCTGTTTTAGATTCTGTTCTATCACATCCTACAGTAAACAGCATTGCTATAGCAGAAATTACAACTATACTTCTAATCCAATTTTTCATAAATCCTCCTTTTTTGTTTATGAATTTGTTCTCTATCCCTACCTTTTTTTAATTAATTTACCCACAACCACCGGAACTTTTTGGTGCTTCTTCAAACGGTGCACTTGGGTCAAGCCATATTCGGTAGCCACCGAGTAAATTTTTTACATTCGTATAACCAAGCATTTGAAGTGACTGCACTGCAAGTGCTCCACGGCCACCTTTTTTACAATAAACTATAATTTCTTCATCCTTTGACGGCATCTCTACCCAAAGTTCATCATTCCAATAATCTTCATCTGCTATTTTAAATTCAAGTAATCCACGAGGAATATTTACAGTAAAAGTTTCGGGATATGGATATTCGTCTTCTACATCCGGCATTCCAATATATCCATTCTCAAATTCAGATGGTTCACGAATATCTATGATAACACGAATTTCTTCAGCTTCCAATTTTGATTTTAATTCATCATAAGAAACCTCTACTATTCCCGATTTGGCTTCGTTGACCATTGCCTTCGCATCAACAAAATATCCACTTTCAGATAGATTTTTTCCACAACTCATAAAAAGAAGAGTTGCAAAAAGAACTAATATTAATTTTTTCATTTTCTTCTCCTTATTATATTGCAGAAAATTTTCCGGTCTTTTCGTTCCATTTAACGAATATATACCATAATAATAAAATAACTAAAACTAATACAACTGCTCCTGTATATCCTAAATATTCAGGTAGAAACATTTTTGTTCTAAGTGATTCAGGAATAATTTTCACAAATCCCGGAACGATGAATGCTTTAGAAATTGGTGCCATAACTATAAAACCAAGAATTGACATCCATAATTTCAGATGTCCTTCTCCGGCTCTCCATAAAGCTCCAACAGCACATCCACCCGCAATTGTCATTCCCAAACCGAAAATAAATCCACCAATAAGAGCGCGAAGCCAAAAGTTTGCATAAACCGATTTCATTTCAATAGCATGAACTGCTGTCGATCCTGCTGTACCAATTCCAAAATATTTTATAACCGTAAATCCAATAAGAGCAACCAAAACACTCAAAATAACTGCAATCGGTGCAGAAGATTCTCCTGTCATAAATGGCTCACGAAAAGCACGAACTATACAAAATCTTGATCTCTGCAAAATAATTCCCAAAATCAATCCCAAAAATACATGCCAACCGACAATTTTTGAAATTGCATTTCCAACATTTGTATATCTGCTAAACACAAATAAAGTCAAAGCAATCACTATCCAACCAAGCCATCTTTGCCAACCCATTCTCTTACCAGTGCCTGCAAGCAAATTACACGATTTCCCCATACTTATGTTTGGAAGTTTTTCCATTTCCCAAATTAGATATCTAAGTGCTACAAATGTCCCTAACATAAACCCAAGTGAGAGAAATAAAGCGCCACCGGAAAGAGCAGGAACACCACTAAAAAATCCACCTGTTGTACAACCAATTCCGACAGTTGCTCCAATTCCCATTAATGCTCCACCAAGCATTCCTTTGATAAGTTCACCAATCGGTGCAACTTTAATACTAAACTCTTTTGAAAATAGTGCAGACACAAAAGCACCAATTATAATAAAAATATTTAATATCGCAACAGTATGTAAATTTATTGGTAATCCGGCAGAAATATTTGCCGAGCCGAGTGCTTGAAACAAATTTTGTCCAATATTTACATATCCTCCACTTGCTCCCCACGGATATTTAATTACAAATAGTAGAACATTCAAAAATGCCAATAAAATTCCACCAACCCACATTGGCCACGATTTTTTAAATAGCGAATCAAATAATTCTCTCAAAACTCCTTTTTTAAACATATTTGACCTTTTGATTATTTTTTCTTAATATAAAATATGAAAGATCCACCTTCTTCTGTTCGTTCTAAAAATTCATTGCCTGTTTTTTCACACCAAGCTGGAACATCTTCTTTTGATCCCGGATCTGTTCCTATCATTTCCAGAATCTCGCCACTATTCATTTTCTTCATTGTACCAGCTAATTTCATAATCGGCATAGGACAACTCAAACCGGAACAATCTAATTTTTTATCTGCTTCCATTTTCTTCTCCTTTTTTTGTTACTTTAAAAAAACTCAAAAATACAAATATATCGCCTTATGATACATTTTTTTTATTGTTTCCCAACTGCCCTAAGATAAGATTTTTTTGAAAAAATGTCAAGCGAAAACATCAATTTGTGTGTAATAATTTGGAAATCGTCCACTATATAATTGATTTTGATATGTTATTATTAGATATCGTTCTATATATTTAACAAATTGCCAGATTGCTTACAAAAAAAAGACAAACTATAATAAAAATTA
>JAYEHX010000184.1:0-2023 GCA_034659735.1 Fidelibacterota bacterium | reverse complement strand
CAAAATTGTTTTACTTGAATATATTACTTCTGAAAATTTTTGAATACTCTCACTTCCAATATCTAAACCAATTTTTTCTTTTGGAATGTTTTCAACAGAAACTGTTTTATAATTTGTATCATTCTTAAATTCATCGGCAACGACAACATCAGTTGGAAGATAAAAATTTACATTACTGTTTTTTGCTTTTTCAATTACGCTTTTTGCAACTTCGATTTTGTCTTCTTCGACAAGCGAATTTCCAATCTCATATCCCATTGCTTTGAAAAATGTGAAAACCATTCCGCCACCAACAATCAAATTATCGACATTATCGAATAGATGGTTTATTGTATCGATTTTCCCACTTATTTTTGCACCGCCGAGAATTGCCGTATATGGTCGTTTCGGATTTTCAATTTTGTCTTTTAAATATGTCAACTCTTTTTCTAATAAGAGACCTGAAATTACTTTATCAAAATGTTTTGCAACTCCAATATTACTTGCGTGTGCACGGTGAGCTGTGCCGAAAGCGTCATTGACATAAGCATTTGCTAATTGTGCTAATTTTTTTGCAAAAGCAGGTTCGTTCTTTTTTTCTTCTTTGTGAAATCTCAAATTTTCTAATAAAAGAACTTCGCCATTTTTTAATTCATTTGCAATTTTTTCTGTATCTTCACCAATACAATCTGTTGCAAATTTTACATCTAATTTTAATAATTCGCTTAATCTTTCTTGAACTGGTTTTAAACTGAAATCCAATTTAACTTCGCCTTTTGGACGACCGAGATGACTCATACAAATTACTGATCCGCCATCATTCAAAATTTTCTTAATTGTTGGCAATGAAGAGACAATTCTAAAATCATTTGTTATTTTTCCGTTATCAACTGGAACATTAAAATCCACTCGAATGAGTGTTTTTTTGTTTTTAAAGTTTATGTCGTTTACTGTTAATCTACTCATTTTATCCTCTTTTTCATATTATCCTTAAGTATAATATTATTTTTTTAATTTTACAATGAATTTTTTTAATAACACTGGAAATAGAGTATTAAATAAAACATGTTGAAGATAGATTAAAATAATAAAATGGTTTTTTATATGAAGTAATCTCAAATATTTTCTTGATACTCTGGTTTTTTTGAACTAACTTATCAAATTCAATATAATGGAGAAAAATTGAAAAACAGACCTGAATTAATAGAAAAAATAAAAAAAATAAAAGTTCTCATTACCGATATGGATGGAATTCATACTGATGGTGCATATTATGTTGGAGATACAGGGGAATTTAAAAAATTTCATGCTTCAGATGGTGCAGCAATTGTGACTGCTCGATTTGCCGATTTGCCGATTGTAATTATTTCCGGCCGTGCTTCTGGCTCTACCACACGAAGATGTGAAGAACTAAGTATTCCAAAATCGCGAGTGTTCCAAGGATATTTGAATAAACTTGAGCCATATAAAAAGATATTAAAAGAGTTTAATGTGAAAGATGAGGATGTCGCTTATGTCGGCGATGATTGGATTGATGAGCCGTTACTTTTGAAAGCTGGAGTTTCTTTTTCCGTTCCAAATGCAAGAGAGGAAATTAGAAAAATTGTTGATTATATAACAACTGCCGAAGGTGGAAATGGTGCGGTGAAAGAAATTATAGAATTGATTTTAAAAACACAAAATAGATTTGAAAGTGCATTGGAAAAATTGAAAAATAAACACTACAGGTAGGAGAAGAGGTTTAGAAGGTTAGGAGGTTAGGAGTTTAGGAGGTTAGCCACGAAAATCACGAAAAAATACACGAAAAAAATATAAAAAAAATGCGCTTTGTGTTCTTTGTGTTCTTTGTGGTAATAAAAAGTTTAGGAGTTTAGGAGTTTAGAAGTTTAGAGGGTTAGAAAGGAAGTATGAAAAATTTAATAGACATAGCAATAAAAGTATTTGCAGATGAAATTGATTCATTGAATAATGTCATTCCGCGATTAGATGATAATTTTGAAAATATCGTTAATGAATTTATGAAATGTAAGGGAAAAATAATTGT
>JAYEHX010000183.1:0-2031 GCA_034659735.1 Fidelibacterota bacterium | reverse complement strand
AAAAGAAAAATACTCTGAACGACCTAACAGATATTTGATGAAACATCATTATTTATCTCCAAAAATAATCGAGAAAAGAATTAATATTACGGAAAACAAAAAGACATTGAAAGAGTATCTTGATGACAGATTGTTTGTAGAGTCATGGCAATCAGCAATGATTGTAACAACTTTCGTTCAATTTCTTCATACTGTTTTCGGATACAAAAATAGGTTTTTGAAAAAATTTCATAATATCATAAATTCAATTGTAATTTTAGATGAAGTCCAAAATATTGACCCGAATTATCATCGTCTTATTCAGAAAGCTTTTAAAGTTTTAGGTAATGTTTTCAATACATATTTTTTACAGATTACTGCAACTCAACCAAATATGTTTGATAAAACAAATTTAATTGAAATTGTGAATTCAGATTATTATATGAAAAATGATGTTTTTAATCGAGTGAAACTAAATATCAACTCTAAACATCAGGAATTGGAAGATTTTGCTAATAAATTTTGTGATTCTTTTTCTGATGATAATTGCCTATTAGTAATGAACACAAAAAAGTTTGCAACAAATCTATTCTACAAAATTCAGAAGAATTTAACTGATTATCAACATTTTTGTTTAACAACAAATTTAACTCCTTTTCATAGAAATAAGAAAATAAAGGAAATAAGAAAATTATTAGATTTACATAAAAAAGTAATTGTTGTTTCTACTCAATTAATTGAAGCAGGTGTTGACCTAAGTTTCAAAAATGTTTACCGCGATTTTGGACCAATAGATTCAATAATTCAGGTTGCCGGAAGATGTAATAGAAGTGGTGAATTGGGAATACTCGGTGGGAATTTCAATTTGATTAATCTTTCAAATAGCAGAATTTATTCAAAAGCATTAATTCAATATTCCGAAGAAATTTTGAAAAATGAGAAATATTCAAGTATTGATTTCATAGCTTTATCAGAAAAATATTTTAATCAATTTACTTTTTCTCTCAAAAGTAAGATGATAATTCGTGCAATTAAAGAAATGAATTATAATAGAAAAGTCAATAATCAAATTCCAGTTTCAGATTTTAAATTAATTCCTGATGATCCTCGAAAGAATATTTATATTTTACATACTGAAGAAGCTGATAAGCAGATGAGAGAATTAATTGAAAATAAGCGGAAATTAAAGTTTGTTGATAATAAAAAAGAGAGAAATGAAATCATTATTGAAATAGAAAAGTTAAAGCACAAATTAATCCGTTTTCAGATTTCTGTTTATCAACAGGAATTGAATGTTTATAATGATTTGTTGGAACCGGAAAATGAACTTGCTATTGATAAAAATTTTACATATATTTTTATTTCTTATGATAATCAAAAGGAATATGTATATGATGAAAATGTTGGATTTCTCAAAGAACCAAAAAAAAATATTTCTTCAACAATAATGATATAATTTACATCACTAATTAAAAATGAGACAATAACATACAGATAAAAAATTCATGCAAATAGTAATAAACAAATACGGTTCATCAATACAAAAATCGGGTGAATTATTTAAAATTTATTCTGATGGTAAATCTACCAAAATTTCGCCTAAACGAGTGGAATCGATTGTGATTAGTAATGGTGTTTCAGTATCTTCTGATGTGGTGATGATGGCATTGAAAAATAATATTGAGATTTATATTTTAGATCAATATGGAAATCCTGTTGGCAGATTTTGGCATGCACGAATGGGAAGTACAGTAAAAATCAGACGAGCACAACTTATGTCATCAATGGATAAAAAAGGATTCAAATTTGGGTTAAAGTGGATAGATGGGAAGTTTGAAAATCAGATTAAATTTCTGAAAAATATGCAAAATAGACGAACACGACTCTCTTCTGAAATTCAGAAAGCAATAGAAAGTATTTCGGAAGTCAAAGGGAAAATAAATAACCTTGAAGGAAATATTGATGAGCTTCGCAATACAATTTTAGGATTTGAAGGATCGGCAGGAAGAGTATATTGGAGCATTTATGGTAAATTTATTTCAGGTGGATTTG
>JAYEHX010000182.1:0-9065 GCA_034659735.1 Fidelibacterota bacterium | reverse complement strand
CGGAAAAGTGAAAACCGTTGCTCTCTTATCTGTTGCATATTCAATTTCCCAGTCACCTTCATCTCGCACTCTTTGCATCAATAAATCATCATCACCTGATTGAATGTTTTTGTATTTACCATATCCACCTAATTCTTCATAAACTTTTTTCCGAACAGCCATATTTGTGCCGATACAAGTTGCAGGATATTTCATCGATACAGTAGATAAGCCAATTGCCGAAATTGAAAAAAAATCCAAATGCACCAATCTGAATAGTAAACTCTTTATTTTCCTATTTGTATTGTATGTCACATTTCCTAATACCATTCCAACTTTTTCCGTAAAATATGAAGTCATTGTTTTTGCCCACTCTTTATCATGTCGTGCGTCCGCATCTGTAAATAAAATTATCTCACCTTTAGCAATATTTATTGCACTATCTATGGCGAATTTTTTCGGTGCAATATTTTTTTGTTTTTTTGTAATATGAATTACTGTAATTTGTGAATCCTCTTTTGAATATGAATCCAATAAATTACCTGTTTTATCTACTGACCTGTCATTTACAAAAATAAATTCTATTTGATCTTTTGGATATTTTTGTGCTAACAATGATTGCATCAAGTGCTGAACATTTTTCTCTTCATTATGCAACGAAATAATAACTGAAATAGAGAATAAATTATCACTCGTTTTAGAATTATATCTATCCGTTAAAATCGAAAAATATATAAGTGAAATTACATATCCACTTATAAATAAACTAAATATTATAATAAACAAGTTCATCATTTAATAACTTTTTTAAAAAACACTACTGCCAATGGTGGAAGTCCAAAAACGATTGATTGTTTTTTCCCATTCCAATTTTCATTTTCCGTATTATGAATTCCATTTTTTATAACACCACTTCCATTAAATTCTTTGTCATCACTATTGAATATTTCTTTATAGTCACCCTTAGTCGGAACGCCAAGACGAAAATCAAAATATGTTTCAGGAGTAAAATTACAAACGACAATTAAATCATCTTTTTTGTTTTTCCCTCTTCTTATGAAACTAACAATTGACTGTTCGGCATTATTACTATCAATCCATTCAAAACCGGCAGGCACATTATCCTTTTCCCAAAGTGCCGATTCATCTAAATATAAGTGATTTAATTTTGATAAAAATAATTCTGCATCTTTATGTGGTGACCATTGTGCCAATTCCCATTGAACTCCCTGCATCTCGTTCCATTCATTCCAAGGTGCAAATTCGCTTCCCATAAATAATAATTTTTTCCCAGGATGCGAATACATAAATGCCAACATCAATTTAAAGTTTGCAAATTTCTGCCAATCATCGCCGGGCATTTTGCTGAGCAATGAACCTTTTCCATGAACGATTTCGTCATGACTTAAGACCAAAATAAACTTCTCAGAATATGCATATAACATCGAAAATGTCAATTCTCCATGATGATATTTTCTGTGAATAGGGTCTTTTTTCATATATTCAAGAAAATCATTCATCCAACCCATGTTCCATTTATAATCAAATCCCAATCCACCCGAATGCACCGGATTGCTCACTCCGCCCCAAGCCGTTGACTCTTCGGCAATCATTAAAGAATTTGGGAAATATTTTCCAATCACCGTTGTTAAATGTTTCATAAATCCAATCGCTTCAAGATTTTCATTTCCACCATATTTATTTGGAATCCATTCACCTTCTTCTCTGCTATAATCCAAATAAATCATGCTCGCCACAGCATCAATTCGCAAACCGTCAATATGGAATTCTTTCAATAAATAAATTGCATTTGCGAGCAAGAAATTCTTTACTTCGTCTCGTCCATAATTAAAAATTAAAGTTCCCCAATCCGGATGTTCGCCCTGTTTTGGATCTTCATGTTCATAAAGTGCCGTTCCGTCAAATCTTCGTAATGCAAAATCGTCTTTTGGAAAATGAGCAGGAACCCAATCCATTATCACACCAATTCCATTTTTGTGGCACTGGTCAACGAGATATTTAAAATCATCAGGAGTTCCGAATCTACTTGTCAAAGCATAATATCCGGTCACCTGATATCCCCAAGAACCATCAAACGGGAATTCTGAAAGTGGCATAAATTCTATGTGAGTAAATCCTAATTTTTTAACATGCTTGATTAATTTTGGAGCAATTTCTCGATAAGAATACCATTCCCAATTTTCATTTCTTTTCCAAGAGCCAAGATGAACTTCGTAGATATTTATTGGTTTGTTATCAAAATGTTTTGGTTTATCATCAATGAATTTTTTATCTTTCCATTTATATTTTGATTCGTAAATTATAGAAGCATTATCCGGTCGTAATTGGAAATGTTTGCCATAAGGATCTGACTTGATTTTTAATCCGTCATTTTGAGTCAGTATCTCAAATTTATATAATTCTCCGGATTTCAATTCGGGAATAAATATTTCCCAAACTCCCGAACCTCCTAAACTTCGCATTTGATGAAGCAAGCCATTCCATAAATTAAAATTTCCAACAACACTTATACGACGAGCGGAAGGTGCCCAAACAGCAAAACTCACACCTTTAATTCCATCAACTGTTTTTGGATTTGCCCCCAAATTTTTATACACAAAATGATTATCGCCCTTACCAAATAGATATAAATCTTCTTCATTTATTGTCGGTGAAAATTGATATGGATCTATATAATTATGTTTCTCGCCATTCTCATATTCTACAAAAACTTTGTATGTAAAAAATTTTTTTCGTTTTACAGAAACTTCCCAAACATTTGTTACTTCACTCTTTTTTAATTCAATTTTGGTTTTACGAGAATCAATCGTTTGAATATAAACTTGTTTGGCATTTTGTTGATAAATTCTAATTGTTTTTTTTAGTGATGAATCTTCATGAATTCCTAAAACCGAATGTGGATTATGAGATTCACCATAGGATATCTGTTTTAATACTTCTATTTGTTCTTTATTCATTTTGCTCCAACCTATAATTTATTCTAATTTATTTATGCTGTAAGTTATGATTTATATTCCTTAAAATAAACAAAAAACTTTTTCTTTCCATAGCAGTTTTTTTCTTTAATTTTTTATATTCCGGTTCAGAAATATTTTCCCAATATGATTTATTTTGCAATCCATCTTTTAATTTAAATTCAGAATGTGTAGTCGGTTTCTCATCTTGCTTATTGTAAGGGCAAATATCCTGACAAATATCACAACCGTAAATCCAATTATTTAATTCAACATTTTTCGGCAATTTGTCATCATTATTTTCAACAGTCCAATATGAAATACATCTATTTGCATCAATTTTATTTCCGTTTAATATCGCATTTGTCGGACATTTTTCTATACACAATCTGCAATCTCCACAAAGATTTTTTTTCGTTTTCGAATATCTGTCAAATTCTACATTTACAAGCAAAATTCCCAAAAATATCCACGAGCCGTATTCGGGTGAAATCAACAGAGAATTTTTTCCTCGCCAACCAATTCCGGCTTTAACTGCCCATGCCTTCTCAAAAATCGGTGCAGTATCAACACAAACTTTTCCAACGATTAAATTATCAATTTTTTTCATCTCTTCCAAAAGTAAATACAATTTTTGTTTTAAAAAATCATGATAATCAATCTTTGTCACATATTTTGAAACTAATAAATCACCTGTTTCTTTTTGTGGAATTTTATTATAATAATTCATTCCAATGACGATTACAGATTTTGTATTTGGAAACAATATTTTTGGATTGCTTCGTTTCTCCAAATGTTTTTCCATCCAATTCATATCGGCGTGATAATTATTTTCTAACCAATCTTTGTAAATATTTGCATCTTTTTTAAGATACTCGGATTTTGCAACACCAATTAAATCGATGTTTAATGCTTTTTGTAATTGTTGTAATTTTGATAATTGAAATTTCATAATACGAAACAAATTATATCAACTGATTTTATTTATATTGATTATTTTTTTTAATTTTGTGGCAATTTCGTATCTTTTTGAGAAAACTTTTCCTTCATCATAAAAATAGCAATCATAGATTTTGCATCAACAATTTTTCCACTCATTACCATTTCAAATGCTTCCTCAAATGGAACATCAAAGATCTCAAGGAATTCATCATCATCACATTTGACTTCTCGTTTTTCTAAATCGTCAGCTTTATAAATATGAATAATCTCATTTGTATAACCAATTCCGGGTAAAAGTTTTCCAATATACTCTAACTTGTTTGGATAATATCCTGTCTCTTCGGCCAATTCTCGTGATGCAGTTGTATCCAGAGTTTCACCCGGATCAATTTTTCCTGCCGGTAATTCTATAAATACCTCTTTAGATGGAAAACGAAACTGTCGCTCCAAAAATATATTTCCGTTCGGTAAAAATGCAACTACAACAACCGCTCCAGGATGCAAAACATATTCACGAACACTCGTTTTTCCATTTGGTAATTCTACAATATCTTTCTTGATATTCAGTAAAACACCTTTGTAAACATCTTCGCTACTTAAACTTTTTTCGATTAAATTTTTCATTTTCAGAAACCTCTTTTCAGAATATATATGACTAATTTTATTTAAGTTTTTTTGTGTTAGTGCTAATTTGATTTGGAATTTTTATTTAGATACTCAACCAAATATTCCAAACCTTCTAAATAACTATTCTCTTTTTTCCCATATACTTGATGAATACAAACATCTTTTGTCACAGATACTTTTCTAAAATCTTCTCGCTCATAAATATTCGACAAATGAACTTCCACAACAGGAATTTTTATCAACTCAATCGCATCACGAATCGCATAACTATAGTGTGTAAATGCTCCGGGATTTATCACAACTCCATCACAAATTTTTCGTTGACGATGTAGCGAGTTAATTATCTTTTCTTCAGAATTAAACTGATGAATTTTTAAAGAGATATTTAGTTCTTTTGCTTTTTCACGAAGTTTTTTATTCAACTTATCCAAAGTTAGACGACCATAAAGTTTTGGATCGCGACTTCCAAGCATATTCAAATTTGGTCCGTGAAGAATTAGAATTTTTAAACTATTTTTGTCCAAATTTTAATCCCTTAATCCATTTTACTGTTTCAATAATTTGTTCATCTGTCACATCATCCCTAATTACAGTTTCGCCGATTGTATTTAACAAAACAAATCTAATATTTCCATCTTTAACTTTTTTATCATGATACATCGCTTCAAGAACATTGTCTTCATTAAGATTTTCTAATGACTGAGCAATAGGTATTTTTGTTAAATTTTCTATCAATTTATCAGATTCTGTAACAGAAAGATTTCCAATATCAGAACTTAATTTTATCGCACCACACATTCCAACAATTACCGCTTCACCATGTGTAAAATTTCCATACCCTTCCGACACTTCAATTCCATGTCCGATAGTATGTCCAAAATTCAAAATCATTCTCAATGAATCTTCTTTTTCATCGGAAGAAACAATAGACGATTTAATTTCAATTGAACGAGAAATTGCATAATTAACAGATTCCATATTGTTTAATAAAAGAATATCCTCCGAATTTTCAAAAAGGAAATTGGTAAAAATCTTATCTCGTATAATTCCATATTTTATCACTTCACCAAACCCAGAAACTCTTTCTTGAAAACTTAATGTTTTCAAAACATCCGGATCTACAATTACAACTTTTGGTTGATAAAATGCACCAACTAAATTTTTACCTCGCTCATGATTAATCCCAACTTTTCCACCAATAGAAGAATCAACCTGCGATAATAAGGTGGTGGGAATTTGGATTAGGTCTATCCCCCGAAAAATTGTCGCTGCCACAAATCCGGCAGTATCACCAAGTACTCCGCCACCCAATGCAACAATTACGGAACTTCTATCAAAAGCCAAATCGAGCAATTTATCATATAGATATTGAACAGTCCCAAAATTTTTATTTTTTTCACCACTCGGCATCTTTATAAATTGAACTCTATAACCATTTTCTATTAATGATTTTTGAACAATGTCTTTATATAATTTTGTCACATGTTCGCCTGAGATTAAGGCAACATTTGTTTTTACCTCATAACTTTTTATTATTTCTCCAACATTTTTTAAAATACCATTCCCCGTAAGAACAGAGTAACTCCTTTCGTGTAAATCAATTTGAATTTTTTTCATACTTTCCTTAATTTAAAATTTTGCTTTAATTTCTTCAACAATTTGAGCAAGAGATTTTCCGTTCGTATCAATATGGTGTTTTGCAATTTTATATTTTTCAATTCGTTTATTCAATATTTTTTTTATAGCTTGGATTGATGGCGAATTTAATAACGGGCGATTTGTATCATTTTTTATTCTTGCATAAATTGTTTCTGAATTCGCCTTAAGCCATATCACATTTCCATTTTCTTCCATCCAATTCATATTTTGTTTGTTTATCGGGAAACCACCACCGGTTGCAATAATATTATTGCTGGAATATTTAATCAATTTCCGTGACACTTCAATTTCTAATGTTCTAAAATATTCTTCACCGTGATTTTCAAAAATATCGTTAATTTTCATGTTTGCGAATTTCTCAATTTCTAAATCTAAATCAATAAAATTATATTCTATATTTTTTGCTAACAATTTGCCAACAGTAGTTTTTCCACAACCCATCATTCCAATAAGAAAATAATTCATATAATAAACTTATTGCTGATTATCGTAATATGATTTCAAAATTTTATACAAAGAAATTCGTTTTTTCATTTTGGTATAACTTAAACTAAATTTTATCGATAGGGCAATAGCACCAATCACATACACCAAATAAAACCAATCGCCAAGTGGTTTATCTTTAAAGAAAAATATTACCAAAATTAATACCAAAACTCCAATAATTGTACCAGTAGTTAAGAAAAGGTTTTTATCTTTCTGCAAATTTTTTATTTGCCTGTTAACAAATTCAAAATCTTCCGATTCTAAAATTGAATGCTCTTCGGCGGGAGATAAATTGTTAAACTCACCAACAATTGTCTCTTTTACACTTTTATTTTTTTTTTCTTTCATATACTCCTCTTCTTTTTTTAATCAAATTTAAAAAATAATAATTTAATTTAAAACGAATAAATATTAATTTTCATTCTCGAATCTTTTTTTTATAGTAGCCCAATTATCTCTGCCAAATCTATCTAAAAATGTGTCTAAAATCGGGATTGCAATTACATTTTCGGCTACAATACTCGAAGCGGGAACTGCACAAGAATCTGTTCTTTCTTTATGGGCAATTGTTTTTTCTTTTGTATGAATGTTGAAACTATTCAATGGATTAGTCAAAGTTGGAATTGGTTTCATCACAGCATTTATTACCAATGGTTCTCCGTTTGTCATTCCACCTTCCAATCCGCCGGCATTGTTTGAAGTTCGCAATATGTCCCCATTTTTTACAACAAATTCATCATGATAATTTTTGCCGGAAATTTTTGCCGAGTCAAATCCTTTTCCAAATTCTACTCCTTTTATTGCAGGAATTCCTAAAATATGAGCGGAAATTTTTGATGACAATCTTTCGTCCCAATGAATATAACTCCCAAGTCCGATAGGCAAATTTTTGACAATTACCTGAAATATTCCTCCGATAGAATCGCCTTCCGCTTTTGTATTATCAATTGCAACTTCCATTTTTTTAGAAATTTTCTTATCAATACAATGAACTGATGAGTTGTCAACAGATTTTAAATCACTATAATTTACAGAATTTGTATCAATAGAGATATTTCCAATTTGGATAACATGACTTAAAAAAACGATATTTATAGATTCTAAAAATTGACGACAAAGTGCACCAACAGCAACTCGAATTGCCGTTTCTCGTGCCGAAGATCTTTCCAGCACATTACGAATATCATCAAAACCATATTTTTTTATACCCGCATAATCGGCATGTCCAGGACGAGGAATAGTCACTTTATTATTTCTACTATCAGATAAAATCGGATCCATCGTGTCTTGCCAATTTTTAAAATCATGGTTTTTAATCTGCATCGTAATTGGCGAACCGAGTGTTATAGAGTTGCGAACGCCGGACAAAATACTTACTTGATCTTTTTCAATTTTCATTCTTCCGCCACGCCCGTATCCCTGCTGTCTTTTCTGTAATTGATTGTTGATTTTTTCAATATCAATTGTAAATCCTGCCGGCAAACCGTTAATTATTGCTGTCAATATCGGGCCATGACTTTCGCCCGCAGTTATGAAATTTATTTTACTCATATTTTTCTCTATTAATATTTTATATTATTTTATCAACAATTTTTCCAACATCTAAATTTACAAAATTAATTTCGGGAAACCAAATCTCTTCAGAAGCAATTCCTTGATAAATCAACATGTAAATTCCATTTATACTTTTTATTTTATTATCATTTCTTTGCGTCTCTGCGACTTTGCGGTAAAGTCCATTTATACTTTTTATTTTATTATCATTTCTTTGCGTCTCTGTGACTTTGCGGTAAAGTCCATTAAACCACTTTTGTAAATAAGTAGGATTCGGACTATAATTTAAATCAAATAAAAAATCATTGGATTTAATATCAATAAAATGATTTGGAATTTTAGGGAATTTAGCCGTTCCAATTGGAGTTGCGTTAATCCACAATATGTTTTTATCCGAAGGAATTTCTTTAACTATTTTCATTTTTAATAATGGAGAAACTTCCTTTTTCATTTGAGTTCTATCTTTTTCAAGAAGTCCACCTGTCACAGAACATTTTTCAAATCCAAGTTCTTCTAATCCAAAAATAACTGCTTTTGAAACTCCGCCATATCCAATCAAAACCGGAAAATATTTTTTATATTCAGGAATTTGCGACTGCACTGTTTTCATAAATCCAAGTATGTCAGTGTTGAAAGCATAGAATTTTCCATCAATTACTTTAATAGTATTTATTGCTCCAATTTTTTTGGCTGTAGAATCTATTTTTTCTAAATATGGAATTACCTTTTCTTTATATGGAATTGTGATATTAAATCCATCAAGTTTTTGTGCTTCTGAATTCATAAACTTATCTAATCTTTTTTTCCCAATATTAAAAATTTCATAATTTAAACTTATATTTT
>JAYEHX010000181.1:0-9239 GCA_034659735.1 Fidelibacterota bacterium | reverse complement strand
AATAAAGGCAGAGAACTGAATAAAAAATATTCCGCACAACGAGCATTGGATTTATTGAGATTGGAGCTTTTATCATGGAGAATTGATAGTTGAAAATTGAAATAAATTGCCACGAAAAACACGAAAAAAAACACGAAAAATAACAACAAATTTCACAAATTACTCTAATGGGAAACAACAATTATCAATGACAAAACAATTATTTATTATAAATATCAATAAAGTATCCCGTACCAAATTTCTACAATTTAATTGAGAGAATATATGAAACCAATTAGAACATTTTTTGCGATTCCATTACCGAAAAAAATTGTAAGTGAATTGAAAAGAATTCAAAATTATTTAAAGCAATATGATACACAAATAAAATTCGTTAATCCGGAAAATATGCATATCACAATGAAATTTTTGGGGAATACCGATTGGATGTTAATAGATGAATTAAGCGACGATTTAACTGTTCGATTTAAAGAATTCACAAAATTCAAATTGCAATTAAATAAAAACGGATATTTTCCATCACGAGGGAAACCGAGAATCTTATGGACAGGCATAGAAAAAATTCCACAACAAATGAAACAGATTTTTTATTTTCTAAATAGTTATTTTTCAAAATATTCTTATGACGAAAGTGGAAAACGATTATCGCCACACATTACACAAGCGAGAATAAAAAGAAAACTTGAGAAGAAAATAATTGAGAATTTTATCTCATTCAAAGTTGAACCGATAATATTTGATGTAGAAAAAATCGTGTGGTTTGAAAGCACACGAATTGATAATGTTTTGACTTATGTTCCATTGAGAGAATATTATTTAAAAGATAATTTCATAAATTGAATAAATTATTGTAAATTATAATTAGTTAAAAGTGAAAATATATGAATAGAACTCAATGTGAAATAATATTAAAAGAGAAATTCGGTTTTGAAAAATTTTATGATGAACAGTGGCAAACAATTGATATGCTCTTTCAAGGCAAAAGAGTTTTATTAATAGAAAAGACGGGCTTTGGAAAATCACTTTGTTTTCAATTTCCTGCGACACAATTTAAGGGAATTACAATTATATTTTCACCTTTGATTGCACTAATGAGAGATCAGGTTAATGCGTTAAATAAAAAAGGAATTTCAGCAAAATTTATAAATTCGGAACAGTCACCGGAGCAAAATTTACAAGTAATGCAAGATGCAATTGACGGCAAAATAAAAATTTTATATATTGCACCGGAAAGACAAAATAATGATAAGTGGATAGAGGCAACTCAGAATATGCAAATATCTATGGTCGTAATTGATGAAGCACATACGATTTCTGTTTGGGGTCATGACTTTCGTCCGGCATTTCGGAGAATAATAAATTTAGTTAAATTGCTTCCAAATGAGCTTCCCGTTTTAGCCACAACCGCAACTGCAACTAAGCGAGTTCAGAAAGATATTGAAAAACAAATATCAGGTGATGTAATTACAATTCGTGGAAACTTACTTCGAGATAATTTTCATCTATTTGTTATTGAGACAAAATCCGAAGACGAAAAATTCCTATGGCTTGCGGAAAACATAAAAAGTATTCCTGGTACGGGATTATTATATTCAGGAACCAGAGTTAATACTGAAACATATTCAAAATGGTTTGATTTTAATAATATCAATTCAACTTATTATCATGCCGGATTAGACGGAGAAAAAAGAAAAGAAATTGAAAATGGGTTAATGAATAATAAGTGGAAATGTATTATCTCTACGAATGCTCTCGGAATGGGAATTGATAAACCGAATATAAGATTTATAATTCATACACAAATTCCACAATCACCAATTCACTATTACCAAGAAATTGGTAGAGCAGGAAGAGATGGCAAACCAACTTATATTATTCTATTTTATAACTCCAAAGAAGATAAAAAAGGAATTGCAGAAGATTATAAATTACCAAAATCATTTATTGAAGGTGGCAGACCAAGTATAAAAAAATATAATCAAACAATTGACGCTTTAAAAGAGGAACCACTTAATATCACAGGATTGATGAGAGAAACAAATTTATTGCGAACTCCGATAAGAGTAATTATTGCCGATTTAATTGAACAAGAAATAATTAAAGAAGTTAAATTTGGCGGAAGTAAAAATTATGAATATCAATTTAATGCTCCAGAATTGGACGCAAAAAAGTTTGATGAATTGAGAAAATTTAAACTTGATGATTTAAATTCTATGATTGATTATATATATACGAAAGAACCACGAATGAAATTTTTATGCGAATATCTTGGCGATGAATTTAATAACAAAAAAGAGAATTGCGATAATACAACATATAAAAAACGACATGTAAATCCAAAGAATGAAACAATTGAAAAATTAAAAATGTTCAGAAATCAAAATTATCCTATTTTAGATGTTGCACCGAAGACAAGTAAAAAAATTAACAAAGACATGAGAATTGCAATTAAAAAAATAAACTTAACAAAATATGAAATTTATAAAAACAATTTTTTATTAACAGAAATAAATTCAATTGAAGATTATGAGTCAAATAAAAATTTACAAATAATTCCAAAATTATCTTTAGAAGAATTAATTGAAAAACATTTACAAAACAAATCTAACATAATTGATGGAATTGCATCATCTTATTATGGTGTATCTAATGTTGGAGCAAGTTTGCATAGTTGTAAATATGAAAATGGTGGCGACTTCCCAAAATTTTTATTGGATAAAACGATAAAAGCATTCAAAAAACAATTTGCCAATTTGCATTTTGATTTATTAGTTTATGTCCCTTCTACAATTTCCGGAGATTTGGTTAAGAATTTTGCTATACAGATTTCGTCTAAATTAAAAATTCCAATTAGTCATAAATTAATAAAAACACATAAAACAGAACCACAAAAGATTTTTAATAATTCTCTATTAAAAAGGGAGAATGTTTCAGATGTTTTTGAATATGCTGAACGAGAAGAAATTATGAATAAGAACATTTTACTTATAGATGATATTTTTGATAGTGGTGCAACTATTAAAGAAATAGGTAAATTATTTACTGATTTGGGAGCACAATTAATTGCACCATTAGTAATCGCAAAAACAGTTGGAGGAGATATAAAAAGTGGAAAATGAACAAAAGGAATTTGCATATTGGATGGCATTGTCTCACTTAAAAAAAATGAGAACAGTAAGAAAAAATGAGATAATTGTAAAAATCCATGATGCAAATACGAATATTACAGATTTTTTTAATTCTGATATTATCGATTGGAAAACAAAATATTCACTACAAGAAAACGAAATTGAACTATTAAAAAATGTTAAAAATGAAATTTCAAGTTATTCATTTCTTGTTGAGAATTTGTTGAATCAAGGTTATGATATTATTCCAATAAATTCTTCAGAATATCCGATAACAATGAAAGAAAATTTGAAAATGAAATATTCCCCACCTCTGATATATGTGAAGGGAAACAAACAAATATTAAAAGAAACTTCAATCGCTATAGTTGGTTCTCGCAATGCTACAAATATTTCTTTAGAATTTACAAACAATATCGCAAAAAAAGCGAGTGAGGATTATAAAGTCGTTGTAAGCGGATTTGCAAAGGGAGTTGACAGACAGGGATTGGATTCTGCTATTAAATTTAAAGGTCAAAGCATCATAGTTTTACCGCAGGGAATAACAACTTTTAATTCAAGGAAATATCATAAACAAATTATCAACGGAGATGTTCTCGTCTTAAGCACATTCCATCCAAAAGCTCCTTGGAGTGTTCAGTTTGCAATGGCAAGAAATCCAATAATTTATGGTTTAGCAAAAGATATATTTGTCGCAGAATCAAGTAATAAAGGCGGAACTTGGTCTGGTGTAAAAGATGGTCTTAGAAAAGGAAGAAAGATTTTTGTTAGAGCTCCCGAAGATTCTGAAAAAAATGCAAACAATATTCTAATTCAAAAAGGTGCAATTCCTGTAGATATGGACGGAAATGAAATTCAAGATTATTCAAAAAAAGTAAACACCAAGTATCAAATACCTGAAAATATACAACAACATTTATTTGAACCGTCGGAATAAAAATTTTGTGTAAAATATTCTATTTAAAAAAACGAAAAATCTCTTCTAATCTTTTCATTTGCTAATTATTTTTTGATACAAAACAGTCAAATAAGATCCCAAGTGAATCAACTTCCCTTTTAATAATTCGAAATAATGTAAAAAATGTTTTTGATTAATTTTTATATATGGGCTTACTTTCCAATCGATAAGTTTATATACACCCATTCTTCCATAGACAGGAATATCATTTTTGAAATTCTCCGTAAATCCAACTCCGTTTTTGTATCCATATTCTTTTAATATTTTTATTAATTTTTTATTATAATATCCAAAAGGAAATCCGAAACTATTAACCTCAATATCAAACATTTTTTCTAATTCTAATTTGGATTTTTTTACTTCATCTTTTATTTTTTTTTCTGTTAAATTTCCCAATGCGATATGATTCATAGAGTGTGAACAGATTTCCCAATTATTATCTTTCATAATTTCTAATTGAATTTTATCTGCGTGTTTGAATTTTATTCCACCGAGATTTGCATCCCAAGTATTTTCTTTCCCGATATAATTTACGATAACAAAAATAGAAGCAGTAAATCCGATACTTTGTAAAAATGGAAAGACAAATTCAAAAATATTTTCATAAGCATCATCAAATGTAATTACAAATTTATTCTCCGCAGGATTTTGTAAATACTCTTTTAAACTACATCCAACCATTCCCTTCTTTTTCAAATATCTCATCTGTTTGTAAAACTTTTTTGGACTAATTGTTGTTAATCCAAGTTCAAATTTGGGAGATATTTTATGATATGCTAATATTGGAATTTTTTGCAATTCGGTCTCGGTTTTTTATTTTTTATTTGGTGCGAATAGATAAGAATGAAATTTTTCTTCAATAAATAATTCATTCGCCATTTGATTAATATCCGATAATGTAACTTTTTCTAACGAAGCCAAAATGTCATCTATTCCCACAAATTTACCAAACTGAATTTCGGAACGAACCATCTTATTCATTCTACTAATCATACTTTCTAATCCAAAAACTAAACCACCTTCATACTGTTTTTTAATCTTATTTAATTCTGATTTTTTCATTGAATTATTTTTAATCTTATTCAATTCTTCCCATACTAATTCATCAATATCGTCAATTTTTGTTTCATCTGTTCCAACATATATTCCGAAATCTCCGGCATCTTTATACATATTTGTAAATGAATAAATGCTGTAAACAAAACCGTATTTTTCACGAATATTTTGGAATAATCTCGAACCCATTCCGGCAGACAAAAGTGCATTCAAAATCAAATAAGTGTAATGCTTTTCATCTTTATATGAATATGCTCGCCGTCCCAAAAAATAATGTGCCTGTGCAATTTTGTCTCTTTTAACTATTTTTTTTTCAATAGGATCAATCATCTTTTGCTTACGACTTTCTTTGTTTGTAATTTTATAATCATTTAAATTCTGCTCAACAAATTCTAAAAATTCGTGGTGAGAAATATTGCCCGTACATGCTACGATAAGATTTTCCGGTGTATAATTTTGTTTTACAAATTCTTTTACTTTTTCACGATTGAATAATTTGATTGTATTTTGATTCCCTAAAATATTGTAGCCAAGTGAATGTTTAGGATACATTTGTTCGCAAAATCCTTCGTAAGCAACTTCGTCCGGTGCATCTAAAAAACTATTATATTCTTCTAACACAACAGTTTTTTCTTTTTCAATTTCCTTCTCCGGATATGTTGAATTTTTTATAATATCAATCAGAATTCCAATCCCATTTTTTATGTCAACATCAAGAACTTTCGCATAATATCCGGTAATTTCTTTACTTGTGAATGCATTTATCGAGCCACCTTTTGATTCTATCCCCTCAACAATTTCTCTTGCACTTCTTGTTTTTGTGCCTTTGAATGCCATATGTTCCAAAAAGTGAGCGATTCCCATTACAGGTTCCGTTTCATCACAACTTCCCACTTTAGCAAAAATTCCCACAGATGCAGAACGAGTAGTATTTACCGTTTCAGTCAAAACCGTGATTCCGTTTCTCAATATTGATTTGTTTAAATTCTGTACCATATAATTTATATTTTCCTTTAATTTTAATTCTTAATTTAAGTCGTAGAATACAAAATTTTTTTTTGTTTTACAATCTTTAAGTATGAAAAAAATGGTCTTGACACTATGATTAAAAATTATAATCTATTTATACAATCGAGCATATTAAAAACAATTTCAAATATATAAAAATTAAAAATATTCTAAAAAAATCTTGATTTTATAGAGATAGCATTTTAGGAATTACAAATATCAAGTGTCAAACATTCAACTCTCATCTCTTATAAGCATTATCGCCAAATTTGATAACTTTGATTTTTACTTTTGCAGTTCCACTATTAATCATTCCTATTTTTTTAGCACCGGCATAGGATAAATCAATAATTCTTCCTTTCACGAAAGGGCCTCTATCATTTATTCTTATTGTTATCGATTTATTATTGGATATATTTGTCACCTTTACCGTTGTTCCAAAAGGTAATGTTTTATGTGCTCCAGTCATTGCATACATATCGTAAGTTTCACCATTTGCAGTTGTTCTTCCGTGAAATTTTTTTCCATAATATGATGCAACACCGTCCCAATTTTGCTGATATGACAGATCAGAGTTTTTTTTCGCCGGTGCTTCGGAAATATTATTTGTTTGGAATAACACCTTTTCTCTTTTTTTCTTATTACCCAATACCTTCCTGTTTCCTTGCTTTTTCGAATTAGAATTTGATGATGAACCATTTGAAGTATATCGAGGCACAGATGTGCAACCTATAAGCAACAAAACTAATAAAATTGTTAATACTATTTTTTTTTTCATAATGTTTCCTCTTTATAAAATCACATCTTAATTCTTCGACTTCTAATTATTTTGTGCTTATTATTTTTATCATCTCTTTTTATTTGATCACTCTCCAAATCATCTAATTTTTTAGATTTTTTATTTCTTTCTGTTTTCTTTATGTTTTTATTTAAGAACCTTTCTTTTCCCATTCTATCTTCTTTTTGAATTCCTTCTTTTTTGCTTTCTACTTCTTCTATTTTTCCCTCAGTTTGTTGTGTAGAATCCACCACAACTATTTTGCTATCGGCAATCATTTTCTCAATTGATTTAATTCTTTTTTTACTTACATCGGCAAATGTAGATTTAGGAAAATCATCGGATACTATTTTGTAATATTTCATTGCATCATCAATTGTGCTGTCAATTTCTATCAATTCATAATCATAAAGCCAAGCGATTTTATAATATGAATGTGCCATACTTACAGAATCAAGCGAATCACTTTCAATTATATATTTCAAATTATCAATGGCTTTTATATACTCTTCTTCATTGATATAATTCTTTTCTATTTCATAAATCTTTTTTTGATTACTTTTATATTTTAATGAATCTGGGTTTTCCTGTCCTAAAAAATGATAAGTTAAATATGAATTAGGAAAATTTGTTACCATTACATTTCGCAAACTATCTGCCTTTAGTGTATCATTTTTATCTGTTTCCAAAACATAAGCCCAAGTATTTAATATCTGTGGCATAATATCAATATATGGAAAATTTTGTGTAATATTATTATAAATTGTCAAAGCAGAATCAGGTGATTTAAAATAGAAAACAAAATATTCCGCTTCATTAAAACGAACTTCCCCATATTCATTTGCTGTCTTTTTAAAATCATTTAATTTGAGAGCAAGAATAGAATCAATTTGAACAGAAAAATCATAAGTTGTATCTAATTTTGAGGAATCAATTAATGTATAATTTGTATCAAGATTACCGGATAAGGCATTGTAATAATCTATTGGACTTTGTATTAAATGTTTTTCTTTTTTTTCTGTTTTTTTTCGATTACTCTCAATTTTCATATATTTATTAATTTGATTTTTTTTCTCATCTACATTAATAATATCATCATTATCTTGTTGGTCTTTACCTTTCACTTTGCCATAATACTTTTTGGCATTTTTAAAATCCAATTTATCATATAAATAAATTTCACCAAGATAATAAGATGATAATGAAGATGATGGAGTATTTTTATACTTCTCTATAATTTCTTTATACTTCTTTATTGCTTTTTGTTCATAGTTTTTATTATAAAATATTAAACCTAATTCTACTTCCAATTCAGGCCAGATTTTTTCATATTCAATAGTTTTTAACATTTTCTTAATTATAGCATAACTCTTGTTATATTGCTTTTTTAATCTATACACTCTTATATATTGCAATTTTATATCTAATAAAAAAGCCGGATCTTTAGAATATTTTTCCGCCTCTTTTAATTTGATAATTGCATTTTTAAATTTATTTTTATTCGTATAGATAACCGCCAAATCATAAAGTAAAATACTTTTCTCTACTCTATCTCTTGTTGTTTTTATTGCTTGATTAAAATACGAAAATGTTTTTTTATCATCGCCTTCCTCCAAAGCAAGGTACCCGGCTAAACTCATTGCCTGTCCATAATATTGTCTGTTTCTTTTGTCTTTAATAAAATTTTCCAATAATGAAAAAGCTAATTCTTTTTTATTTTGTCTAAAATAACATTTAGCAATCCATAATTGTGCCTCCTGTCGATATTCACTTTGGGGATAATTCAAAATTAATTCTGATAGTTGTTTTTGCGCAATAAGATATTTCCCTAATTGAAAATTGCAAACACCATAATAATACATTGCATCATCTGCATATTTTGTTTTTGGATATTTTTGCATTACTTTTTTTGCTTTTGCAGATGCTTCGTTCAAACTTTTTTTTGTATCTTGAGATAAGTTTAATTTCTTCTCTTCATTGCCATATTTTTTTTGCGATTCATTAAATAATTGTTTAGCATTATAGAATGTATTAAAATATGCACAACTGCTCAATGTTAGCACCAGTGAAATCACAACAATACTTTTTATTTTAATCCTATTTTTCATTTAGAATATTTCAACTCCCTTTTAGTTCTTTATAGAAAAATCTTATCTCTTTGTTTCCTATATTTTTTTAAACCTCTAAATGTAATAAATTTTTATTACTTTTTTTACTCAATAATTATTTTTCCATTAACCATAGCACTTACAATTTTTTGTTTTTGTGTAAATGGATTGTTGGAAAAAAAAATCATATTTGCATTTTGATT
>JAYEHX010000180.1:0-2081 GCA_034659735.1 Fidelibacterota bacterium | reverse complement strand
TGGGTAACGTGCTAATATTGAAGTTTATAGCATTAAATAAAATTAGTGGTAAATTGAAAATTAATTGTTTCAAAATCCCAAACTACGCATAGCCAAACCGTTAGGCAAAATAAGAGAAATCTATGAGCAAAAAGAAAAATAATAATAGAATGAATACAGAAAAAGACCTTGCAAAATTAATGGAAGAAATTAAAAAGAAAGATTTTAAATCAACAGAAGAATTAAATGACTTTATGAATAACCTGATGGGACAAAGTCTTGATGATTTACCAGAAAGAACAGACAAGAAAGGTCGCTCACAAGATTTAGTTTTTGAAGCCTATGAGCAACCCGTTTCAAAAGGAAAGAAATTGGTTAAACAGGCTCTTGAGCTTGACCCAAACAATGCTGATGCTTATAATTATTTAGCAAGCATTGAAAAGGACATTGACAAAGCAATCGTAATGTTTGAAAAAGCAATTAAAGCTGGTGAAAAAACACTTGGAAAGAAATTTTTCAAGGAAGAAAAAGGATATTTCTGGGGAATGCTGGAAACACGACCTTATATGAGAGCAAAAGCAGGACTTGCAGATTGTTTGTATGCAAAAAAGGAAGTTGATAAAGCAATAGAAATTTATGAAGAAATGCTAGAATTTAACCCTAATGATAATCAGGGAATTAGATATTTATTATCGACTTTATTGCTAAGTAAAGACGACTTGACCAAGTTTGAATTGTTTATCAAAAATAGCGAAGATGAAGATTGTGCTGTATGGAATTACAATAATGCTCTGTATAGTTTCAAAAAATTAGGAAGGACAGCAAAAACAGAAAAAATATTAATGGACGCATATAAAAGTAATGAATTTGTAATCGACTATATGTTGGGAATCAAAAAAATGCCTAACGAACAACCGCAATATATTGGACGAGGGGATGAGAATGAGGCTATTTCATATGTTAATGGTTCGTGGACAATATGGAATAAGCCAGAAGGTGCTTTTGATTGGTTGTATGAATTTAAGCAGGATAGATTGAAAATGAATTAATTACTTTGCCTAACAATGTGTATAATTCATAAGGGTTTCAGAGGTTTTCGAGCGGTATCACCCGCATCATTTTTGGGTGGTAACTTGATAAGTTTGAAGCCCGCAATCGCCTACTTTGCATATACGTAGCCCTTGTGTGGCATACTAAACAGACGAATTGCCAATGGATGATATAAAAAAAATACAAAGTTATATCGACAAAATAATGAATGAGCAAAATAATCAAGGACTTGCTGATTTTGAAGGATATTCCCCGATTGAAATGCAATATATTATTAATGAAACATTTGGAAAAAAATGTCCAATTGAATTATTGGCTCTGACCGAATCAGAATACCAAAGGATTCCAATTTTAAATCAAATAAAATATCTTTTAGAGCATATTTTGAATTGTGGAGAATTAAAATTGACACCCAAAGGATTTTTACCTACAAAAATTGTTGCTGATATTTATAATCAAGGATTTATCAAAGATGAAATGATTGAATCAGGAATATCGAAATTATACAAAGAATCAGATTCGATGAGTATTAATTTGACAAGAATTTTGATTGAAATTTCAGGATTGGTTAAAAAACGAAATGGAAAAATAAGTCTAACAAAAAATGGAAAAAAGATTTATTCTAATAATTATGAGTTATTAAAAATGACTTTAGAAACCTTTGGAGCAAAATTCAATTGGGCTTATTACGATGGGTATGGTGAAAATAAAATTGGGCAACTTGGATATGGATTTTCATTGATTTTATTGTCAAAATTCGGACAAGGAAAACGATTAGATTCATTTTATGCTGAGAAATATTTTAAAGCATATCCTCAATTATTAAATTCAGTTGAACCAACTTTCGGAACATTGGAAAGTTACTTAACAAGTTGCTATTCGATACGGACTTTTGAGAGATTTTTGGATTATTTCGGTTTAATTAAAATTGCCAAAGAAGGAAAGGGACCTGATTCGATAAAATATATTACAAAAACAGATTTATTTGACAAATTAATAAAAGTACGACCACACAACACCAGCTAAAGTGCATGCCGTCTTAGCATTTTGAT
>JAYEHX010000179.1:0-2091 GCA_034659735.1 Fidelibacterota bacterium | reverse complement strand
ACACCTTCTCGTCCAAATCCTGATCCTTTTATTCCGCCATAAGGCATCTGATCTACACGGAATGTTGGTGTATTATTTATTATCACTCCGCCGACTTCCAAATTTTCAAAAGCATAAAATATATTTTTCATATCATTGGAAAAAAGACCAGTTTGCAATCCATATTTTGTATTATTTGCCATTTTAACAGCGTCTTTTAAGTCATCAAATTTTGTTAATGTGACAATCGGAGCAAAAACTTCATTTGATTCCACTCTCATATTTTGTGTTGTATCAGTTAAAATAGTCGCTTCGAAATTATTTCCGTCTCTTTTTCCACCACAAAGAATTTTCGCACCGGAATTTATCGCCTCTTTTGTCCACTCTTCAGCTCTGATACTCTCTTTTTCTGTTATCATAGAATTCAGAAAAACTTTTTTATCCAAAGGATGTCCGGTTTTTATTTTTTTCGCTTTTTCAATAAATTTATTCTCAAATTCGTCGTAGATATCTGCGTGAATAAAAATTCTTTGTGTGTGAATGCAAACTTGTCCGGCATAAGCAAAAGCACCAACGATAGATTTTCCAACAACATCGTTTATATCAGCCGTTTTATCAATTATTAATCCGGCATTTCCTCCCAACTCCAAACATACTTTTTTCTTATTTGCAAGTTTTTTTAATTTCCAACCAATATCCGCACTTCCGGTAAAAGTCAACATTTTTATTCTTTCATCAGATACGAATTTTTCAATGTCTTTTCCTGCACATGGTAATATTGACAACATTCCGTCAGGAACATATTTTGTGACTATTTCGCCAAGTAGTAGTGCTGAAATTGGGGCGAGTGATGATGGCTTAATGACTATCGGATTTCCGACAGCAAGGGCAGGAGCGACCTTGTGAGCGACAAGATTCAATGGATAGTTGAAAGGTGTAATGCCAAGCACCGGACCAATTGGAAATCTCTTAACTATTGCCGATTTTCCGACTCCTTTTTTTACAGAATCTAATCCAAAAAAATCGCCTTCAATTCGTTTGCACTCTTCTTTTGCCAAAGTGAATGTCTCAATTGCTCGATTAACTTCAGCATTTGCAAATTTTATATTTTTTCCACACTCTAAAGCCAATATTTCAGATAATTGTTGAATATTCTTTTTGATTTCATTGATAATGTTTTCCAGAATATCTGCTCGTTCGTAAGCTGACATTTTTTTTGTAATTGGAAATATCTGTTCTGCTTTAGCAATTGCATTTTCGATATTATTTTGATTTGCTATATGTACATTTCCAACGATACTTTTATCATAAGGACAAGTTATAGCAATTTTATTATCGCTTTGTTTTTTCTCATTACCAACGAAAAAATGATATTCATTATTCATTATTTAATCTCCTTTTTTCCAAAATAAACTTTCTATGAATAATTTAATAAAATCATAAGTAGCATACAAATTATTCATATTGCTTTTTATATCAGAGTTATAAATTGTAGGAATCTCAACAAATTCAAATTTTACATTTTGTAAACCAAATCTAAAAATCAATTCCGATTCGAAGTGAAAACCTGCTCTTTTTGATTTGTAAATTTCGTAATATGGTTTTGGAATTAGACGATAGCCACATTGAGAATCCAATATTTTCTGACCAATTCTTATTGAGATTAATTTTGATGTTAAGTAATTACTAATCTTTCGATGAATTGGCATATCTTTGCTTAATTTTCTATTCCCGATTATTATACTTTTTGAAGCTATTTTATGCAATTCAATAAATTTGGATATGGCTTCAGGTGGATGTTGCAAATCCGAATCGATTGTAATAACGAATTCATAATTTCTTTTTTTTGCGAAGTCAAATCCTTTCTGTAATGATTTTCCCTTTCCCAAATTTGTTGAATTTTTTATTATGAATGTAGATTTTTTTTCGGCAATTTCTTTTGTATTATCACTTGAACCGTCATTGACTACCAAACTATCTAATCGTGAGTTAGCATTTAATAGTTCAAGTAATTTATTGAGTGTTTTAGCAGAGTTATAGGCCGGAATTATTATCAATCCATTCATAAAAATATTTCACTTAATTGTTATAAATTTTGTCTAATTTTATCTT
>JAYEHX010000178.1:0-9322 GCA_034659735.1 Fidelibacterota bacterium | reverse complement strand
GCTCAGTGCAAGAAGACGCAGAGGAATTTGTTGTCATTGATTGTTATTTATTGTCATTTGTTGTCATTTTTACTTTACCGCGGAGACGCAAAGACGCAGAGGAATTTGTTGTCATTGATTGTCATTTGTTGTCATTGATTGTCATTTGTTGTCATTGATTGTCATTTGTTGTTATTCGTTCTTAAGCAATTGGTCGTTGATAAATCCTATAAGTTTTATAAATTTTCGAGCCATAAATTTTTTCTAAAGCATTTCTCATTGGATAATTATTTTCCAAAATCCAAGACATTTCTCCACTAGTATAGCCGTTTTTAATTCCATTTTTAAATGTTTCATAATATAATGCGGTGTCAATTCCCTTATGTCGTTGGTTTGGTAAAATTCCTAAAATAATTACTCTCACACTTTTGATTTTTCTTTTATGCCAAAGTAATTTTAAAAGTCCAAAAGGGAAGAGGCGACCATTTGTTTTTATTATTGCTTCGTTAATATTTGGAATACTCAAACCTACTCCAACCGGCTTTCCATCAATTTCAGCAATATAAGCAAGATCAGGATCTAAAATTTGAACAAGTTCTTTTTTTATATGATTAATTTCTGCATCTGTAAAAGGCACAGCTCCCCAATTTTCTGACCACGCGGAATCGTAAATTGTTTTTATTTTTTTTACTTCTGAATCTAATTTTTTCAAATTTACTTTTCTTATTCTATAATTATATTTTTTTTTCAACAGGTGAACTGCTCTTTTTAGACGAGCAGGAATATGTGTTACATTTTCAAGATTATAGGCATATAAATCCATCTCTTTTTTGAAGCCATAATTTTCAATTAATTTTTTATAATAAGGTGGATTGTATGTCATCATAACTACCGGTGGAGAATCAAACGCATCAATAAGTAATCCGACTTCTTCGTTTTGAGAATAATTTTCTGGGCCACGAACATATTTTAGTCCTCTATTTTTCAACCAATTGCATGCTTTATCCAAAAGTGCATTGGCAACATTTTGGTCATCAATTGATTCAAAAAAACCAAAAAATCCGACATCATCTTTGTAAACATCTAAATGCCTGTTGTTTTTTATTCCGGCAATTCTTCCAACAATTTTTCCATCTTTTTCTGCTATAAAAAAGTCCGCTTCGGAGTGCTCAAAAAATGGAAATTTATTCTTATTGAATTTTTCTTTCTCTCCAATAAGTAATGGCGGAACCCAATTTTTATCATTTTTATAAATTTTCCACGGCATATGAATGAATTTTTTCATTGTTTTTTTGTCATTAACTTTAATTATTTTCATGTTTTTAATTTCCCCCTGTTATTATTAATATTTTTCCAAAGTAAGTGCAATTTCAAAAATATCGCTATCTCGCCAAATTGTCAGATTAATTTTATCACCTGCTCTGAGAAAATTCTCGTTTATAAATGTTTGAATATCATGATTTTTATATATTTTCTTTTTATTTACTTTTAAAATCACATCACCAATTTGCAGATTTGTTCTTGAAGCAGAACTTTTTCTTTTTATATCGGTAATGATTACACCATATTTTTCATTGATTTTTAGATATTCTTTAATTATAGGATTAAGTGGTTGAATAATTAATCCTGTATCATATCCACGGTCAACTTTTCCGGTTTCCACCAATTCGTCTGAAATTTCCTTAACTCGATTAATGGGAATTGCAAATCCTATACCAATTGAACCCGATGACTGATTTCCACTAAAAATAAAAGTATTCATTCCGATGATTTCACCGAGCACATTTACCAAAGCTCCACCGCTATTTCCGGCATTAATACTTGCATCTGTCTGAATCATATCTTGATAAACTTTTCCACTCTGCTGTTCACCGAAGTCAAGATCGATGCTACTTATTATTCCAATTGTTGCAACAGGTTGAAAATTTAGATCGAACAATCCAAATGGATTTCCAAGTGCGACGACCCATTCAGCAATTATTATTTCGTCGCTGTTTCCCATCTTGAGAAAATCACAATTTCGTTTTTTAATTTTTAGAACGGCAATGTCTGACATTGGATCAATTCCGATTATTTCTCCATCATAATTTTTTCCCGATGTTGTTGTGACAATTATTTCAAGTGCATTTGTTCCAACAACATGAGCATTTGTAATAATCAGACCATCTTCGGAAATTATTACTCCACTTCCTGAACTTTTTACCTTTTTCTTGTATATCTGCGGTGGAAAAAAATTAGCAAAAAATGGATCATTTAAATAACTATTTTGTGAATATTGTTGAATTCTTGTCACATGAATTCCAACAATTGCCGGACTGCATTTTTTAACTATTTTTGTAATGGAATTTTTTCTTCTTATATTTATTTCTTCATTTATTATATCTTTTTCTAATGAATCGGGTTTGGGTTCCATTATTTGATTTTCAATCTGCTCCGTATTTTGTATAGATTTGATTAGATAATAATTCTTTGAAATAAATATCGCAGTAATTGTAAAAAGTAAGACCAAAAATAAATATATTAAGTTTTGTTTAAATGTGTTTTGCATAATTTTCCTTTATTTTATTGAGAAGAAAACAACTCTATAGAATACAACTTTTTTTTTAATTTTGCAAAATTATTGTAATTATAATGTTTTTTTTGTAAACTATTTGTAATGATATAAGGAGAAATTTATGTTACAAATTTTTGAAGATTTAAAAGAAATGAAAGTTAAAGTTTTGTTTTTCTCTTTTATTTTTACATTTATTTATTGGCTCTTGCTTCAACCAATAATCTTTGAAGCAAATTACTATTTTATTGATTTTTTATATTTGACAATAATTATTCGATGGATAATTGTTGCTTTTCTTATTTTTCTTGGGGTATATTTATATTCAACTAAAATAAAAAAGAGAGCAGAAGTATTAAGCCAAAAACTTATTATAAAAATTATTTTAGGTGTAGTATTAACTATTGTATATGCTTTTTTGGGAATACTATTAGAATCATATTTGAGAATAGGACTTTATAAAGGAATTGATTATAATGAAATGAGTATGGCACTTACTTTTTCCATATCACTATCTTTCTATTTTGCACTAAATTGGAAAAACAGACAATTAAAATTCAAAGAGATTCGCTGGGGACAAGTGGGGATAAATTTTATTTTCTTCATTGTTTTTATTGTAATTCTATTTTTAATATTTAGAGGGATTCATCATTTATTTTTTTAATAAGTTAAATAAATCAGGAGTCAATTATGCTACAATTTTTTAAAGATGTTAAAGAAATTAATAAAAAACTTTTTCTTTTTTATTTTCTTTTTTTTAGTATTAGTATGATTATTTTTCAAAGTGCTACTAAAGATTTACAATACTACTTTTCACAATTCACTTGGTTATTAATAATTAAATGGGGAATATTTGCGATAGTTCTTACCGGTATTTTATTATATTATGATAATAGGAGAGAGGTTAAAAAGATACTTAATAAAAATATTTTTTTAAGTATTTTGAGTATTATTATATTGGGTTGTATCCTTTTTCTCTTTGGATATTCTATTGGATTTTTTATTCGTAATGATTTATTTTTTGATATTACATTTTTAGAGTTTTATCAATTTTTTTCAGTAGGAGTAGTAGTTGGATTAGTAATGTCGATTTTTGCAAATAAAAAAGAAAAGAAAGAAACAATCAATTATGTATATTTACTATTAATTATGGTTACTAGCGAAATAATATTAGTTTTAATTGGATATGGAATTCAACATTTATTTTTTATATAGAGAGTTTTTTATTTCAACAAAAGCATTTTAGTTGTTATAATTTTATTATCGTATTGCATAGAACAAAAATAAATTCCACTTGATAAATTATCTGCATTGAAGTTGATTTTATATTTTCCAATTCCTTTTTCTTCATTAACAAGTGTTTGAATTTTTTGTCCAAAAATGTTATAAATATTTATTCTAACAAAAGTATTTTCTTCAATAACATATTCTATGGTTGTAAAATTATTAAATGGATTTGGATAATTTTTTATTAGCAAATAATTTTCAGGTAGTTGATTGATAATTATTTCATTCAAAGATACAGATGCATTCACAATTCCCCAACCCATTAATCTATTTGGTGAATCGCTATTTGAAGCATTTTCTCTTAGAATATCTCTCATTTGCATTGGAGTTAATGTTGTGTCATATTCCAATAAAAGTGCCGTTACACCGGCAACGAGCGGACAACTAAATGATGTTCCGCTACCTCGTGAATAAGTTCCACCAGTATTCGCAAGATAAACAGCTGAACCCATAGCCATCACATCAGGTTTAATTCTACCGTCAATTGTATTTCCAACAGAACTGAAACTGCTTCGATTTCCAAGAGAATCTACAGCTCCAATTGTAATTACACTATCGCCATCTGCCGGAGCCATTAAAGTGTTGTGTGTTGAATTACTTCCTTTATTTCCCGCAGAATTCACAACGATTATTCCATTTTTTACAGCCAAATCAGAAGCGATTGTTATTCGGCAAGAGTCACCATTCATATCTTCCCAAGTGTAGCTATATAATGGATTATCAAAGTCAAGATAGCCAAGAGAAGTCGAAGAAATATCCGCTCCGATGCTGTCCGCCCACTCGATTCCGGCAATCCAATTATCTTCTTCAAGTGGTGTCTCACTCGATACATCTTCAGTTCTCGCAAGTAAAAAATCTGCACCAAAAGCCGGACCGATTAATTCTCCCTCTTTAAAACCACCGATTGCAGATAGTGTGCCGGTTCCGTGGGAATGTCCTCCGACGGTGGAATCATTATCAACAAAATCCCATTTATCAATAATATTCATACTATCAAAAACTTCATGTTCCAACAAATTAAATCCTGCATCGAGAACACAAATTGTAATTCCTTTTCCAGACAATCCTGAATCGTGAAGAGTAGGAACATTCATCTGCTCTAATTGTGTATATGATTCTCCATAATCTAATGAATGTGTATTGTTTTTTTTATTGAGTGTGTGTGTTTTTTTCACAGGTTTCATTTTTTCAATTGGTTGAATTCGTTTATGATATTTTTTTACTATATCAATTTTTTTTACGAACTTATAGTTTGCAATATCTGTTAATTTGGTTTCATTTACATAGCCACTTACAGCATTAAAATATCTGGATTTATGTCGTAAAGTAAAATTTGTCTCTTCTATTTTTTTTATATAATTTTTGCTTGGTGGTAAATCAGAATATGAAATAAGTTTATTTTTTGGTAGAACTTTTGCTCTTCTTTTTAACGATTTTTTACTTACGATTTTATTTGGTTGTGAAAGTTTGTTTAATTCATTTTCACCTTTGTCAGTAAAAAATATCCATACCAATAATTTTTCGTTTGGAGAATTTATCTCAATCTGTTTTTGCACTTCATTGGATATTTTATTATCAATTTGTGCTTGTAAAATCATAGTTAAAATAAATAGAAGTAATATTATTTTTTTCATTTTTCTCCTCATTCAAACCACTTTATCTGTTTTTTGTACTTGACATATTCTAAAAATAATCCTTGTGGTGGGGCAGTGTAAATATCAAAATATCTTGTTTTTTCATCAAGTATTCTTTGAAAATTATCAACTGTTTTTTCTCCAATTCCAACTTTTATCATATTCCCGACTAACGATCTCACCATATTATGCAAGAATCTATTTGCGGTAATTGTGTAAATTAAAGAATTCTTTTTTATTTGCCAATTGCTTTTTTTGATTGTGCATATTTTATGTTTTGCATCGGATTTCGCATTACAAAAAGCCGTAAAATCATGTTCGCCTTTTATAATTTTTGCACATTTTTTCAATTTTTTTATATCAATATTGTAATTGAGTTGCCATGAATAATCTTTTGTAAATATATCATTTCCCAATAAAATATTGTATTTATAAGTTCGTTCGATAGCAGAAAATCGTGAGTGAAAATCGGTGTTTGCAATTCCAACTTTTCTTATTCTGATGTCCCCATTCATCTGTGAATTTATCGCCAGTTTTAGATTTATTTTTTCAATAATTTTTGGTGGTTCAAAATGAAATATCTGTTTTCGTGCATGAACTCCGGCATCTGTTCGTCCGGAAGCATTTATTGTAATTTTAGTTTTATAGATATTTTTTAAAGCTTTTTGCAACTCACCTTGAATTGTTTTTGTATTTGGTTGAACTTGAAATCCTGCATAATTCGTTCCATCATATTCAACTTCAAAAACGAAAAGGAAATTATTATTTATTGATAAATTATTCATAATTATATCTTCTACTTGTTAAAGCGATTGACAAAATTTCCGCTCTTTCAATAGAATTTATTATAAGTGGCAAAATCAATCCGGAATAATAACGAATTTTTTGAATGATATTTGTCGGTTTTTTTATCCCAAGAATTCTATGAATTTGTTGAAGTGATTGAAATTCAGTTTGAATAATATCAAAATATCTTAAACCAATAATCAGTGGCTGAATCAAAAATGAGAGATTAATTTTAATTTTCATAAATTTCTTTTGCAAAGAATTTAGAAATTTGTAGTAATCCATTGTTGTTATGGAATTTATTGTCCAAAGCATAAGTAGAATAATATTTGTGTTTCTAAATGTGTAAAACAAACTCTTTTCCCAAAGTTGAAATTGAGTAAATTCTGCGAGATAGTTATTCTCGAATCTAAAAAAGAGATGAATTAAAAGTGTGAAAATAATCAAAATTGAGAATCGTTTAAATGAGTTAAAAATATTTTTTCTGAAGTCGGATAGTAGAACAAAAAAGAGAATAAAAACCAAGGCAACTATTTGATAAATTAATGTGGATAAAAATGTAATTAGAATTAACGAGATAATACTAATTAACAAAATTATCTTATTGTTTTTTAAAATATTCAACTGTAATTATTTAATTTTATTTATTGGAATTGAAATTTTGAAAACTGCTTTATCTCTGCTTAATGACATTGATGTGGATACTTTATTTGAATTATTTGACAGATAAATTACATCAATCGCACTTATAATTCTATTCAAAACAAGACCACCGATAGAAAATTTTGCTCTTAATAATGACATATCACGATCTATTCGCATGTTTCTATATTTGTTTGCATTTTCGTTAGAATCCCAATCCCAAGCATATTTTTCATCCCAAATTTTTTCCGGAGTTCTAAGTTCTAACATTCGTTCTTTGAAATTTTCGTAACTATAAAAACTTCCCAAATCAACCCAATATTGAGAAACATCTGAAAAATCATCGGCACCGGAATGGACTTCTGCATAATTTTTCATATCGTTATCTTGGATGTCATGATATTTATTAAATGTAAAATATGAAGCCCAAATTGTTAATTCAGAAATAAAAAATAATTTACTGCGATTTTTATTATAACTCATTTCTCCCCAACCCGGAAGCACTACACTTTTCAGGACACTTTTTTTATCGAAATCAGTTTGTGCAAATATGTTTGTAAATAAAAACATGCTCATTAAAATTAAAAATATTTGTTTTTTCATCTGTTATCCTATTTTATAATTCTCTTATGTTGACCTTAAAAAATACAATACTATTACAAAAGTATTGAGTAAAAAACTAAAAAAAGTAAATCGTTTCACTTCCGATTTTACAAAAGATTTAGATAATTGTTCCTTACTAAAACTTCCAATTATTTTTTCTTCATAATCATTTTTTATTACTATTTGATATTGAATTGAATCTGATTTGGAAATGCCGGATATTTCACCAAAATAATCTGCATTAACTGAATCTTGAGTTAGAACAAAATTTTTACTTTTCAAAACGAAATATACATCATCTAAATATGGTGTATTTTTATTGAAGAATATTTTATCTTTTGCGAATATGTTTGAAATTAAAAAAATAATAATCATACAAACATATAAAAATCTTTTTATTTTTTTTCTATTTAAAATATTAATTGTCATTTTTACTCATTTGTAGCACACGGATTCTCGCGGATTTGGCGGATTAGCACGGATATTTTGTCATTTGTTGTCATTGATTTAGACACACTTTTATGCACATTACCTAAACTTCTAACCTCCTAAACTTCTAAACTTCTTTCTAACCTCCTAACCCTCTAATCTCCTAACCATCTAAAGATTGTCATTGATTATAAAGTAACCACAACTTCAACAGTATCAAGCACACCTTGTATCGGAACATTTGGTTTACGGATTGTTGTCGTCACTTTTTTTACTAATTCAAAATCTGTCTTAATTCTTTTGCATATTTTTCCGGCAAGCGATTCTAAAAGATAGTGATGTTTAGTAGCTGTGATTATTTTTTTCACCTCATTATATACGGCTTCATAATTTATCGTATCTTCAAGATTGTCAGTTTCAATTGCCTTTTGCAAATTGCATTCCAAAGTGATGTCAACTTCAAATCTTCCGCCGAGTTTTTTCTCTTCTTTTTCCACACCATGAAATCCATAAAATTTCATATTTTTTAATTTAATAATTTCCATTTAATTTTTTCCCCATCGCAATTTATTTCTTAATGTTTTAAAGTAATTACTTCCTTCTATTCTAATTAAATTTGCGTTAAATGATGCCTTTTCGATTTTTATTTGCGAATTTAAATCCAATTTAATATCGTTTTGTCCATCGGCTGTAAATATGCAATCTTCGGAATTGTTTATTAAATTAATTTCTATTTTTTTGTCGTCAGTTATTACCATTGGGCGGTTTGTCAGAATATGCGGACAGATTGGATTAAGAATCATTCCTTTTAAATCAGGTGTCAAAATTGGGCCGTTATTTGAAAGCGAATATGCAGTTGAACCGGTTGGAGTAGAAACAATCAAACCATCGGCTTTAAAAGAATTCATAAAATTACTATTAATATCAACTTGAAATTCTATCATTCGAGATGAAGTGCCTTTTGAAACAACAAAATCATTCAAAGCAAAAAAGGTCGTTATTTTATTATTTGAATTAACAGAAGCTTTTAGAATTGCTCTTTTTTCTATTGAATATTTTCCTGCAATTATTTTGTTTAAATTATCCTTAAAATTTGACATCGTAATTTCGGCGAGAAAGCCAAGCCGTCCAATATGAATTCCTACAATCGGTTTTTCTGTCATGGATATTTTTTTTACTGTGGAAAGAATCGTTCCATCACCACCAATAACAATGATAATATCTGACAATTTCAAAATTTCATTTTCGGAATAGTTACTTACTTTAATGGAATTTGGTAAGAACTTTGATACTTTTTTTTCTACTATAAAATTTGCATTATTGTCTTTTAACCAAGTAATAAATTCTATAAAAAATTTAGAATCTTTTTTGATTTTTTCGTTATTTGCAATAATTCCTAATTTCATTTTTC
>JAYEHX010000177.1:5446-9407 GCA_034659735.1 Fidelibacterota bacterium | reverse complement strand
AATTCCGGATGAAATTGAACTGCAAGATACCAAGGATGATTTTCCAATTCTAAAATTTCAACTAAATTTAACTTCTGATTTATTCCTGTAAACTTCATTCCTGCGTTTTTAAATGTTCCTCTATATTCATTATTCACCTCATATCTGTGACGATGTCGTTCCGAAATATGTTTTTCATGATACGATAAATATGCTAATGAGTCGGAAGCAATTTTACAATCGTAAGCACCAAGTCGCATCGTTCCACCTTTTTCAACAATATTTTTCTGGTCTAACATTAGGTCAATTACTTTATATTTTGTGTTTTTATCAAATTCTGTACTGTTTGCATTTTCAAGATTGGTAACATTTCGTGCGAATTCTATAAGTGCAACATGCAGACCGAGACATATTCCGAAGAAGGGGATTTTGTTTTCTCTTGCATATTTTGCGGAAATTATTTTGCCCTCAATCCCTCGTTCGCCAAATCCTCCCGGAATCAATAATCCATCAATTCCATTGAGTAATTCAACAACATGCTCTTCAGAATTTGATTCTAAATTTTCTGCATTTATCCATTTAATATTTACCTTTACATCGTTTTCGGCTCCGGCATGAATGAACGATTCCATTATACTTTTGTAGGCGTCAGGCAAACTTGTATATTTCCCAATAACAGCTATTTGTACATTTTTAGAAGGATTTTTTATTTTATTAACAAAATTCATTAATTGCTTAGTTTCAATATCGGTCCAATTCTCTAACTGCATTTTATTTTTTATTACTTCAATAATATTTTGCTTAAACAATATCAACGGCACTTCATAAATCGTTGATGCATCGTAAGCTTCAAAAACTGAATTTTCTCGAACATCACAAAAAAGAGCAATTTTTTCTCGTATCTCATCATTCAACAGCGCATTTTCTGTTCTGCATACAAGCAATGACGGGCGAAGTCCAATCTCTCTCAATTTCATTACAGAATGTTGTGTTGGTTTTGTTTTTATTTCACCAGATGATTTTATATAAGGCACAAGTGTGACATGAATATTTAAAAAATCCTTCTCGTCAATGCCATGTTCAAATTGTCTGATAGCTTCCAAAAATGCCAAACTCTCAATGTCGCCAACCGTTCCACCAACCTCTGTAATGATAAAATCATAATATTTATCTTCCAGAATACTTACGAATCTATTTTTTATTTCATCTGTGATATGTGGAATAATTTGAACTGTCGCACCGAGGAAATCGCCCTTTCGTTCTTTTTTCAATACCGTATTATAAATCGCACCGGCTGTAGAATTATTTTTTTGCGACATGTTTTCATCAAGGAATCTTTCATAATGTCCCAAATCCAAATCCGTCTCCGCACCATCATCTGTGACGAAAACTTCACCATGTTGATATGGACTCAATGTTCCCGGGTCAACATTTAAATACGGATCGAATTTTTGTATTGTCACTTTATAACCCGCTTGTTTCAATAAATATCCAATTGATGCACCGGTAATTCCTTTTCCCAAACCGGAAATTACTCCACCGGTAATGAATATAAATTTAGTTGAATGCGATTTTGATTCCGAATTTAACTTTTTTAAATACTTTCTAAAGCCCATTTAAGTTATGCTCCAATTTTCTATTTTTTCTGAAATAAGAATATATATTCATGTTTGAAAATATAAAATCCACCAACAAGTGATCTATATTTCCATAACGATTTTTGATTTCTCTTCGCCGTTGTATCTTCAAAATTTTTCACGATTGTGCTTTTTAATTTATAACCTCTTTTCATTATCTCTTGCATCGTATAAAATCCAAGTGGAATCCATTCGCCATTTTCATATTTATCACTAATTACAATTGCAAGATATCGCCCTTTATCCAAAATTGAAAATGTTCTATCTATTAATTTTCCAATTAATTTTAGAAACTCATCAATGGATTTTGCATTGGATAAATCATTTTTATTATCACTAAATTTAATAATATCCCAATATGGCGGATGAAGAATTATTAATTGAACAGATTGAATTCCAACTTCATTTAATATCTTTTTATAATCTAATTTTATACTATCGGCTTCAATTAATTTTATATTTACTTGATTTTTACTACTGTCTTTTTTTAGATTCTCTTTCGTTAACTCTATTGCTTTTTTCTGAACATCAATCCCAATTCCATTTCGACCGAGTCGCTTTGCTTCAATCAAAGTCGTTCCGCTACCAACAAACGGATCTAAAACCCATTCGCCTTTTTTTGTAAATCTCCGTAAAAATTGATTGGGAATTTGTGGAATAAAATTTCCCCAGTATCCTGCAGAATGTGCTCCGGAATTATCTCGCTTATCTAATATCCATAAACTGTCGGTGAGAATATCATCGTAGGATTTCCATTGATTTAGATTTATGTCATTAATTTTTCCAGTACGAATTTCTGTCAATCCTTTTATTAATCGCTGAATATAATATTTTGTTCGTTCTATTGTTTTCGTTTCAATTATCTGTTGTAATTCGTTTAGTAAATATGATTTGTCGATTGGAACAATGTCAAGTTCTGAATCAACTTGTTTGAAATCCATATCATCAATAGTTGCAAATAATTTTTCAACACTATTTTTAATTTTATTGAGTTCTGTTAAATCTAATAACCGTGTTAATTTTTCTATAATAGTTTTTATCTCTTTTTTCATATAAATAATTTACAACTAAATTTAATTTTATAAAAGAAAAATGAATATTCAAATAAAAAATTGTCTATGTAAAAATAACATGTTAAATTTCGCTATAAAAAAATAGGAGAATTATAAATATGAAAGTGACAAAAGATACACTAATTGAGGAACTTGTGGAAGAAATACCGGAATCAGTTCGATATCTGAAAGAGCAAGGAATTCGGTGCATAATTTGTGGCGAACCGACTTGGGGTAGTTTGGAAGATGCAGGAAAAGAGAAGGGATTTAAAGATAAAGATATTCAGAAATTTGTCGATGATTTGAATGGGTTTTGATAGAAAAAGAGAAAAGTTAGATGTATAAAAATTATACAAATCCAAAATTGAAATATGCACAAAACGGGTTTCGTTATAATAATTACACTTATTTTTTAAAAGAAAAATTTGGTGAACGAATTCAGAAAATTTCTATTGATGGTGGATTTACATGTCCAAATAGAGATGGCAGTAAAGGAAGCGGTGGCTGTGTTTATTGTAATAATAAATCATTTTCGCCATTTATAAATTCGACTGACAATTCTATAAAATCACAAGTTGAATCCGGGATTACATATTTCAATAAATTAGGTGCGAAAAAATTTATATCATATTTCCAAAGTCATACAAATACTTATGCTCTGGTTAAAGAGTTGCGGAAAAAATATTATGATTCTATAGATTTTAAAAATATTGTTGGGCTTTCAATTTCTACTCGTCCGGATTGTTTAGGTGATGAAATTATAGAGTTGTTAAAAGAGTTGAATAACAAAACATATTTGAATGTTGAAATTGGTATAGAATCAATTTATGACAAATCATTGGAATGGATGAATAGAAAACACGATTACAAAACAACAATCTCTGCAATTAAAAAACTTTCAAAAATTGGGATTGATGTGACGGGACATATCATTCTCGGATTACCAACAGAGACGAAAAATGAAATGATTGAAATGGCAAAAGCAATAAATGAACTACCGATAAAATTTTTAAAAATTCATCATTTACAGATTATAAAAAACACATCACTTGAAAAAATACATGAAAATAATCCAATAAAGACATTCGGTTATACTGAATATATAAAATTTTTATCCAAGTTTATTTCATATTTGGACAATGATATTATTCTACAAAGAGTTTTTGCCGACTCTCCAACTAAACTATTAATTGTGCCATTATGGAATAAAAAAACGCCGGAAATTATTATGGATTTACAAAAGTTTATGAGAGAAAATGATTTGTTTCAAGGAAAATATTTATAACTATTCTT
>JAYEHX010000177.1:0-5346 GCA_034659735.1 Fidelibacterota bacterium | reverse complement strand
TTTCATAAACTTTAGAATGTATTAATTGTCGCCATTGATAGTACTTTGGCGATTTGTATGAACGATTGGGGTGCACTGCATTAGTTAACAAAATCACAAACAGATCATTCGTTGGGTCTATCCAGAGTGAAGTGCCGGTAAATCCCGTATGTCCAAAACTTTTTTTACCTAAATATATTCCGCCAGAACATTCTCCATCAGGACTATCCCAACCAAGGCAACGGGAATTATCTTTTATTATTTCAGCTTTTTTCGTGAATAATTTTACCGTTTCTTCATCAAATATTTTTACTTCATTTAACTTGCCGTTATTCAACATCATCTGAGAAAATTTTGCAAGATCTCTTGCTGTAGAAAATAATCCCGCATGCCCTGCAATACCATTTAAACAATATGCATTCTCATCGTGGACATGTCCTTTGATAAACTTTCCCTCTTCTTCTGAATATTCTGTTGGAACGATTTTGTAATAAATTGAATCTACTGGATTGAAAAAAGTAGAATTCATTTCTAACGGTTGAAAAATATTTTCTGTTGTAAATTTCGCTAATGTTTGTTCTGATATATTTTCAATAATTTTCCCTAAAATAATAATTCCAATATCGGAATAGACATATTTTTCTTCCGGAGCAGTTCTCAATTTTGTAGAATATACACTATCAAGTGGCGATTCCATTTTATAAAAAAGTCGAAATGGTGGAAGTCCTGAAGTGTGTGTAAGCAGATGTTTTATTTTCACCTTGTCTCTTTTATTAATTTTATTTTCATTAATTTTTTCAAATTGCGGAATGTATTTTATGACCTGATCATCTAAATTTAATTTACCGAATTCAAATAATTTCATTGTGGCGGAAGTAGTGGAGATTACTTTTGTTATCGAAGCCAAGTCAAAAATATCATCTGCTTTTGTTTCTCTTTTTTTTGAATAAGTGTGGAATCCAAATTCTTTATTTATCAAAATTTCACGACTATTTCCTGCAATTAAAACGCCACCCGGAAATGCAGAATCTTGGACAGCAGATTCTAACAACTCTTGTATGTTTTGAGAATTATATTCGTGTGGATAATAAATAAGTTTCGGAAAAATAATTTCGTAAAGTATAACAACTCCGATTATCATTAAAAAATATTTATTCATTTACTCCTCCTTTTTTTAATTTTTTTTTCTTAACCTTATACTCTTCACCTTTCCAGACAACCTTTTTAGAAAACAAAACGATCGGAATAAAAAGTATAATATATAAAATGAAAAACACTTTATAATGGAAAAAATATAAAAGTAATTTTCTCATTTTGAATTTTGATAATTGTTTGAAAAGTAGAATAAAATCAGAGAATAATATTGCACCAATTCCACATAATAATAACAATTTATTGATTGGTAATAAAAATCCAAAGGCAATTAAGAGATGATTTATAGTAGCGATTAATTGCAAAGTTATTCCCCAGAATGTGACATCAGTGCTTCCCATTGCCCACCTTTTTCGTTGTGTAATAAATTCACGAATATTTTTTGTGGGAACAGTTGAAATTAAAATATTGTCATCATCTGAATAGTGTATTTCCCAAAATTTTTGTTTGTGAACTTCTTGAATTAATTTCATGTCTTCGGTTATTGAAAAACCCATTTTTTCGAAACCGCCAATATCAATATATGTCTCTTTTCGAATAGCAAAATTCCCACCAAGCATTGAAACAGGCAAATTTATTTCGGCAGTACCTGTCGAAATTGTTTGCAAAAATATCCAATCCAGATTTTGAATTTTTGTGAACATTGTTGTTTTTTTATCACCGGCAATCAAAGAAATATTCCCTGCAACCAGTCCGATTTTTTCTGTAAATTTTGAGTTGTATGATGCCACCCAAGACGATGGGACCTTGCAATCGCCATCTGTTATAAGAATTATTTCACCATTACTTTTTAAAATTCCTTGCTGAAGTGCATACAATTTTCCCTTCAATGTATTTGATTCGTTTTTATATAATTGAATCAATTTTATATGAGAATCTTTTTTTATAAATCTATTAATTACTTTTACGGTATCATCTTCAGAAGAATTATCAACAATTATTATCTCTAATTTTTCTTTTGGATAATTAATTTTTTTTAAACTTTCTAATAATTTTTCAATATCTTTTTCTTCATTCTTTACCGCCACAACAATAGAAAAGTTATATAATTTTTTATTTACAATTCTATTTTTTTTTCGCAATCCAAACAACATCAACATTGTAATTATTATGTAAAAAGAAAATATTATAGCGATAATGATATTCAATATTCTAACTCCTAATTATTTTTTTATGCCTCGTGAATATTAACAAAAATGCTCCGACAATTGCAGGGATTAAACCATTGAAAGCGAAAACAATCATAGGAATACCAATTGCGATATTTTCAGAAATTCCGTAAATAGCCAAAAAATATAATGACACATTTTCTCTAACACCAATCCCGGCGATGCTGATTGGAATTCCAACCGCCGATAAAACCAAGATACAAATTGCTCCTATTTCAAAAAAAGTTATCTCTTCGCCAAGTAAAACAACTTGATATTGAAAAATAAAAGTTAAATAAATAACCAAAGCAAAAAGTGAGTTTATGATAATTATTTTTTGATATCTTACATCTAAAATTGTTAACATATTTACATACTTAATCTTACGAAAAACTGGTATTAATAAAACAAATAGAATTGGTAAAATAGAAATAAAAACTAAATATTGTTTCTCCGGAAGTAAAATAAAAATCGCAATACCCAATAGAAAAACAAGTAGCAAAAATTCTGCAATTAACTTTAACATATAACTAGAAATTTTATTTTTTACTTTCCCTTTTATGAGTAATAATTTCCCAACTTCACCATAACCTCCCGGAATTGTAAGTCGCAAAACATATCCTACAAAAAAAGAAATCAATGCCTCTTTTACAGAAAATATTATTTTACTTTCTCGCAATGTAAACATGTAATAAAAAAAATTTGTAATCCAACTTATAGATGCAAGAAGTAGAAGGAATAAAATTTTAACAAGCGACAATTCAAAAATAAAATTCATCACAGATTGAAAATCAACATTGCCAAATGCCCAAATTATTAACAAAACAGAGATGATTAATTGTACTAAATAAAGTATATATTTTTTCATAGATTTCTATAACTTATAGTTTAAATCTCAATTCAACTGAAAAATAATTATCAATTTCATCTTCAATTTTACTAATTTTATAATTAGTTGTAAAAAACAAATCGTTACTCAAGTGATAAAACCAATTTACAGAAAATGAGTGAACATCAATTATATCGCCCATCAATCCATCTGTAGCATAATCAAATTCAGGATTTCTATTTTCATAATTCTGATTTACATCATTACCAATATCATAGCCGGTAGTATCATTTGCGAATTTCACTCCTCGTTTCAAGAGCTGATATTCGAAAGTTAAAATCTGTCTTTTTGTAATCCACCATCTATTTTGCAATTCCCAGAGTTGTGTATTTGGACCGTATTCAAATCCCAAATTTTCTCCGGCATGTGTGAATGAATTTATAGAATATTTGTGAGTGTAAGTCCAAGGTCGAACTGTTGAAAATTCAAAATTAAAATCTGTTGAAACTTTTTTAAAATCAGGTGTCAAATGTAATCCCATCTGATAACCAAATTTATTTGCCCACCATTTTGTAAATAATCTACTATAGCTTAATTCGTCTAAAAACCAAGTGCCGTAAAATTTCATTCTATTTATCGGAAAATATTCAAACTCAACTGCCATTAAAGTATTATCTCTATCCATTAAATTATGTCCGGGCGACCATAAAAAAATTGTTGGAATGAAATAAACTAATTCTGGATTGCGTTCCCCATAAATTGTCATCTCAGTAAATCCAAAATGTAGTTTCTCAAATGGCATAAAATCCCAGCGATGTCCGACAATATATTTTTGCCTGTAAGCTCGTCGATTACTCAATGAATCAATGTAATAATTTTCCGGCAATAGTGAACCGTGTAAAAATGTAAATTTTGATTTGTGAAATTTTCGTTCCCACTTCACAAATGCAAATGATGAGTTGAAATTATTTTTTCCAAGTATCATTGTGTTTTTAGAATTTCCCCAGCGAATTGGCTCTTGACCCAAAGTGAAAATTCCGATTTTTGATGAGTGCTGAATGTATGCATCTGATTTATCTGTGTTATACATATTGCCTTCAATTGATCTGAATGGTTTATTCATCTCTGGTGTAAATTTTGTGAATTCATCATTAATTGATTGTCCATATTGGTATGCATCAACATACAGAGAAAAATGCTCGCCAATCTGTGATGAAATAATAAAACCCATTGCACCAACATGACGAAATTCAGAATTTTTTATCTCAACTCTATCATAAAAATCAAAATCTAACCATAATAATTCATTATTTTTTTCATAGGCAAATAAATGTAAGTCTTCGGAATTATCTCGATAAGAAAAAATATCTTTTATATCTTGTCTATAATTTTTGAACTTACTAAATCTAAAATATGTGTTAGAATGTTCGCCAATTTTCCAATGTTTTTTCTCTCCTAATTCATAACGATAATCATTAATATATTCTATAAGAAGTTTGTTGTCAACTGTGGATAATTGATGTCTATGATTATAGATTTTAACTAACGATTCCGAAATTTCATCGCGATTGAGTGGCAATTCATCATTGAAAAAGTTTCGTATAATTCCAGTCGTTGCCATTCTGTCCAAAAATAAATATATAGGATCATTTATAGAAACATGCAATTGAGATGAAAACAAATTGCCAATTAGCAATACAAAAAAAATAGTTATTTTTAAATATTTATTCATGATTTATAATTAATAATTCGTAATTCATGACTTTTTATTCTCCCCATTTATAACTTTGAAATTGTGATGCCATTCCAAAGTATATAACATAAAAAATATGAAAAAAAGAAGCAATTGGCATAATGCTTAAATCAATATCTGAATTTAATTTCGATCTTGATTTTGATAAATAGATAGATTCTCCAATAATTTTAATAATGAGAGCGATAGCAAATAATCCCAATATTTCCAGACAAAAAAATGATAGGATTATAAAAATTAAAAACAATAAATTAACAAAATATAAAAAGATTAGCGATGCAGTTAATTTTATTGGATAGTCAAAACTTTTAGATGCAAAACGAAGTCGTTGATTGTAAAACTGATTCCAAGATGTTGGCGGAAAAGTGAAAACCGTTGCTCTCTTATCTGTTGCATATTCAATTTCCCAGTCACCTTCATCTCGCACTCTTTGCATCAATAAATCATCATCACCTGATTGAATGTTTTTGTATTTACCATATCCA
>JAYEHX010000176.1:0-9416 GCA_034659735.1 Fidelibacterota bacterium | reverse complement strand
TCACAAACAATAAGGAAAACAATGTATAACTATTTTATGCCAACAAATATATTTTTTGGGGAAAACTCATTAAAAGAAAATTTGATTTCAAAATTAAGTTCAGACAATAAAATTTTAATTGTCACTGGGAAAAATTCTGCAAAAATCAGTGGAGTACAATCTGATCTTACAGAGTTATTAGAAACAAATAAAATCGAATATAAAGTTTTTGATAAAATTACTGAAAATCCAAAATTGGAAACTGTTCACGAAGGAGCAAATTATTTTTTGCAAAATAATTGCAATATGGTTATTGGCATTGGTGGTGGAAGCCCCATTGATTCTGCAAAGGCAATTTCAATAATTTCCGCAAATAAATTCACAAATAAAGAATTTTATGATTCGGAGAAAATTCAAAAAGCTTTTCCAATAATTGCAATTCCAACTACATCGGGAACCGGAACAGAGGCAACTCAATATAGTGTAATTACCGATACGGAAAAAAATAGAAAAGCAGGATTTGGTTCGCCAATAATGTTTCCAAAATACTCTTTTTTAGATCCCAAATATACGATTTCACTTCCAAAAATAATTACTCGCGATACTGCAATTGATGCACTTAGTCATTTGATAGAGGGAATTTATTCCAACAAAAGAAATAAGATTGTCTATCCATTGATATATGATGGTGTGAAATTAATCTTTGAAAATTTAAAAAATACTTTAGAAAATCCCAATGATATTCATCTAAGAGAAAAACTCATGCTCGCTTCACTTTACGGCGGAATCGTAATTGCCCAAACCGGAACTACGATGCAACATGCAATCGGTTATCCTCTAACAACAAATTTTGGGGTTTCTCATGGTTTGGCAAATGGTGTTGTAATGAAACAGATAATGGAAAAATTTTATCCCGCAGTAGAAAATGATTTAGATGAACTTTTTACTTTTTTAAACATTCAAAAAAATGACTTTTATGATTGGTTGGATTCCCTTGATTTGGGAATAAATGCAAATTTGAATTCGGAATTCATTGAAAAAAATACTGCACAAGTATTGGGAAGTAAAAATATGTTGAAAAATCCGATGGAAATAAATTCAGATGATATTATGGAAATATATAGCTCTGTGAGAGGGTTAAGAGGGTTAGGAGGTTAGAAGTTTAGGGGGTTAGAGGGTTAGAGAATTAGGAAAAACAAACAAAATATATTGATGGAGGAAAATATAAAATGAGTGATACAAATTGGAATTATTCTGATAAGGTGAAGGAACATTTTTTCAATCCGAAGAATGTTTTGAAAGTTTCAGAAGAAGAGTATAATGCAGACGGAGTTGGTGAAAACGGCTCACCTGTTTGTGGTGATTTGATGCGGGTTTATATTAAGGTCAAGGATAATAGAATTTATGATATGAAGTGGAAAACATTCGGATGTGCAAGTGCGATTGGTTCGACTTCAATGATGTCAGAAATGATTACAGAAAATGGCGGAATGAAATTAGATGATGCAATGGAAATAAAACCCGATGATATAATAAAAGAGTTAGGTGGACTTCCTGCAAACAAAATTCACTGCTCGGTACTCGGCGATAAGGCATTACGGGCATCAATAAAAGATTATTATAGAAAATCCGGACAGGCAGAAAAGATAAAAGTAGAAAAAGATTCTCGGATAGTTTGTGAGTGTTTGAATATTTCTGAAGACGAAATTAAAATGGAAGTGCTGGAAGGAATTAAGGATTTTGACACATTACAGAAACGAACAAAAATAAGTACCGCTTGTGGAAAATGTGAACCGGAAGCAAGAAGATTGCTTGACAAATATGTGAAACAATATTTTGAAACAGACATTTATACAGGGGAATAAAATGATATATTTAGACAACAATGCAACGACTCCATTGCATCCAAAAGTAAAAGAAAAAATTATTAATTTTTTAGATTTTTATGGAAATCCAAGTTCTGTTTATGAAGAGGGAAGAAAAGTTAGAGCGATGGTTGAAGAGGCAAGAGAGAATATTGCGGATTTTTTAAATTGCGATTCTGATGAAATAATTTTTACTGCCGGTGGCTCAGAAGCAAATAACACTGTAATTAAAGGAGCTACCTCTTGTTGTGCTTTTTGTAATACTTCTCATACACACATTATTTCTTCAGTAATCGAGCATCCATCGGTTATGAATACTTTAGAATGCTTGGAAAAACAAAATGTTGAAGTCACTTATTTGCCTGTTGATAAATATGGTTTGATAAATCCTAAAGATGTAGAAAATGCTATAAAAGAAAATACTTCACTAATAACAATTATGTATGCAAATAATGAAACCGGAACAATTCAACCGATAGAAGAAATAATAAAAATCGCACGAGAAAATAATATACAAATACACACAGATGCCGTCCAAGCTATTGGTAAAATTCCTATTGATTTACAAAAATTAGATGTAGATTATTTATCATTATCCGGACACAAAATTTATGCTCCAAAAGGAATTGGCGTATTATTCCATCGCAAAGGGAAAAAACCATTATGTCCATTAATCAGTGGCGGACATCAGGAGAATTCTATGCGAGCCGGAACAGAAAATACTATTGGAATAATTGGACTTGGCGAAGCGGTTATTCAGCTTAAAATTGAGATGGATGATGAGGTGAAAAAGATAAAATTTTTGAGAGATAAATTAGAAAATGAATTAAAAAAGAATATTTCTAACATCTCAATAAATGGACATCTTGAAAAACGATTGCCGGGAGTTCTAAATGTTTCATTCAATAATATCGAAGGCGAATCAATTCTTCTACGACTTGATATGCATGGAATTTCGATTTCAACAGGAAGTGCATGCTCGTCAGGATCATTGGAACCAAGTTATGTTATTACTGCTTTAAATGTTCCGCCAGAACAGGCACACAGCTCAATCAGATTTTCATTGGGAAGAGAAAATACGGAAGAAGATATTGATAAAACAATTATTGCCGTAAAAGAAACTGTGGAATTTTTGAGAAGTATTACTGCCATTTGAAGAAGTTTAGAAGTTTAGAGGGTTAGGAGGTTAGAAGATACCGTGCATAAAAGTGTTAACAATCAATGACCATCAATGACAACAAATGACAATCTTAAGATGGTTAGAAGGTTAGAGGGTTAGGAGGTTAGAAGATACCGTGCATAAAATTGTGTCTTAGTCAATGACAACCAATTAGATAAATTCGATTAATTCGATGACAATAATCCGATAAATTAGATTAATTCGATGATACTAATTAGATGCTCTCTGTGTTCCTTGTGTTCTTTTGCGGTGAATAGTTAAAATTTTAGGAGTTGCTACGAAAAAAATAAATAAAATACTAATTCCAATTTTAATTTGTTTATTTCTATTTAATCATAACATAAAAAGTAAAGAAATTGAAAATGGAAAAGATATTCCTATCATTGTTATCCATGGAATTTTGTGTAATCCTTTATTTATGAAACCGTTGGAAATTAGATTTCAAGAGATAGGATATACAACATATAACTATGGATATAAATCCACCAGCAATAATATTCACAAACTTGGTATCGAGTTTGCAGAATGGATAAATGAAAATATACCAAATAAAAAATTCTATCTGATAAGTCATAGTATGGGAAATTTGCTTGGTCGAGAAATGGAAAATTATGATTCTACTTTACAAATTGTCAGATGGGTTATGCTCGCACCACCAAATCAAGGTTCTGAATATGCCGATACATTAAATAATTTTTTACTCTATAAATGGATTACTAAAACTCCCGGACAAGAAATACTCGCTACATCTGAAGCACATTACAAATCGCTTCCACCTCCAAACTGTGAATTTGGAATTATCGCCGGTGGACGAAAAAATAATAAGGGTTATAATCCTTTAATAAATGCCGATAATGATTGGGATGTGCGAGTCGATGAAACATATTTAGCCAAAATGAAAGATTTTATAATTTTAAAACATTCTCACGCTGAATTGTTACTTGCTTACGATACATTTTATCAATCTTTACATTTTATTAAATATGGAAGTTTCGATAAAGAATATTATTAATAATTCAAATTCTTTATTAATCAAATTTTAATATTAATTTTAAATAAATTCTCTTTGTGTAATTTCAAAAATAATTGTAAATTCACATTGATGTTTTTGAAAATATAAAGGAGAAAATTATGATTAATACTGTTTGGTTACTACTGCTATCTGTCGGCATTATCGTTGCCGGATTTAGTTGTTTGGGAATTGAAATTACCTCTGCCGGTTGGATTATGGAACCATCTTGGCAACCTCTGATGGATATGACAGGTTCTGTTTTTGAAGAAGCTAAACATGCCGTCACACTTGCATTAAAATTAGTTGGAGTAATGGCATTATGGCTTGGGATTATGAAAATCGCTGAAAAGTCAGGATTGGTTAAAGCTATCGCGAGAGGTTTAAAACCGATAATGGTGTGGTTATTTCCGGAAGTTCCAGCGGATCATCCTGCGATGGGATCAATTATTATGGCAATAGCCGCAAGTATGCTCGGACTTGGAAATGCCGCAACACCATTGGGATTAAAAGCAATTGGTGAATTACAAAAATTGAATAAAATAAAAGATACGGCTACAAATGCAATGTGTACATTTATGGCAATGAGTACATCAAGTGTGACAATAATTCCGGCAACAATAGTTGGAATTCGTGCAGCCGCAAATTCTACAAATGCAACAGAAATAATCGGACCGGTCATCGTAGCCACTGGAATCTCTACAACAGTTGCAATTATAATGTCAAAACTATTGCAAAAATTACCAAGATATCAACTCAAAAATATCGTCCAACCAGCCAACATAAATGAGGAGAAATAATTATGTTTACAAATATTATAAATGGTATATCAATTTTGGCTATTCCTTTAATTTTACTTTTCATTCCACTTTACGGATATTTCAAAAAGGTAAAAGTGTATGAAGTATTTACCGAAGGAGCAAAAGAAGGATTTGAAGTCGCAATAAAAATTATTCCTTTCTTAGTAGCAATTTTTCTCGCAATTAGTGTATTCAGAAGCTCGGGTGCTATGGATTTTTTAGCTTGGATATTATCACCACTCACAAATTTGATTGGAATGCCAGGAGAATTATTACCACTTGCTTTTATGCGACCATTATCCGGAAGTGGTGCCTTGGGAATTGTTTCAGAATTAGTAACAACCTACGGACCTGATTCTATGATTGGCAGAATGGCTTCCGTAATGATGGGTTCGACTGAAACGACATTCTACATTCTCGCTGTATATTTTGGATCAATCTCTATTAGAAAAACAAGACATGCACTACCAGCAGCATTGACTGCCGATCTCGCCGGAATAATTTCCTCTGTCGTAATTTGTCATATTATATTTGATTAGAATTTTTTAATTAATAAAATAATATTCTTAATATGAAAAAACCCACGATTAATAAATTGTGGGTTTTTATTTTTACTCTCTTTTTTTCTCTTCTAATTCAAACTAAAATTTAACAGCATTTTATCCCGCAAAAAAAAATCTTATTCGTGTATTCCTGACAAAAAAAATCTTATTCGTATATTCGTAGCAAAAAAAAAATCTTATTCGTGTATTCGTGGCAAAAAAAATCTTATTCGTGTATTCGTAGCAAAAAAAAATCTTATTCGTGTATTCGTGGCAAAAAAAATCTTATTCGTGCATTCGTGGCAAAAAAAACCGTTAATCAAATGGTTCTATTATTTTTCTATTAATTTTGATAATCTCTTCACAATATTTTCCAAATCATCTTTCGTATCAATAGACAGCGAATCTTCATCGGTTATCAATACACCAATTTTATATCCGTTAACTAAAAATCGTAACTGTTCAAGCGATTCTGTTTTTTCAAGTTCCGCCTGTTTTAATTTTATAAATTCAGTAATCGCATCTTTTCTATAACAGTATAATCCTAAATGTTTAAAAGTATTTGGCGGGAATTTTTCCCACTCATTTCTCGGATATGGAATATTTGCTCTTGTGAAATACATCGCTTCATTTTGGTTATTTACCACGACTTTTACTCTGTTGGGATTTTTCCATTCGTCTCTATTTTTGAAGTTCGTTGCAGTTGTAGTGACGGAAAATTGCTTATTTTTTTTAATTAATTCAATCGTATCATCAATAACTTTTGGAGAAATAAGTGGTTCATCGCCTTGAATATTTACAATAATTTCAGCATCATATTTTTGCAATATCTCCCCTATCCTTTCCGTTCCGCTTTTATGAACTTTGCTCGTCATCTCAACAATGCCATTGTAATTTTCTACATTTTCTTTTATACGAATATCATCAGTGGCAACAATAATTTTATCGATAAACTTTGTCGCTCTCACTCTATCAATCACTCGCCGAATCATTGTCTTACCGGAAATATCCGCCAATGGCTTCCCCGGAAATCTCGTTGATTCATATCTCGCCGGAATAACTCCGATTACCTTATATTTTTTGATTTTGCTCATTTTAATTTTTCTTCTTTTAGAATTTAATAAATAATAATTTTCTAAAACTTAAACATTTCGACTAACACATTTGAAATAATTTTTGCTTTCTTTTCTCTAACACTTCCGATTTTTTTTACTAACCGTGATTTATCAATCGCTCTTATTTGATCCAATAAAATTAATCCGTTTTTATTTTGAAATTTTATTTTTGGTCTAAATATAAAATCAAATCCTTTACTTGTTAATGGTGTAATTATTACCGTTTTTAAAATATTCATTTCATCGGGAGAAACAATAATACAAGGTCTTGTTTTTTTAATTTCAGAACCGACAATTGGATTTAGATTAACCAAATATATGTCAAATCTTTTTACCATTCCCAAACTTCCAAATCAGAATCGTTTAACATCTCTTCCAATAAAGCATCATCATTATCAAACTTATATTTCTTTAATGTTTTTGAAATATTTTCTTGCCAACCTTTTCTCGTTTGATTTTTTTTTGGTTTAATTAAAATACCATCATCAACTATTTCCAAATCGATTTCTACATTCTCAAGATTGATTTTTTCTATAAATGGTTTTGGGATTCTTATTCCTCGTGAATTTCCTATCTGTATGAGTTGTGTCAAAATATTCTCCATTTTTTTAATTTCATTGTAAGTATAAAGTAATTACATTGAAAAATCAAGAAATAATATTTTATTTTAATTTATATTTTCAAGATAAATAATATTTAACTTTTTCCTTGACATTAACTATAAATATAGTTATTCTACTACTGCATTAGGAGATGAACTATAACAAATGGAGGATAGATGAAAAATAACAACTCACTTACAAAATTTGAATGGGAGATAATGAAAGTTATCTGGACAACAAAAAATATTTCCGCAAGAGAAGTATTGGAAAAATTATCAAAGAAAAATCAACGAGCATATACGACTATTCAGACATATTTAGAACGACTGACAAAAAAGAGGTTTTTGAAAAAAGAAAAAATAGGTCTTGTTAATTTCTATTCTCCAATAGTAAAAAAAGAGAAAGCACTGCGAAGTGAAACAAACGACTTCGTTGAAAAACTATTTCACGGTTCATATTCACAAATGGCGGCTTTTCTATTTGATACAAATTCATTAAAAGAAAAAGATTTCATGGAAATAAAAAAAATGATTAAAAAGCGAGGTGCAAAATGAATAACTTTATTTTTTCAATCAATCAAATTGCCGATACTTGGTATTCCATAATTGTTCCACATTCATTTCAACTATTGATACTTTTTGGAATTCTAATTACTGTAAACTTTCTATTCAAAAAACAGTCGGCAATTTTTGGCTATGGACTTTGGTTGATATTCATTATTAAAGCACTAATTCCGATGAAAATTGCATTATTCACAAATAATGAGGCGGTTTCAAAAATAGTTTATATAAATGAACTCGTCACCAAATCGTTAGTCGTCCAACCTGAAACCAAATTGCAATTTTCTTATGAAAGCGTCCTGTTCTTGATTTGGATATTGGGAATATTATTTCTCATATCACGATTGATTTTTACAGAATTTTCATTTCGTAAAATACTTAATAATTCAAAAGAGATAGTGGAAAACAAAATTCTATTTCAAACAAAAAATAAAATCGATATTAAGAAAAAAGTGCAATTATTTAGTTCCGAAAAAATTCCCGCACCATTCACAATTGGAATATTCAAACCGAAAATATTTATTCCATACGAGTTATTAAATTCAGATGAGAAACAACTGAAAAGCATTCTCGCACACGAATTGGCACACATAAAACGGCTCGATATAATACCGATATTTATGCAAACATTTGTAAATATTTTCTACTTCTTCAATCCGTTTATTTGGCTCGCCAATCGTCATATCAATTTTTACAGAGAACGAGTTTGCGATGAAATTGCACTGACAAATCTTGGCATTGAGCCAAGCAATTATGGAAAAACACTTTTAACAAATTTGGAACTTTTATTCGTAAAAAAAACAAAACCAATCTTCGCGAATAATCTGTTTCAAACAAAGAAAATAATAATACGAAGATTGGAATCACTTTTTAAAAATAAGGAGAAAATTATGCTTAAACTTAAAAAAACACAATGGATGTTTTTGATCATTCTTGCAATCTTAACTGTGATGCTATCGTGTGAAAAAAAGAATGTGAAAAAGAAAGATCCTGTCAACAAAACAGAATATGACTCACCGGCAATTCCGTCTGGAAATACTGGAAAAATCATAATTGATAACAATCCGAATGGAAAAAATGAAAAGGTTAGTATTTCAGTTGACGCGAAAGTATTGATTAGCAAAAAAGGAGTTGTAAAAGAATGTTCAGAATCTGGGTATAGTGGCATCGTTAAAGCTACGAAGCGTAATAATATGAAATTAAATATTTCCGAAAAGCAAATACTTGAAACTATTAAAAATACAAAATTCAGACCTGCATTAAAAGATGGTAAACCAATAGAAGCTTGGATGGAAATACCTATCACAATTCAATTTTTTATGGAAAAAGATGATTTTACTTCAGTTTCAAGTAAAGTAAAATTTGTCCCCTACGATGTTCCACCAAAACCAATCGGTGGAAGAGATGCAATAATGAAAAATATTGTATATCCGGAAAAAGCAAAAAAAGCAGGAATTGAAGGAAAGGTAATTATTCAATCATTCATAAATGAAAAAGGTATTGTTACCGATTGTGTTGTGATAGAAGAAGTGAGTATCAAAAACAAAGAATTGAGAGAGTCAGCAATAGATGCACTTAAAAAAACAAAATTTACACCAGGAAAACAGAGAGACAAAATAGTGGGAGTTTGGATTGCAGTTCCAATAGATTTTAAATTGAAAAACGGTGGTAAGAATGAAACTGTTATAACAAATCCACCTGAAGAATCATTCGAAGAAATGAAAAAAATTATAATTGATAATCATAGTAATGGGGAAAATGAAA
>JAYEHX010000175.1:9276-29622 GCA_034659735.1 Fidelibacterota bacterium | reverse complement strand
TTACACAAAAATTATATTATCAGGTTAACGAATATTTTTTATTGAATTTGAAAACGAGTTATTGGTTTGATGAAGAATATTTAAGTAAATTTAATTTTATGATAGGTGTAACTTTTCATATTTAAATAAATAGTAACAAAAGCATACCAAAAAGAACAAATTTAAACACTACGGTTTTTGTAGTGTTTTTTTTATTTTGTTGGAAAATTTTTGTATATTTAGTTAGTAAAATTATGAGTGATAATGGTATTAGAAAAAATACTTGAAGAAAAATTTGGTTTGCCCGGCTTTCGCCCTAATCAGAAAAAGATAATAAAATCTATTCTTGACAAAAAAGATACGATTGCAATTTTAGCAACTGGTGGTGGAAAATCATTGTGTTATCAATTGCCGGCTGTGATGTTTAAAGGAATTACAATTATCATTTCTCCATTGATTGCATTGATGCAAGACCAAGTTAAGAATTTGGAAAAGCTTTCAATAAGTGCGACATATTTTTCATCGACTCTTAATAAAAAAGAGATGTCAGAGAGATTTGAAAAATTATCAAAGAATAGATACAAGATAGTTTTTGTTGCACCCGAACGATTAAATAATGAAAGGTTTGTGGAAATTATTTCTGAATTAAAAGTTGATTTTATTGCGATAGATGAGGCACATTGCATCTCTATGTGGGGACATGATTTCAGACCGAGTTATAGAACTATTTGGAAATTTATTCAGAAGATGGAAATTCCAAGAGTTTCTGCATTCACCGGAACGGCAACTTATCATGTTGTTAAAGATATTGCAAATTTTCTGAAGTTAAAAAATGAAGTTGTTATTAAGTCAACTTTTGATAGACCGAATTTAAAATATGTTGCATTAAAGTGTAGAAAAGAGGCGGACAAAATAGAATTATTGAAAAAATTATTGAAGCAGATTTCGGGTTCCGGAGCGATTTATTGTGCAACGAGAAAGAGTGTTGAAATGATTGGCGAATTACTGAGAGAGTGGCAATATTCTGTTGGAGTTTATCATGCGGGCTTAACTTCAAAACAGAGAGATGCGATGCAGAAAAGCTGGATTGAGGGAGAGACAAAAATAATTGTTGCCACAAATGCTTTTGGAATGGGAATTGATAAACCGGATGTGAGATTTGTGATTCATTTTCATATGCCGGGGAATATGGAAAATTATTATCAAGAAGCAGGCAGAGCAGGTCGCGATGGGAAAAGTTCATTTTGTATTGCAATGTATTCGCCGGATGACAGAAAAATTCAAGATTATTTTATTAGTTCGAAATATCCAAGTGTTGAAAGTATCAAAGAGCAATATTTTGAGATTGAAAAAAAAAGCATGGAGGCGAGTGATGAGGTTGTTAAAAATCATAGAATTGAATTATTGTTAGAGTATAATTATATTCAAAATGTAAATGGCAAATTAGTTGTAAATGCCGATAAAGATATTCTCGAAATTGAAAATAAATTAAAGCCAATCTTGGGCTATAGAGAATATTTAGTAAAACGATTGCAGAAAACGATTGACTATTTTAATGATGGAGTATGCAGGCGAAGAACGATTTTGGATTATTTTGAGGAGACATATTTTTTTGATAATTGTGGTGGTTGTGATGCTTGTTTGCAATGGGAAAATGAAGATGTAAAAAGTGATAATTTACCGAATGAAGATGAAATAAATTTTGGCAAAAAAATACTTGATGTAATTAATAACGAATTAGAAAAAAATAAAAATAGAAAGAAAACGATTCGAGAAAAGATATTTTTAGCAACTAAAAAAGATATTGATATTCCGGATAAGGATTTATTGTTAATAATTGATATTGCAATAAACAAGTTGATAAAATTACATATTATCAAGAGATCATTTTTATTTCGGTTAATCCAAATGACGAATTTTGGCAAAGAGTGTTTAGAGAAGAAAAGTATTCCAATGATAGATATTTCAATTTTCCAAATATATAATAAAATAAAACGGCTACGGAATTTTCATGATTGGTTTTTGATGTTTTTGAGTAAGGAAGGTTTTAACGGATTAAATAAAATTAGAATATATGAGATATTGGTTAAACAGCATTTGTCATTAGATGAATTAAAATTAATTACAGGATGGAATAAAGATGACATATTTAATTTTGGAAGTAGTATAAAAAATGTACTCTCAGATGTTTCTCAAGAAAATTTAGAGAGTTATGATTTACAATTATTGACATTATTAGATGAGCATAAGAATAGAGATGAAATTATTAAGTTTTTACATATCGATTTAGAAACTTATGAAAGTTGGTTGAGAGAGATTAAAAAAATAAATAAAAATATTTCGAATTAATTAAAAAAAGGTTAAATTAAGATATGAAAAATAGCACCATTAAATTATTGTTAAAATATACATTGAACAGTTTTATTATTGTACTAATAGGTTGTTTGATGATATTTTTTGTGTTTATGTATTACAATAGAGGACTGCCGAGTTTGGAGGAGTTGGAACAGTTTAATCCTGATTTGTCGTCGCCCGTATATTCTACTGATGGAAAGATTCTTAAAGAATTTGCAACTGAGAAGCGCGTATTAGTCACTTTGGAAAAATTGCCAAAGAATTTAATAGATGCACTACTTTCAACTGAGGACAAAAGTTTTTATAATCACTGGGGAATGAATATAAAACGAACGATGGTTGCCGGTGTAAAAAATGTTGTTTTTTCTAATAGTTCTGCCGGAGGTGCATCTACGATTACTCAGCAATTGGCGAGGACATTGCATCTATCTATGGAGAGAAAATTAGATAGAAAGATTAAGGAATTGATTATTGCGATTGAAATTGAGCGAGCTTATACAAAAGATGAGATATTGGAAATGTATTTTAATTCTGTTTTTTGGGGACATGGTTGTCGTGGAATTCAATCTGCATCTAGTTATTATTTTGGTAAGAAAGCCAGTGATTTAGAACTCGATGAAACGGCTATGTTGATTGGATTATTACCATCGCCAAGCAATTATTCTCCATACAATAACTATAAAGTAGCAATTTCGCGAAGAAATATTGTTCTTAGAAATATGGTCAGAGAAGAAGTTATTTCAAAATTGGAATATGTAAATGCACTCGCAGAAGAAACTAACACGATGCAACAAAAAGATATTGGAATTGCACCATATTTCACTGAGGAAATCAGACAGGAAATTGCATCTAACCAAAATTTTGATATTCATAGAGATGGGATTAAAATTTATTCTACATTAAATAGCGTAATGCAAAAAAATGCAGAAAAAGCATATTATGAACAATTGGAAGTGTTGCAGAAAAAATTAGACAGGAATTTGTTAAACAATAGAGTTTTATTAAGACAATTATATCACAAATATTTTCCTAATGGTGAAAGTGATTTTGTTTCAAACGATTCTTTGTTATCATTATTGCCATTAAAAGCCAAAACGGTACAGGGTGCACTTATTGCTTTAGATCCAAGTGATGGTGCAATTTTAGCAATGGTTGGTGGAAAAGATTTTGTGACAAGTAAATTTAATAGAGCAGTTCAGGCGAAACGACAACCGGGTTCTACATTTAAACCGATTGTATATACTGCGGCAATTGACAATGGATATTCTCCTGCGACACAATTATTAAATCAACCTGTAGCAATTCGTCAATCGGATGGATCTATGTGGACTCCACAAAATTTTGGTAAGTCAACGGGCGGATTAACGACTCTTCGCGAAGGTTTGCAACATTCAATAAATTTAATTAGCATTGGAATTGTGACGGAATTAGTCACACCGATTGTAGTTCGTAATTATGCAAAGAGAATGGGAATTACAACATATTTACCTGCTTATGAATCTATTGCATTAGGTGCGGGCGATGTTCTCGTGAAAGATATTGTTTCTGCTTATGCCATATTCCCAAATAAAGGCGTGTGGAATAAACCGTATATGATTAAGAAAATTCTTGATAGGGAAGGCAACGAAGTATATAAAAGTCCAAAAATTTCTCAAGAGGTTTTGAGTAAAGAAACTGCTTATATAATGCTGGATATGTTAGGAACAGTAATTAATAAAGGAACAGGTGGAAGAGCAAGATGGATGTATAATTTTTATCAACCGGCTGGTGGAAAAACGGGCACGACAAATGATAACACCGATGCATGGTTTATTGGATTTACAAAAGATATTGTTGCCGGAGTTTGGGTTGGTGTTGATGATCCTTCAGTGTCGTTAGGGGAATCTATGACGGGAGCTAAAGCAGCACTACCGATTTGGGCGAATTTTATGAAAACCACTTATGACGATTTAAATTTAAAAACAAAATATTTTGAACGACCAAAGGGTGTAAGAGAATTTAGAATTTGTTCTGACACAAAAAAACTTCCAACAGAATTTTGTCCTGTGGAAACAGAAATTTTCAATGTCAAATATGCACCAAAAACTAAATGTAAAAAGCATGGACAAGATGCGAAAAACAAACATATTGGAATAGATTTTTAATAAATATTTAAAATGAAAAAGTGCATATTAACATTTTTGCTTTTAACAAATTTCTTATTTGGATTAGAATGGTTTTCGTTATCTATGAATGATTGTGGTCTTGGATATATCAATAACACAGAATCAATATCGGTACAATCATCGCTTATAAATCCGGCATTAAATTATAAGGGAAATCAGATAAATATAAATTATACTCCGGTTTATTCCGGTTTTGGTATTACAGAATTCGCTTCAAATCTTGCATTTAATTTCGGAGCGATAAATCCCAATATTCACATTTTATCACAACAATATTCTAAGATGAATAATTCTTTTATTTCCATCGATCATTCAATTATGAGTTCTGAGAAAATGAAAATTGGTGTTGCAATTGAATTTAATCATGCGAGCATAAAAGATTATTCAAATTATAATTCTATGTCGGGTTCTGCGGGAATTGTTTTGACTCCTCATAAAGTTTTCAAAGTAGGTTTTTCATATTTACATTTTTACGAATATCAATTTAATAAAAACGAATTGGCTTTAATTGATCCAACGGTATTATTTGGTCTTTCGGTATTGCCTGTAGAAAAAATTGATGTGTTTGTTTCAATTGTAAAAAGTCAATATTTGCCGTGGTCTGCGAATGTAGGAATTAAATTACAACACTGGGATTTTTTCTATTATTCTTTTGCTTATGAGAGTTTTTCAGAAATTATTAAAGGTGGAATAAATTTTGAATTTAAGAATTTTAATATACAGGAATCGGTGCAATGGCATTTAGAACTTGGTTTATCTCATTCATTGTCACTATATTATTCTTTCTAAATTTTACAAAATTGGTCAGTCAAGATTTAGCGGATTCTACATTGTATTTGGAAGGAGTTACTGCAGAAAAATCACAAGAGATTTCTACAGATGGGTTTGGATTATTTCGTTCAAAAGCTTCAATATCAGATTTTAATCAGATAAAAAATCAGTTTTATATAAATCTATATTCTCATATAAAATTTTTTCATCAGGATATTTTATTTTCAGATAAGGAGATTAAGAGTTTAAATTCAATTCGAATTAATCTTGGAAATTTTTCTGCCGGATATGGAAGGGGCGAAGTGCATATTGGGAAGGGTTTTTTGATTGGGAATCAATTTATGAGATTCACCGCAAATCCATCGCAAAATTTTAGATTGTCAAATTTCAAGGTAAGAACAAAAAATTATGATTATTATAAGGAGTTGAAACATTTTTCTTATTCGAGCGAAAAAATGAGATTGAGCTTGGCTGATTATAATAATGTTTATATCGTTTCCGGAGAATATTTGAGAAAGAAAGATATTTATGGAATAGCGATGTATTACGAAACAGAAAATCCATATTTTGAATATTGGATTCAGTTGGAAAAGGGATTGTCAAAATTTAATTTTAATTTTTCTCACTCATTGACAGAATTTAATCATCTGAATTTTGGTATGTTTCAACAATTTGATAAATTAAAGTTTAACAGTTCAATTACAAAGCTAAGCAGAAATTATAAGTATTTTGATAATGATACAAAATGGGGGTCCTATTTTGATTCGGAAGGTGTTGGTTTTATCAATGGTATTGAATACACTCATTCCAGTTTTTTGAGATTCAGAAGCACTTATCTCTATGCAAAAGAAAATGAATGTTTAAGCAAGAAATTTATCAATGATGTCCGGCTGAGATTTGGGAAAATTCATTTTGTAGTTAGTTATCAGATGAAAAATCAGAATACTTTAGAGGCGAGTGAGAGGTTTCCATATCTATTGTCTTATACAAATGAGATTGAAGATATTATAAAAATTCGTCTTGATTATAAATATTCAAAACAACTAAATTTACAATGGAGTAATTATTATTCGCCATCGGATATTTTTTCATTTGTAACATATTTTCGGATAAAATATAAGAGTAATAACTATCATTTTTTAACTCAATATTCCTATGGTGAAAAAAGCGAAACTACAATATATTTCACAAGACCGCTCTACTATCCATATTATTTAATTCAACGACTATCGGGGAATATATCTTATTTCGATTTTAATTTTGGTTATCATATTGGTTCGGCAGTCATCAATTTACTTTATAAAACAGATTTTTCTGAAAATCAAATTTCTTGTCAAATACAGATTGATTTGAAGAAATAATTTCGTATATTATGAAGATGTAAAAGGGAATGCTTATTATAAAATTTTCAAAAATAAAAATCATCTTTATAATGTTATTCATAATGTTTGCAAATTTACTGTTTGCAAATTCTGTTAGGATTAGAGCAACATCTTTTGATGAGACCAAATATATTTTTTCGACGAAATTATATGATTATGAATGGATATCGCTGACACATTTTTGCAAGACATTTGGCGATGCGATAAAAATTGATTATGATGAATGGACAGTGAAAACTATTATTAATGGAAAAAAAATTACCTTTTATGGTGGCAGTTCTTTTTATAAAATTGATGGGGAAATATATCATTTTCCTGCTTCGACAGAACGAATTGGAAATGGAATTTATATTCCGCTTGCCGAATTTATTAGAATTATAAAGATTCATTTTTATGAAAAACTTGAATATGAAAAAGAGATTGATACATATATTTTATCGCCGACAGAATATTCGTTAGGAAAAATTAAAATAAAAAGTTTGAAAAATGGTACTATTATCAAAATCGAAGCGGATAAGGTATTCGAAAAAAAATATTGTAAAATTTGGCAAACGAGTAATTGGATATATTTTACAATTTATGGAGCAAATATTGATATTGAAAAAACCAAAGGAAAATATTCTCATGGAGATGTCAAAGAGATTGATGCTATTCAAACAGAAGAGAGTGTGCAATTATCGTTTAAATTAAGGCATTCAATATCCGGCTATGATTTTAGTATAGATAAAGTGAAAAATACAATATCTATAAGTGTGAGAAAAAAAGTTACACAAACATCGGCAGAAGCTATAAAAAACAATAAAGATATGCGAGAAAAATGGTTGATAGATACAATTGTTTTAGATGCCGGACATGGTGGAAAAGATCCAGGGACAAATTATGGTCGATTGAAAGAGAAAGATATTGTATTGGATATTGTTTTGGAATTGGGAAGATTGTTAGAGAAATATCTTGATGTAAAGGTAGTATATACTCGAAAAACAGATAGATTTATTCCGCTGTGGCAGAGAACGAAAATCGCAAATGAAAACAATGGAAAATTATTTGTAAGTGTTCATGTAAATGCAATTGAAGACAGTAGAGCAACTTATGGAACAGAGACATATTTATTGGCACCTCGCGGAACAGAGCGAGCAATTAAAATTGCGGCACAAGAAAATAAGGTGATTAAATTAGAACAAAATCAAGATAGATATTCTAAAATGTTATCTCCCCAGCAATATATTTTAGCAACTATGGCACAGCGAGAATTTATGAAAGAGAGTGAAAATTTAGCAAAGTATGTTGAAAACGAATATTCTTCAAGAATAAGTTCAAAATCAAGAGGATTACGACAGGCGGGATTTATTGTTTTGATTGGTGCATCGATGCCGAGCATTCTAACTGAAGTTGGATTCATTACAAATAAAAATGAGAGAATAAATTTGTCCCAACATTCGTATAGAAAAAAAATTGCACTTTCATTATATTATGCAATTAAAAGATTTAAAATAGAACAGGATAATAAAACGAAAAATTAATTATGAATAAACAACAATTACCAATTGGAATTTTTGACAGCGGATTAGGTGGATTAACTGTATATAAACAGATACGAAAATTATTACCAAATGAAAATTTAGTATATTTTGGTGATACTGCAAGAGTTCCTTATGGCACAAAAGGCAAGGAAACTATAATTGATTTTGCAGTTCAAATAACCAAATTTTTAAATGATATTCCTGTGAAAGCAATTGTTGTTGCATGTAATACCGCTTCAAGTTATGCTCTGAAAAAACTACAAAAAATTGTAGAAATTCCAGTTATTGGTGTAATTGAGCCGGGTGTAAAATCTGCAAATAGAGAGACGAAAAATAATAAAGTTGGAGTAATTGGAACGACTGGAACGATTAGAAGCAATTCATATAGAGATATTTTTAAAAATGCAAATTCTGATGTTGAAGTGTTTTCTCAAGATTGTCCATTATTCGTTCCACTTGTCGAAGAGGGTTGGATTGAACACTCTGTCACTTATGAAATTGCTCGTGAATATTTATCAGAAATTATTAAAACAGATATTGATTCGTTAATTTTAGGTTGCACTCATTATCCGTTATTAGAAAATGTTATTAGTAAAGTTTTGCCAAAATCAGTTCAGATAATAAATTCATCGACAGAAGTTGCAAGAGAGATCCGGAATGTTTTAAGAGAAAATGATTTATTAAATTCGTCAGTTGAAGGCAATGGAATTGATAAATTTTTCGTTACGGATTATCCACAAAAATTTATAAGTATCAGTAAAAACATATTAGGATATTCTTTAGAAAATGTAGAGTTAATCGCAACAGAATATCTTGATAAATATTCAGAGTAGTTAGTTTGGATTATTTAAAAGAATTATATTCTCGTCGTGGCGGTGGAATGAAATTTGGTCTTGAGAGAACAATCAAGTTTATAGAATATTTACATAATCCACAAAATAATTACAAAATTATTCATGTAGCCGGAACAAATGGAAAAGGTTCAACAGTAAATATTATTTCAAAAATTTTACAAGAATACGGTTTGAAAGTTGGGCAATTTATATCTCCGCATCTCGTGGATTATAATGAGCGAATTCAAATAAATTCTAAAAAAATCAAACCGGAAAAAATCAAAAAACATTTAACGAATTGGAAAAAATATTTAGATTCAGAAGAGATAACTTTTTTTGAAATTACTACAGGATTAGCATTGCAGGAATTTGCTGACCAAAATGTGGATGTTGCTGTGATTGAAACGGGCCTTGGTGGAAGATTAGATTCTACAAATATCGTAAATTCAGATATAGCCGTAATTACTTCGATTTCGCATGATCATACGAGTATTTTAGGAAACACATTAGAAAAAATTACAGCTGAAAAAGCCGGAATTATTAAACACGGAAAACTTGCAATCACTGTAAAACAAGATTGTAGTGTAATTGATGTTTTAGAGAAAAAAGCAACAGAAAAATCTACTTCATTAAAAATAGTTGATCCCCAAAAAGAGATTACGAATGTTAGTATTGATAGTGGGATGATGAATTTCAATATTAATGGCTATGATGAAAAATTTGAAACTGATTTAATTGGTTTACATCAAATCGAAAATTTTGCACTATCAATTAATACGGTAAAACTATTTTTAAATAATAAAATTTCTGGAGAGGTAATAAAAGAGGCAGTTAAAAAAGTGTCTTGGAAGGGAAGATTTGAAACAATTTCAAAAAAGCCAACAATAATTTACGATGTCGCTCATAATTATTCTGGAGTAGAAGCTTTAATGAATGTATTGGATAAGACCTATTCTAAGAAAAAAATTAAATTTATTATTGGTATTTTAAAGAATAAGCAACTTCTTGAGATTCTCGAATTAATCAATAAAAGGTCAAAAAGTATATCAATTGCTCCGATAAATATAAAAAGAAGCTATACATATATTGAGTTAAAAAAGATGTTAGATAAAAAAAACAAAATATCTATTTTTAAAAATATAAAATTAGCAATAAAAAATGAAGTCAATTCCTCAAATGAAGATGATGTGATTTGTATTTTTGGAAGTCATTATATTGCCGAAGATGTATATGGAAATATATTGTCGTCGAATTAACTTTTTTATGAGTTTTAGATATAATAGGACCAATTATTGTGTAGATACTGTGTTATTTTAGTGTATATAATGTTTTGCCGAAAAAACTTGACATTAGGTAGAAGAAGTGTTATATTACGGGGCAATTTTTTTAATATGAATTATTAAAAAAAATTTAGGGGAAAATTAAAAAGGAGAGAAAAAATGAAGAAATTAATGATTGTTTTGGTAGTGTTGTTTGCAGTTGGAAGCGTGTTTGGAGCTGATAATGATAATTGTGATGTTACTTGGATTATTCCTGCAGTAAATGATATTCAAATTGATGATGTCGCAATAGCTCTTGGAACATTGAACCATACTATTGGAAATGCAAATTTTGATAATGCGAGCAATACAGGAACTTATGATTATGCATCAAATATGGCTACAGCAAGAAAAATTACTGCTGAATTGACTGTTGCTGATGTTGTTGCAGGTAATTTATTTATTAATTTAGATGATCCAAATACTGGTGCTCTTGCCGGAGAAGTGGAGATTACAAGTACATTTACTGGTGCTGCTGTAGATGCAGTAACAGATATTTCTGCTGATTCTGATGAAAATTTAACTATTGGTTTTGAGATTAAAAATGTTCCTGCAAGTACAACTGCAGCAAATATTTCTCATAATTGTAAGTTGACAATTGTTGCTAATTAGTATTTAGTTAGTTTAAAAATAATCTATTATTTGTAAGAGGTGGAGGTGGCTTTCATTTTCACCTCTTTTTATAATTATAAAGAAGTTAATATATGAAAAATGTCGTATTTGTGTGTTTATTTTTAGTATCAAGCATATTATTTGGAGCTGATGATATTTCTATCGTTCCATCATCAAAAACAATGACCGGTGGTGATACGGAAACTTTTGATGTTAATATTTCAAATGTTTCTGAACTTCGTGGATTTGAGATAGAAATTAATTATAACACAAGTTATTTAAAAAATATCGTTTTAACTGAGGGGACATTTCTTGATAATGCCGATGGAAATTCTACACAATGGTATGTTACAGGCATTACGAGTTCATATATTGCAAATTGTGCTATCCTTGGTTCTACAAATGGAGCAACAGGAAATGGCACACTATTTACTATTCAAGTTGATGCAGAAGATGTTTCATCAACTGTGGTAACGAACATGTTGTTATCTGCAATTACACTACGGGACAAAGATAATCATCGTATTGATTATGGAACGGTAAATAATACAACAGTAACGATCAATCCAAATTTTACTGAGATTTTTATTGTAGGTAGTTGGCCAATAACAAATATATCATCAAGTGATATTATTAATGAAAATGATGTTGAAAGCACTGATAATGAAGTATATGTTGATATCACAGGCACTGCAAATGATGCAGACACATGGCGAGTTGATATTAAAAGAACGGATACTAATTGGCATGGTGATTTTATATTGTCATTCAAAAGAGTGAATGACGGAAATGGAAGCGGAAGCATTAGTGGTGGCACAACTTATCAAATTGTTACGACTTCAGATCAAACTTTTTATACTGGAGCTGGAGATAGAAGTGATATATATTTACAAAATAATTTGAGTGGGATATCCTATCAAATTCCACCGGATACTTATATAACAACAATTCAATTAACAATTATTGATGATTAGTTTTTAAAGCATAAGGATTTTATAGTGAGATTAAATTTAAGAAAATATAAAATTGATTTTAAAAGAATAATGCAATTATTATTGATGATAATAATTATTTTCCCAACCGAGATTTTGGCGGGTATTTCAATAGAAAATGCTTTATCACATTTATATGAAGCCAAAGTAGGAGAGAAATATTCAGGAACCATAATTGTTAAAAATTCAGACGACAAAGCTACAAAAGTAAATATTTATAAAAAAGATTATTCATTTACTTCTGATGGGAAGAGCAATTATGCACAACCGGGAACATTAGATCGTTCTAATGCAAACTGGATTACAATTGTTCCGGAAGTGATTACAATTCCCGCAAATGATAAAGTTAAGATAAATTATATTGTGCAAACGCCGGTCAGCGAGGATTTGAGAGGATCATATTGGAGTATGATTATGGTTGAAAAAGTAGTAGATCCACGGCTTACTGATGAGGGTGCTGATGATGTGAGTGTAGGAATATTTTTAAGCACAAGATATGGTATTCAAATAGTAACAAATGTAGGGAATACCGGCGAAAAAAAACTTAAATTAATAAAGACGAATATAAAGACGAATAATAAGAAAAATTTCTTAGTAGTGGATGTAGAGAATATTGGTATAATGTTTTTAAAAGCAGGAGTTTATGCTGAATTTTATAATAATGATGGAGAATATATTGGAAAATTTTCAGCAGAAAACAAAAAGAGAATATATCCCAATACCTCTGTCAGATACAAAATAAATATAAATGATGTAAGTTCGGGAGAATATCAACTGCTGGTTGTGGCAGATGGTGGGGAAAATGCATTGTTTGGAGCAAAATATACAATTACAATTAAATAGACAATGAAATTATTAATAAGCAGTGTAATTATTATTTTTTCAATTTGTTTTTTTCCGAATTTATTTTTCGGACAAGATATTATTGATGAGAATAATGATTTTGTAAATAGTGGGGAGGAAACTAACTATATTACAATTGGACAACAACTTGATCATATTCTAAATCTTTACGAAAATAATAAGATAGATGTTGATTCATTGTTTACACTTTTTTTGGAAATTATGAATATTGATGTAGATAATGAAACGGAAGAATCTATAAATCAAACATTTATTTCTTTGATGTTAGAATATAATAATAAAGGAAATGAGGATAATGGAATTACCAAGGTAATGGAAAATTTAGTTAAAATGGCCGATATATTTAAGCAAAGAAAAATAAACGAAAGAGAATCTTATGTATCAGTAGAAAAAACGATAGAGAAAGAAAAACAGAAAGAAGTTGAAAAAAACAATGAGTTTCAAGAACCGGAGAAATCAGGACAATCAAATACTATTATATCAGCAATTGGAGATTTGGAAATAAATCGCAATTCGCTAGAAAAAACGATAGAGAAAGAAAAACAGAAAGAAGTTGAAAAAAACAATGAGTTTCAAAAACCGGAGAAGTCAGGGCAATCAAATACTATTACATCGGCAATTGGAGATTTGGAAATAAGTTATAATATAGAAGTTAAGAAAGAGGTAAAACCTGGGCGAATAGTCACCTTTCCGATAATAATTAAAAATAATGGAGACGGGGAAATTGTTTATATCAATAATTTAAAACTTCCGTATGGTTGGCGAGCAATTACAGATGAGAAAGAAAATAGCATAAATAAAAATGAGCGGAAATTGGAATTATTAAGTGTGTTTATTCCTATAGAAATATTTGCAGGAGAATATAATGTAGAGTATATAGTCATTGATAAAAGATATCCGCAAAAAGTAAATGTAGTATCTATTCCTATAACAATTTTACCAATAATTAATTTGAATGTCGTATCAATGAATATAGAAAATAAAAGTATTATTGCCGGGAATGATATTGATGCAACATTTTTAATCAGTAATAGCAGTAATAGTGGTGTTAAAATTAAAATAAATGCTCAGTCAAATTTATATTATGATGTTGAGTTGAAAAAAAAACAGATATTTTTAAAACCAAACGAGAAGAAGACAATTTATATAAAAGTGAAAACAAATAAGGATATTAAAAAAAAAATAAATCACAACATGACATTTTCATGTAAAATAATTAATAATAGAAATATTACAGCAACCGCAACTCATCAAACGGAAATAATTCCGTTGGTAAGTAATATTTCCGCCAGATATGAAAAAGTGCCCATTAGATTTAAAGCTACTTATGTAAATAGTTATGATAACGGATATAAACAGGGATTGCAGGGAGAATTAACAGGAAATTTTAAGTTGATTAAAGATAAGAATGTTGCAGTTGATTTTGTTTTTAGGAATCCTGGTGTTTGGGATAAATCTACTTTTGGTAGAAGGGAGAGAAATTTTATTAGTATTAAATCACCAAATTTTTATTTATTAATAGGAGATAAAAATTATTCTCTTTCTCCACTTACGGCAATGTCAATATATGGCACGGGTATTAAATCGGAAATGAAATTCGGCAAATTTGAATTAGGTAGCTGGTATTATCATAATAATAAATATGAAACACAGAATAATGATTCCAAAAAATATGCAAGTTATTTAAATTATAATATTTCACCCAAATATAATTTAGGAATAAAATATTTCAAAAATGAAAAATATTCTACAAACGGCAATGTTGTAAGTTTTAGTGGGAAATTAAAACCGATTACGAATACTTCACTTGAGGTAGAATATGCAATGAATAATCAAGATGATAGTTATCAAGATGCTTTTTATCTATCTACAAATGGATATTATACTAAATGGAACTATTCTTTGAAATATATTTATGCAGATTCATTATATAAAGGATATAATAAAGATAAAAGATATATTAGCACTAATATAAATTGGAATGTTTTAAAAAATTGGAGAGTTTTCGCAAATATACATAAGGGTAAATATAATAGAGAATTTGGCATCAATAATGAATATTCTTATTTATCAGATTATTATACTTCCGGTGTAAAGTTCCATAATTCTAAAATTAACATTGATGTGAATTATAATTATATTAATAAAAAAAATATAGCATCCTCAATAAACTATGATCAGATTGAAAATAAAATTAATATGAATGTCGGCCAACGATTTGGAAAAATAAATTATAATCTATCTATGAATTACGGTTATGGTAAGGATTTATTAACGGATAAAGTATCATCATTAAATAGGTATAAATTTTTTGTGGGATATATGTTATCAGATCGACAATCATATAATTTATATTTGTCATATAATGGATATGATTATTTGAGTGGAGAAATCCGACAATATGTGAATTTAGGTTTATATACTCATTATAAATTGTTTATAAATACACACATAAGTGCAAATTATAATACTTTTCAATACTTAGATGAAACCAATTATGATTATCATTCAATGAACTTTAATATTAGTCAAAGATTATTTAATAATCATATAATTTCGTTAAGGTCGAGATATTATTTACATGAAGATCCTAACAAAAATAATATGTTCGACATGGTAGTTGATTACAGTTTGCCAATCAATGTTCCAATTCATAAGAAAAAAAATGTCGGTGAAATGTATGGGCAAATTGTTAATGCAAAGACGGGGAAACCGATTGAAAATATTATAATTTCAATTAATGGAGCATCAACTGTAACCGATAAAAAAGGAATATATAAATTTAAGTATTTGAGCATAGGGCAATATTTCTTTAATATTAATACAATAAATATCGGAGAAAATCTAATTCCTATTAATTATTCATATCCAAAAATTATTAAAATTGTTAACGGTGAGAGAAAAAGATTAGATATAAAACTTACAAAAGCTTTATCTTTTTCCGGAAAAGTAGTTGTTTATAAAGAGGTGGAAAGAGGAGCATTAACAGTTTCAAACAAAGCCGAATATAGAGTAGATTATCCTTTGAGTAATAGTATTGTTGAATTGAAAAGAGGCGGTGAATTAAAAAAGGTGATTACGAATCATAATGGTGTTTTTAAATTTACGGAATTGGTTTCGGGAGAGTGGACATTGTCTGTAAGGGAAAATGATATACCAAAAGGATATTATAGCAATAAAAAACATTATAGTATAGATGTTCAATCTCAAAACAAGAGCAAAATTTTTGAAATAAAAGTATTGCCAAAGAGTAGAAAAATTAATATAATTGAAGATGGTGGTGAAATTATTCAATAATTTATTATGAGAATAAAAATTTATGAGAAAAACATATAAAATAATAATTTTAATAGTTGCATTTTTGAGTGTATCGTTTGCATCTGAACTGAGTATTTTATATACACATAGTGTTGTTGGTGATGATGTTAAATTTGATTTGACAGTTGCTATGGTTCCCGATGGTGGTGGTGCGGTGGAAACGGATTCTACAAATTCGGTAACTCTTTCGTTAGCAGGTGGTAGTGGAAATTTAACATCTGCAACAGGATTGACGCAAAATTTAGTTAATGGTCAATATACTTGGAATGATTTAAAATATGATGCAACTAATGATTTCACTATTCAAGCGTCTGCAACTGGTGTGACAAATGTGACGAGTGAAACCATCTCAGGGACGACATTAGAAACCACTTTTCCATATACAGAAAATTATGATAGTTTTTCAAGTGGAATTACTGCCGGTAAATTGACTGATAATTGGACAAATTCAATGTATGAGGATGATGGAGATTGGACTGTTGATGCTGATGGAACGCCAAGTAATAATACTGGTCCATCTTATGACCATACTCAAGGATCTAGTGGTTCAGGTAATTATTTATTTACAGAATCAAGTAATAACCAAAATCCCGGAAATCCAAATCAGTCAGCATATTTAGAGAGTCCCGTTTTTGATGTCAGTTCGTTAGATATTCCTGTTTTACAATTTTGGTATCATCTCTATGGTGGTAATATGGGATATTTACATGTAGATATTTTTGAAAATGGTGATTGGAATAATGATGTTATTACAGCATTCACTGATAATGAAGATAATTGGCAAGCGAAAGCAGTAAATTTATCAGAATATAGTGATAGCATTAAAGTAAGATTTAGGGGAATAACCGGAAGCGGTTGGCGAAGTGATATTGCAATTGATGATTTTACGATCAAGGAGAGCGAAGATACCGTTATAGTGCATCAAGCTACAACAGACAGTGTGACAGCAGGAACAGACAATAACCAAATATTGAGATTGGATTTTATAAATACTTCAAACTCTTATTTAGATACATTAATTATAACATCAAATAATACAATTGATAGTGATATTAAATCTAATGGTGTGAAATTATATTATACAAGTGATAGTACATTTTCTACTGATGAGCAAATAGGAATTGGAAAAAGTTTTTCAGGTGGTGAAGCAAGATTTGAAGATTTAAATTACGATTTATCACTTGATACGAGTTATGTTTGGGTATGTTATGATATTTCCGGTTCGGCGACATTGAGCGATACAGTTGATGCTATTATAGGAGCAAATGATATAGTTGTTAACAGTAATAGTTGGTCAAATGAACAACAAAATCCACCCAAAAGCAGACCTGTACGAACGGGTAAAATATTAGAGTCAATTACATATAATCAATCTAAATATAGATATGCAGATCAAGGAGCAACGGGAATTCCTGTATTGCGAGTTGATATTGAGGTAACTGGTACATCAGGGATATTTAATCTTAATTCATTAGAGGTAACATCTAATAATACTAACGATGCAGATATACAAACCAACGGAGTGAAATTATTTAGAACAAGTGGTACAACATTTTCTACAGCAAGTCAATTAGGAACTTCGCAGAGTTTTTCATCGGGAGTAGCGACATTTAGTTCTTTAAATTATGCATTAAATACCGGAACGACATATATTTGGGTGTGCTATGATATAAATTCCGGAGCGACGATAGATAATATAATAGATGCAAAGATAGGAATTGATGATATAGATATTAATGGAGACACATATCCGTCAGCAGAAGAATCTCCGAATGAGAGCATGTTAGTAAAAGATTTTGTAACAGTATCACCACATAAAGAAGGATTTGAAACAGATTTTGGAGATTTTAATCAATATGATTTTGATGATGGTAGTTGGACAAGAATAAGCGGAGGTACGCCGTCAAATAATACAGGACCTGACGGAGCGTATGGCGGGAGTTATTATGTTTATACAGAAGCAAGCAGTGGGTCAGATCCCGGAAATCCTGATCAAACAACAATCATAGATTTACCACTTGATTTAAGTAGTATAACAGACAACTTTTTTTACTTTTATTATCATATGTATGGTGCAAGTATGGGATCTTTACATATTGATGTATTCGATGGAGAATGGCATAATGATCTATTCACGAAAAATGGACAACAGCAAACTTCTGATACTGATGATTGGTTAAAAGCGAATATAAGTTTACGAGATTATAGTAATAAAAACCATGTAATATTGAGAATCAGAGGAATTACCGGTGATGATTATACGAGTGATATGGCTGTAGATAATTTCACAATTATGGAGCGAGAAGATACAGTAATAGTTCATCAAGCTACAACAGATAGTGTGACAGCAGGAACATACAATAACCAAATATTAAGATTGGATTTTATAAATAATCCTAATCTTCAAGATAATGTTTTAGATACATTAATTGTAACATCAAATAATACAACTGATATTGATATTAAATCTAATGGAGTGAAATTATATTATACAAGTGATAGTACATTTTCGGCAAATGATCAAATAGGCAGTGGAAAAAGTTTTTCAGGCGGTGAGGCAAGATTCGAGAATTTGAGTTATGATTTGTCATCTGATACATCTTTCGTTTGGGTATGTTATGACATATCGGATACTGCAACATTCGACAATACAGTAGATGCTATTATAGGAGCAGGTGATGTAATTGTAAGTGGTAATAGTTTGTTAGATAATTCACAAAATCCACCCAACAATAGACCTATACGAACGAGTAAAATAATAAAATCAATCACTTATAATCAATCTGAATATAGATATGCAGATCAGGGAGCAACTGAAATTCCTGTATTGCGAATTGATTTGGAAGTAATTGGTACATCGGGCACATTAAAACTTAATTCATTGGAAGTGACATCTAATAATACTAATGATGCAGATATACAAACCAATGGAGTTAACTTATTTACAACAAGTGATTCCACATTTTCCACTACAAATCAATTGGGTACTTCACAGAGTTTTTCATTGGGAGTAGCAACATTTAGTTCTTTAGATGATACATTGGATATTGGGACAACATATATTTGGGTGTCTTATGATATAAATTCCGGAGCGACGATAGATAATATAATAGACGCAAAGATAGGAATTAATGGTATAGATATAAACGGAGACACATATCCGTCAGCAGAAGAATCTCCGGACGAAAGTATGTTAGTAAAAGATTTTGTTACAGTATCACCACATGAAGAAGGATTTGAAACTGATTTTGGAGATTTTAATCAATATGATTTTGATGATGGAAATTGGACAAGGGATAATAATGGTACGCCGTCAAATAATACAGGACCTAACGGAGCTTATGAAGGCAGTTATTATGTATATACAGAAGCAAGCAGTGGGGCAGATCCCGGATTTCCGGATCAAACAACAATAATAGATTTACCACTTGATTTAAGTAGCATAACAGACAACTTTTTTTACTTTTATTATCATATGTATGGTGCAGATATGGGTTCATTACGAATAGATATATTTGATGGTAAATGGCATAATGATTTATTTATGAAGAGTGGACAGCAACAAAGTGCTGATACTGATGCTTGGATAAAAGCTAATGTGAGTTTAATAGATTATAATAATAAGGATCATGTAATATTAAGAATTAGAGGAATTACCGGTGATGGTTATACGAGTGATATGGCAGTTGATTCTATAGTTATTAGGGAGTCAACAGAGCCACCTGATGTAGCGATTAATCCTTCTCCAGCTGATGATTCAACAAGAATTAATGTGAGAACAGATTTATCTTGGGATAAAAATTCTACAGGTGGAGGAGTTTCCGGTTTTAAATTATCATTGTGGTATGTGGATGGTGGGAATCATTACATTTGTCAAAATAAAGATTTAGGAGGAAATGTTTTTACTTACGATCCTTCAACAGATGGTTATGATACATTGAGATATAATGAAACATACTATTGGACTGTCACTCCGTATAATGCTAATGGTTCTGCAACAGGAGTTTCTACTTGGTCATTTACGACTATCGATTTAGTGCGGATTTTAGATTATAGTGAAAGTTTTGAAATCGGTTTTAATAAATGGATTCAACTTTCATCTGATGATGGTAATTGGACGCGAAATAGCGGAGGAACACCATCGGGCAGTACAGGGCCGAGTGGTGCTCATGATGGTAGTTATTATTTATATACGGAAGCAAGTAATGGAGCAGATCCGGGTTTCCCAAATAAAAC
>JAYEHX010000175.1:2904-9176 GCA_034659735.1 Fidelibacterota bacterium | reverse complement strand
GCAACGAATCCTGATCCACAACATCTTGAAATAGCTGTTAATCAAATGAAAAATTTAAGCTGGATGCCAGGAGTACGAAGTCCGAATGGATACAAAATAAGTTTATGGTATGTTGATGGAAGTAATCATTATGTATGTAGTGATAAAGATATTAATAATAATTTATCTTATAATCCTTCGGATGATGGAGTGGATTCATTAGAATATTTTACCACATATTATTGGCAAGTAACACCATATAGTTCTGTGGGTGATGCAACAAGTATCCCTACTTGGGAATTCCAGACAGAAGCTATTAATGATTTGAGTTCCTATCCTACAAATTCATCAAATAAGTCAGTTGATTTATTTTGGAATATGAGCGATAAAGATACTTTAAAAAAAATAATATATGCAAAAGCATTTGGCGATTATCCCGAATATGATGACGGCACAGGTTCTTCGCCGACAATTCCAACTGATACTACAACAGCAATAGCAAATAGTTGGACAAAAATATATTCCGGAAGCGATACATCTTATACACACCAAACTACAGAGAGAGATTATTTCTATTATGCTTCTTTTATAAAATATTTACAAAATGATTATTGTGGTGAAGTTGAATCCGATTCTTCACTATCATATTGGTTGGGAGATTTTAATAGTGATAGTTCAGTATTAGCTTCTGACATAGCGAAATTGAGTGTAGCATTCGGAACATCGGATGGCGATGTTGATTATGTTGATTCTTTGGATATTGGTCCCACAGCAGATTCCTCAAGATTTGCATTACCTCTGACCGATAATGTTATTGATTTTGAAGATTTAATGATAATATCAATGAATTACGAAAACACAATTTATAATAATTTAATATTTGATAATAATGGCATGTATCAACCGATGTTATATAAAAACACATACGATGATAATAATATGATACAAATACGAATGGAAGCGAGTTTTAATGAAGATGAATTAGTAGCAAAATTGTATTTGAAAAACAATTTAGGTAATTTAAAAGGATTAAAAATTCCAATAAAATTCAGTGCGAATTTACAGGTGAATCATGTTACGAGAGGAAATATTTGGGAAGGAACGGATTTCTTTATAGGGAAAAAGAGTAGCAATTCAATAAAAATAGTCGGTTCTGCTATGGGGACTGATAATGCAATTCATAATAACGGAGAAATTGCAACGATATATTTTGATATAAGTGGAAATCATGAAATGATAGATATTAATTTTGATGAAATCAATACTCGCTCAATAGAAAATAATGAAATTAAAAAAGAGGCAGATATTGATCTCGTTCCCGGAGTATATTTCTTATCACAAAATTATCCTAATCCATTTAACTCATCTACACAAATTAAATTTGCTGTCAGAGAAGAGGGAACAGTTAGAATTAATATTTATAATATCAAAGGTCAATTAATAAAAAAATTAGTAAATAAAGAGTATCGTCCAAATATATATTCTGTCGAATGGAATGCAGTTAATGAATTTGGTAAACAGGTTGCAACCGGATTATATATTTACAGAATTCAAATAAATGATTATATGAAAAGCAAAAAAATGATTTTGCTAAAATAAGTATTCTATAATGAGAATTCCAAATCTATTGAAGAGTAAAATTTATCAATTGAGCATTAAAATATTTTTTTTGTTAATATTTCAAACTGTACAAGTTTTTTCGATTACTACCTTCATTTCGCCACAAAATAATTATGGTAACACCGAAGATGAAATTTCAATAAATGTAAATGTAAATTTAGATTCTGTTTCTATCAGAGGTTATAAATTGAGTTTCAAATATGATGATGAAATTATAGAATTTGCCGATGCTGAAGTTGGAGAATTATTTGAAGATTATGATTTATTTTGGTGGCAGGTTGTTCAAGATTCGGCAAATAGTGTTAGAGTTGAATATATTATTTTGGGTGGCGATACAGGTATTGAAGAAGACGGAACTATTTTGAAACTAAATTTTAATGGAAAAAAAGACGGCTTATCAAAATTAGAATTTATCGATAATGAATTGTATGAATTTGAGACAGGTGAAATATTGGCTACAAATTATATTGATGGAAAAGTAATAATTGACAATGAAAGAATGTTGATAAATAACGATGTGTATTTAGGAAAAACTTATCCAAATCCTTTCAATAATTCTGTAAATATTCCAATTGTTGTGAAGGAGAAAACTAAAATTAATTTATCAATATATTCAATTTATGGAAATAGAGTAAAATCGTTAATCGCTAAATCTGTTCCGCAAAACACATTTTTAAATATTAAATGGTATGGAAAAAATAATTTTGGAGAAATTGTTACAACCGGAATATATTTTGTTGTATTGAGAAATAATTCAGACATTCAAACAAGGAAAATTATTTTTATTAAATAATACGGATGACTTTAATAAATAATCTGAAACACACCGAAAAAAAAGAGTGTAGTTCGTATAACTATCAATAGCATATTATGTTACATAAATAATATTTTTAAATTGTTTTAAATATTATCATATTAATTTATTTTATTAATAGATTGCTTTTTTTTGGAGTGTTTTTTTTGGAGTGCATTAACCCCCAATACGCTTCGCTACGGGGCAGGCGTGTTAATGCAAAAAAGCGAAGCTTTTTATAAATAAAGAAATGTCTCTGACATTTCTACACATCAACATGGTTGATGTATTCCAAAAATCGTTAAATTAATAAAACATAATTAGAATATTTTATTTATCTTGAATTTTCGGGGTGTTTCAACTTTAATAAATAATAAACATTTTTATTATTTCATTTTGCGACTTAGCGTCTTTGCGTGAAAATTTTACCCAATATTCATAGCATCACGAACTTTTTCCATTGTCTCTTTAGCAACTATTTTTGCTCTCTTTTCGCCATCGAATAAGATGTCTTTTGCCAAATCAGGTTTATTATCAAATTCAGATCGTTTATCTCTAAAACTTTCAAAATGGTCTGATATTTTTTTTGCACATATTTTTTTGCAGTCAACACAACCAAGAATTCCCGATTTGCAATCTTTTTCAATTTGCGGAACTTCACTTTTGTTGAATACATTTTGGTATGTAAAAATTGTGCAAACTTCAGGATGGCCGGGATCATTTTTTCGTATTTTTTGTGTATCGGTGATTGCTTTGCGAACTGATTGCCAAATCTCTTCTGGAGAATCAGATAATGAAATTGTATTGCCAAGTGATTTTGACATTTTTGCCTTTCCATCTAATCCGGGCAATCTTGAAAAAGTCGTCAATTTTGCTCTTGGTTCAACAAATGTTTTGCCATATATTTTATTAAATTTCCGTGCAATTTCTCTTGTGATTTCTACATGCGATGCCTGATCTTCTCCAACCGGCACGAGTTCGCCTTGATACAACAAAATATCCGCTGACTGCAAAACCGGATATCCAAAATGTCCGTAAGTGATATTATCAAGTTTTAAGTCGCGGACTTGTTCTTTTAATGACGGATTTCTTTCCAATCTCGCTGTTGTTATTAACATAGAAAAAAGCAAATGCAATTCCGCATGTTCCTTAATTTGTGATTGACGAAAGATGGGACTTTTTTCCGGATCGATTCCGGCAGATATCCAATCTTTTACCATCTCAATTGTGTTTTTGTATATTTCTGATGTGTCGGTATTTGTCGTTAAAACATGATAATCGGCAATCAAATGAAAATTATTATATTCGTCTTGCAACTTTACCCAATTTTCCAATGCTCCCACATAGTGTCCAATATGCAATTTACCCGTTGGTCTCATTCCTGATAATATTCGTTTTGTCATTTTTCCCCTTTTGTTTTAATTTTGAACACGGATTTATACAGATAGAACGGATTTCCGCGAATGTGTTTTTTATATTTTTATAGAAGTTTTTCTATTGAATAAATTCCCTCTACCATATTAAATAATTTTTCTGAGAAATTATCATCTTCTTTATCTAATGAATTAATTTTCATTTCGCTCGAGGAGTGTATGAATTGATATCCGCCTAATGAAAATGCAACATGGACAATAGAATCGTTTTCATTTTTGAAGAATATGAGGTCGCCGGATTCTGTATCTTCCACATCGATTTCATTATCTTTTACAATTTTTATTTGCTGACTTGCATCTCGTGGCATCGAAATTTTTAAAATTGCAAAAATTGTCTGAACTAAACCCGAGCAGTCAATTCCATACTCTGTTTTTCCGCCCCATTGGTATGAAGTTCCGAGGAATTTTTTTGCTATTGATATAATATTTTTCCGAATATTAGTTTTGTCAATTTGTGTCTGTTTTAAAAACCCTATTTTCTGATTTGGGAGATATACCTTATAAATATCTTGAAATTTTTCTATAATTGGTAATTTAACACTTAATCCGGCATTGGATATTTTATCACTTAATATTTCGTCAGAATATATGGCAGTGAATGGTTCGTGAATTGTTATTTTTTCGAGTTTTTTAACTATGTTTTCAAATTCATTATTCAGATCTATTAAGAAAAAATTCTGTGTCCAACCGACATATCCGTCAGGTAATTTTAACTTTATCCAATCGCCTTTTTTTTCTAAAATCTCAATTTCTTCCCACATAATTCCTTGAGTGACAACTTGAGATTGAAATGATGGTTTGTCATAAATATTTGCGAATGTTGTTTTTATTACTTTTTTCATATTACTCCTTAAAGAATTCTCTATTTTCTATAATTGGCAATTTATGAAAATATTTTATTAAATGATATGATTATATTTTTAAAAATATTAAATTACAGGGAATTAAAAAAATAAATTCAATTTAGGAGGGAATATGTTAATTCAAATGATTTTTAATCCACATTCGGGACATGGAAGAGGCGGAAAAAAATATCCGGAAATTCTTAAGAAATTAAAAGATGCAGGTCATACGGTAATTCCGCATAGAACTCTTTATCGAAATCACGCATCGGAAATTATTCAACAGTTAAATTTGTATGAGACAGATGTGATTTTATCGGTTGGTGGTGATGGAACGGAATATGAAGTCGTAAACGGTGTTATGAAGAATTCAGGAAAAAAAGTTCCGCCGATTGGAATCATTCCGGTTGGAACTGGGAATTCATTAGCAAAAGATTTCAATTTATTTTCAATGGACGATGGTATAGATGCCGTATTGCAGAGGAAAAGTAAAGCGATAGATGTATTGTCGTTTATAACAAATAATAAAAAACATTATTTTGTGAATAATATGGGATTTGGATTTGTTGCCGATGTGAGTAAAAATGCTGAACCACTAAAAAAACTTGGGAATGTTGCTTATTCAATTACTGTTATTACAGAAACATTAAAAATGAATACTCATAAATTGACATTAAATATTGACGGAAAAATTCATAAACACGATGAAGCATTATTTTGTTATTTTTGCAATTCCGTAACTGTTGGCGGGAATATGTTAATTAGTCCGAATTCTGTAATGGATGATGGTATTTATGAAATTTTAGTTATGGATAAAGTGACAAGACGAGATTTGTTAAAAACATTTCCAAAAATATTTAAAGGAACACATATTAATCATCCTGCAATAACATTTTATCAAGGAAAAAAAGTGACAGTTGAAACCGAACCTGAAAAGTTTTGCAATCCCGAAGGTGAGATTTTTGGAGTCACACCTTTGGAAGTTGATATTTTACCAAAGGCCTTGAGTTTTATGTATTTGGATAAATAAGAGGTTAGAAATTTGAAATTAGAAATTAGAAATTAGGAATTAGAAATTAGAAATTAGAAATTTTTATTTTCTCAATATTTTTACACTCCGTAAATATTTACACCACGAGCTTTTATAATATATTTTTTTTCGCTTGGATTATGATGTTCTTCTTCTTTACTATTATCGTGTTTTTCGTGATTTTTATCTTTATCATGTTCGGCATTTCCATTGTGTGTAATTTTTGCGAAGTCGTCTTTAATTTGAAAAACTCCAACAACTTTTGCATTTTTTCCTACACATTCTTTTGGAAATACAAATGGGGTATCGTCGTCAATACTAAAAATATGGACTTCTGTGGTATCATTAATTTTTAAACCGATTCTGCGACCTGATTTTGTACAAACAGATGCAATTTCGCCTTTTACTGCAACTTCTCTCCATTTCAAATCCTTTTTTTGTTCAATCAATTTTTGTGTTGAGATGAATTTTTCTCTTACGAGTTTCGAACCGTAATTAGTAAAATCGTCGCCACTTTTTTTTGCACAACCAATAATCATAACGACTATTGCTATCAAAATAAAAAGTTTTTTCAT
>JAYEHX010000175.1:0-2804 GCA_034659735.1 Fidelibacterota bacterium | reverse complement strand
ACATTTAAAATGTCACCATCTTTCACAATATAACTTTTTCCTTCAACTCTGACACTTCCACTTTCTTTTGCTTTTGTCAATGATTTGTATTTCATAAATTCCGTATAATTAATTATTTCCGCTCTGATAAAACCCTTTTCCAAATCCGAATGAATTGTTCCCGATGCCTCTTTTGCGATTGTATCTTTTTTGATTGTCCAAGCTCGAACTTCATCTTCTCCAACTGTGAAAAAACTTATCAATCCCAGCCCTTTATAGGCAGTTTCTATTACTTGCTTTATTGCTGGTTCATCGATTCCCATTTCTGCCATAAATTCTTTCTGTTCTTCTGCATCTAATTCTTGAATCTCTTTCTCTTCTAAAGCCGAAACGGAAGTAATTGCCCTATTGGGAAATAATTTTATAATATCTTGTTCATATTGTTCTCTTTTTGGATAGTTAGAGTCATCAAAATTCAGAACTATTATTAATGGTTTTCGTGATAAATATTGGAATCCGCTAATTAGTTTTTTTTCGTCAATTGTGAATTCTACAGTTCGCAATGACTTCTCTTCATCTAAGATTTGTTTGCATTTCAAAAGCACTTCAAGTTCTTTTTTATTGAATTGTGGTGCTCCTCGCTGTTTCAATTTTTCTACCTTCTCAAGACGATTCTCTAAAACCATTAAGTCAGCGAATATCAATTCTTCTTCAATCATTTTTATATTATTTACGGGATTAATTTCAAATTTGCTTCCGTCAGAATTGAATCCGTCAAACATCTGAATCACGGCAACCAATCCGTCAACTTGCCGAACCGATTCTAAATATTTTCCCGATAGATTGTCTTTGCCTGATGAAGTGATTCCCATAATATCTACACAATCAAATTTTGTATAAGTTGTTTTTTTGGGATTGTATAAGTCGCTTAAAATTTTAATCCTATCGTCTGCAACTAAAACTTGTCCGCGTCGAACCTCACCGGTTCCAGTATTTGCTGTTTCAAAATGATTATTTGTTAGCAACTCAAAAAGTGTACTCTTTCCTGAAAATTTTAATCCGATAAATCCTAACTGCATGTTTCTCCTATTTATTTTTCTGTCAGAAATTACAAAAATAATTAAGAAAAAACAATTAATTTATTTTGTTATAATTCATTTAATTTTTTAAAATAAAACTCCAAATATTTCTAAAATATATTTTGATTTTCTTTAAATATTTTATATCTTATGAGCAGACAAAAAAAGAGAAAATAGTTGTTTAAATAAGAATAAGGTTGTTATGTTAGAAGTCGTTTCAAAAACAAAAAAACTGATTGATAAGCACGGTAGAGAAGAGAGTGTATTAATTCCACTTCTTCAAGATGTGCAGACGGAATATGGATATGTTCCAAAAGATTCTATTAATATAATTGCTGAAGAGTTGTTAATTTATCCTGTGGAAATTTATGGTGTTTTGACATTCTATAGTCAATTCAAATTAAATAAACCCGGGAAACATACGATAAGAGTTTGTCAAGGAACTGCATGTCATGTTATGGGTGGAAAAGTGTTATTGGATAATATTTCTGATAAATTAGGAATTGAAGATGGCGAAACAACTGAAGACGGATTGTTTTCTATAGAGCGAGTTGCCTGTCTTGGTACTTGTGGAATGGCACCGGTTGTTGCAATTGATGAAAAATTTTATGGAAATGTTCAGCTAAATCAAGTTGATGATATATTAAATAAATATCGAGAGTCAAATGAAAAATAAAATATTGGTGTGTGTTGGAACAAGTGGTTTAGCTGCTGGAGCGGATGATGTAGTAAATAATTTTAAAAACGAATTAAAAAAACATAAACTCCTTGATGAATATAAGGTGGTTGAAACTGGAGATAAAGGATTATTTGTCGATGTGATTGTAGAAATTATTGACTCAAATGGTGCCACTTATATAAATGTGAAACCAAAAGATGTAGAGAAAATTTTTGAGTCGCATATTGTTAATAAAGAGTTATATAAAAAGCGACTCGCAAATGAAAATTATAATAACTTTTTCAAAAATCAAGAGAGAATTGTATTAAAAAATTGTGGAGTTATAGATCCTGAAAATATTGAAGATTATTTAGAGTATGACGGATATAAGGCACTTAAAAAGACGCTTGAAAAATCACAAGAATATATTGTTAATGAAGTGACAGAATCCGGACTTCGCGGTCGTGGAGGCGGTGGATTTTCTACAGGAACTAAATGGGGATTTGGAAAAAAAGCAGAAAGCGATACCAAATATATAATTTGTAATGCTGATGAAGGCGATCCGGGTGCATTTATGGATAGAAGTGTTCTCGAAAGCGATCCGCATGCTATTTTGGAAGGAATGGCAATTGCCGGTTATGCGATTGGTGCGAATTTCGGATATATTTATTGTAGAGCAGAATATCCGCTTGCAATTAAGCGATTAAATATTGCGATTAAACAGGCAAAAGAAAAAGGTTTTATCGGAGAGAATATTTTCGGAAGTGGTTTTACATTCAACTTGAAAATTAAAGCCGGAGCCGGAGCGTTTGTTTGTGGAGAAGAGACCGCACTTATTGCATCTATTGAAGGTCATCGTGGTCGTCCAAAAACAAGACCGCCATTTCCTGCTGTGAAGGGACTTTTTGGAAAACCAACTGTTATTAATAATGTTGAAACACTTGCAAATATTCGACACATTATTATGAATGGAAGTAAATGGTTTGCATCAAAAGGGACAAAAGATAGTGCGGGAACAAAAGTTTTTGCACTCGCCGGGAAAATAAAAAATACAGGATTAGTTGAAGTGCCAATGGGAACTACAATTA
>JAYEHX010000174.1:0-9640 GCA_034659735.1 Fidelibacterota bacterium | reverse complement strand
CTGTCTGCAAACATAAAAGAAAAAATTGGCGACTCTGTGAAGAATGTATGAAAGATTTAAAACCGGATATGGTGATGGAAAAAGTAAATTCAATAATTAATTTGAAAAAAGTGAAATTTGAAACTTGAAATTAAGAATAAAACAAATAATTTGAATTTTTGAATAATCTTTGCGACTTTGCGTAAAACAAGAGAAGGGAAAAATAAACACATGAACGAAAAAAATAATTTTTTACACACTTTCAACGGCATTCCTTACGATGAAGAAGTGGTCCCATTTCCAAATTTCGGTGCCGTGACATTCCAACATAACAGAGAATTAGCAGAAAAAATATGCTTAAAAAACAGTTCAATAAGTTGGTCATTTTCAGATATAAATAATTTGATTTTAAAACTTCAATCTTATTTTGATGAAATTGGAATTGGAAAAAATGATGTTGTCGGATTATCGTTTGGAAGTAATCCTGTAGAGATATTACTGTTTTTTGCATTGATGTTTAGAGGTGCGATAATTCAACCGATTTTCCCAACTTATTCAGAAATTGATATAAGTAAGTTATTTAAAAAATCGGAAGCAAAAATTATTTTCAATTTTCAATCTGATAATAGTTATTCTCAATTAAAATCTAAAATAATAGATATTGCAAATCAGCAAAAATTCTTAACAAAAATAGGAAACATTAAACAAAAAGAAGCAACACTTCCATATCTGCAACTCAAACATCCTGCATTAAGAATGTTGATAAATAAAATTGGAATCGTAGAATTTAATCAATATAATTTATTGACATCAGCACAATCTATTGGCAAATTATTTCATCTTTTCAGACCGGGAATCTCTATTTTGAATCATAATATAGAAGATTTAACTGATTTTATTTATTCAATATTTGCTCCGTTTTATTATGGAAAAACAGTGGAAATTGATGAGAAAATTACAGACGAAAAAATAGTAAAAATGTTAAATAACGGTTCAATTCATTATAGTTATTTAAGTGATGATTTTGATTGTGAATTGGGGAAAATAAAACTAAATTCAAATAAAATTCTACGAGATGCAACAATCATTATTAATATAAAAAATCAAAAAAACAATTTTAAAGTCCCGAAAGAATTACCAATCACAAAAATATTCGGCGATGATTATTCTTGTGGAGTTGGAGTAATTATTGATGAAAATAATAATTGGAAATGTATGGATAATATTGAAATTTTAGAATTTGATAACCCTGTAAATTCTGTTTTACAAATTCAAAATGAAACAATTGCTTTTCGCGGGCATACAATTTTTGATAGAATAATAGAATAAATCAAGAATTGTAAATTTTATTTTAACAATTTATTTACTTCTTTTAAATCAGATTTAAAGTCAACTTCCATACACATATATTCTGAAATATTTATTGGTGTGATTTTTGCATTATCATTTTGAATTGAATATTCCAATCCTTTCTCAAAATAATCATTATCTTTACATTTTATTAAATTATTTACAAAAGTTCTTGAATCTTTTTTTGAAATAAAATTTATTCCAACTGCTTCGCCCTTGGCTTTTTTTACAGTTTTCGAAATTTCTTTTATATAACCATCTTTGTCAACTGTATATTTCACCTCTTCTTTTCCAACAACAGAATTATTTACGCAACAGAATGATTGTGATTTTTTAATCAATGGTGATATCTTTTCTAATACATTTGTATCGAATACTACATCACCATTCAACCACAAAATATCTTCATTAGGAAATTTTTGTAAACCCTTCAATAAACTTTTTGCCGTATTTGTCCTATCAAATTTCTCATTATAAATATAACCAACATCAGGAAATTCTTCCATTAGCATATCTTTCTTAAATCCGACAACGGTAAATATTTTGTCTAAGTGAAATTTTTCTGACAGATATTTAACCTGTCTCTGCATAATTGTTTTTCCATCTTCAAGTGGAGTTAACGGTTTTGGAAATGGATTTCCAAGTCGCGAGCCAATTCCAGCTGCTAATATTATTATTTTCATACACTCCTCTAACTTTTTTTGAAATCTCTTTTTTGTTTTCGTTTATTTCTGCTGTGTATAAACTTCGCAAGATAACTCTTTGCTCGTTTTTTTAAATATGATGTAAAAATAAACCAAAAATAATTTATATTTTCAACAGATTGATATAACTTTTTAATCTCTTCAACTTGTCGCTCTGTCGCCTTTCCGTCGGGTTTATAAAATGCTTCATTAAAAATTTTATTGCGAATTTTATTATGATAATCATTTACAATATTTCTTTCAATCAATTTTTTTATATCTTCATTTTTATAGATTACATCGCCCGCTTGCCAAGCATAAGTATTGGAATGAATATCATTTGATGGTTTATAATTCTCTGGTGAGGGGTTAGCAAAAACAATTGGTCTATTGAAGTGAAACCATTCATAACAAACTGCGGAAATATCGGAAATCATTAAATCAGCAGAATTCATATACGGCACAATATCATCATCCCAAACTACTTTTACATTTTCCTCCGCACCAAGTTTTTTAATCAATTCGTCAATTTCAGCATAAATAGGATTCTCATGATATGCTCTATTATGATATTTTATTATTAAGTTGTAGTCGGAGTGCAATGCTCTTATTATCGCTTTACCGAAAATAGGAAGTGAACTTTCGCCATGCTTGGAAAAATTTAAAATATGTAATTTTGTATCAGAACTTATCCAAGTTGGAGCATATAAAACAGTTGATTTTTTATTTGAATTTGGAAAGTAATTTTTCCGTTCTATTTTATTATTAATCAATAGATCAAATTTAGGATAGCCAACTAATTTCCAATTCTTAATGAACTTTAATAGATTTGCATTTTTAATTTTTAACATGATTTTCTTGCCTGGAAATAGAACTAAATCGAACACAATTATTTTTGCATTTTCAGAATAATTCTTATCAGATGTTCCGTGAAATATTTGAACCGATTTTCCACGATATAGCATCGTATAACTTGAAAAAACAACTACTCGAATTTTATTTTTGACAATATCTCTTTGAACTAACCTTCTATTTTTTAAAAGCTTTACTTTCACATTCGGATATTTCTCTCTAACAAAATCAAAAACGATTCTATTAGTTGTATATAAAATCCCACCAAAATAATCATATAATCTCATCAGTGGTGGTAAATGCTGAATATCTGTTCGTGCAAAATATGCGATTTTATATTTTTTCTCCCTCATTCTTTTCCTACTTTTAATAATCTATCAATTTCTTTTTTAACTCTTTCACTCGATTTCCCATCTAATCCTGTGAAAAAATATTTATTATATTCTTCTAATTTTTCTTTCATTTTATCATTTGGATTTAAGGCAGATTCAACAGCAAGCAAAAGTTGGTCGGGCGAATTTATATGCGGATAAGCCCCCTTTAACCAATCATTTTGTGGAACGGAAAGTATCGGCATTCCATCACTATGTTTCGGATTTGTGTCCGGTAATTCATAAATAATTCCAAATTTTCCAAGTGCGAGGAATTCATTTATCACACTTGAAGTATCGCTAATAATTGTATCGGCAAGGAATAAATACGGATAAATATCAAAATCATCTTTCTGAATTAAAAAAACATTTTCTTCTTTTTTTGCCAATTTTTCATAGAATTTATGTTGCGAATGTGGTGCATATTTTCCACTCCAACTATATGGATGAAGTTTTATTATTAGATTATATTTTGGTATTAAATCTGTAATTTTTTGCTTTAAATATTTTATACAACTCGGTTTATATGACGGTGCGAAAAGAACTGTTTTTTTGTTTGAATCAATATTTAATTTTGAAATTAATTTTTCATTATCATAATAATCTTTCCAAAATAGCGGATCTAATTTTGGAATTCCCGAAATATGAAAATCTGCTTTATTCTCCCAACCAAGTGACTTTATATAATCATACCAATATTTCCCTTCAAGAAAAACATGGTAGTAAAAATCTTTCTGCTTAACAATATTTCTAATTCTTAATGTTTTTATTCCAACTCCATGATCGAGATGAATGCGAATTGTCTCCCCATATTTTTCGGGATTTTTCAAAGCATCGCCACAAATAACAGCATCAAAACCACTTGTTTTTTCTGTTATTTTTAATCCTTTTTTGAGCAAATTATCAGATATATCATTCTTCTGTGAAATTAAAAATATTCCGAGAAATCTTTTCTGGTCTTTTCCAACATTAAAATAGATATCATAATTATTATCTTTCACCAACTCCCGATACAAAGGATAGAGTGAATTGAAATAATATTCCTTTTTTAAATCAAATAATATTTTTTTCATAATTCTTAATATCTAATTTTAAGACACAATCTTAACTCCGGCAGATGCACCCAATCTACTCGCTCCCGCTTCAATCATTCCAACTGCCTCATTATAAGAATGAATTCCACCAGATGCTTTCACTTTCATTGTTTCGCCAACTGTTTTTTTCATCAATTTAACATCCGAAACCGTCGCTCCGCCTGTGGAAAATCCTGTCGATGTTTTCACAAAATCCGCTCCTGCTTCTTTTGACAATTCACATGCTTTTATTTTTTCATCGTCGGTCAAAAGACAAGTTTCCAATATCACTTTTACACATTTATCTTCCGAATTTTTTACAACAGCTTTTATATCTTCCAATACGAAATCATATTTTTTCGACTTCAAAGCACCGATATTTATTACCATATCCAATTCATCGGCACCATCTTTTATCGCCCGTTTTACTTCTGCTATTTTGGTTTCTGTAGAATTTGCTCCAAGCGGAAATCCAATTACAGTACAAATTTTCACTTCAGAATTCTTTAATTTATCTGAACATAATTTTACAAAATATGGATTTATACATACAGATGCAAAATTATATTTATCTGCTTCATCGCATAATTTCCCAATATCCATTATTGTAGTATCGGGTTTTAATGCTGTATGATCTATATAATTTGCAATTTCTTTTTTTGATAATTTTTCCATTTTCATCCTATAATTTTTTTAATTTCCGAAACAAATTTATCGCCTAATTCTTTTGCTTCATCAAAACTTTGTGCTTCACTATAAACTCTCAAAATCGGTTCTGTGTTTGATTTTCTGATATGCACCCAACTATTTTCGTAACTAATTTTTATTCCATCAACCATGTTGATTTTTTCGTTTTTGAATTTTTCTTCCAACTTTTCGATAACTTTTTCTTTGGGATATTCGCCAACTTCAACTTTCATTTTACTCATTTTAAATTGTGGTAATTTTTTATATCTTTCACTTAGTTTTTTATCTTCCTCAGCAAGAAACTGTAAAACCAAAGCAGATCCAACCAGAGAATCTCGTCCCAAATGTGAATCCGGTAAAATAATTCCGCCATTTCCTTCACCACCAATTGTGGCATCTATTTCTCGCATCTTTTTTGAAACATTTATTTCTCCAACAGCTGTTCGCACTACTTTCCCGCTATATTTTTCAGCAACTTTCTCAACCGCGAGTGTCGTAGATAAATTTGTCACAACAATCGGATTAACTTTTTTATTTTTGGATAAAACTGTCTCTATTGACATTACGATTGTATATTCTTCAGAGAGATAATTTCCATTTTCATCAACAATTGCAAGTCGGTCGGCATCAGGATCAACAGCCATTCCAATATCTGCTTTTGCATTTTTCACCGCTTCAAGTAAATCGGTTAAATTTTCCGGCAACGGCTCAGGAGTATGTGGAAAATATCCATCAGGTTTGCAATTCACTTTAACGACTTCGCACCCAAGCGATTCTAATAATTTTGGCAAAGCAATTGAACCACCACCGTTCACAGCATCAATTACAACTTTGAATTTTCTCGAACGAATTTTTTCCAAATCAAGATATGGTATTTTTAAAACATTCTCAATATGTTCTTCTATAGCATTTGCATATTCGGAAATCTTTCCAAATTCACCGCTTTTTTTATATTCAAAAGATTCTTCTTTGGAAAATTTTAAAACTGCTTCAACTTCTTCTGCATCTAAAAATAATCCACTCGGTGCGATGAATTTTATACCATTCCAAGGAAATGGATTATGACTTGCCGTGATAACTATTCCACCTGAAGCACCAAATTTTTCCGTTAATAATTGAACAGTTGGAGTCGGCACGATACCAATATCAAGCACATCAAATCCTAACCAAGCAAGTGTGTCAGAAAACAAATCTGCAATAATTTTCCCCGAAGGTCTGGAATCTCTACCAATAATAATTTTCCCTTTACCTGCCCATTTACCAAATCCACTTGCATAATTAATGATTTTTTTTGGTGTTAGTCCGGTACCAATTACACCTCTAATTCCTGAAATTGTCTCTATCAACATATATCCCTCATTTACAATAATTATTAAAAAAAAAGAACATTCGATTTACGAATGTTCTTTATAAAATTGGATTAATTAATACTAATAATCACTATCTTTTATTCCTAATCTTTCCATTCTTTTAATTCTGCGAATTGCTTTTGTTTTTTCTACTCTTTTTCTTTCGCTTGGTTTAATGAAATAATCATTTTTTCGCAAATCTTTCACAATTCCGGCTTTTTCAAATTTCTTTTTGAATCTTCTCAAAGCTCTCTCTAAATTTTCATTGTCATGTACAGTTACTTGAATCATTGTTGCTCATCACCTCCTAAAACAACTTTATTTATTATTACAGAAATGGTTTCAATTTTTTACTTCTTGATTTATGTTGCAATCTTCTAATTGCTTTTTCTTTTATTTGACGAACTCTTTCTCGAGTCAATCCAAACTCTTCTCCAATTTCATTTAATGTTAATGCATATTCGCTTCCAATACCAAAATACATCTTTATCACATCACTCTCTCTCTTTTCTAATGTCGATAATACCTGTTGAATCTCATATTCCAAGGATTTGTCAATTAGTGATGATTCTGGAGACATTTGACTAGTGTCTTTGATTACATTTATTAATGAATTTTTCTCGCCTTCTTTGAATGGTGCATCTAACGAGTGATGTCTTTTTGCAATTCTAACGGCATCGGATACTTCTTTAGGTTTCACACCCAATCTTTGTGCAATTTCACTTACATTTGGAGTTCTTTCGTTATCGCCTTCTATCGATTCGGCTGCACGACTAATCTTGCTAATTGTACCAACTCTATTCAATGGCAAACGAACAATTCTACTATGTTCCGCGAGAGATTGTAAAATAGATTGTCTAATCCACCAAACTGCATAAGAAATAAATTTAAATCCACGAGTTTCATCAAATCTTTCAGCTGCCTTCATCAATCCCAAATTACCTTCATTTATCAAATCTGTTAGTGGTAATCCTTGACCTTGATAATCTTTGGCAACACTTACAACAAATCGCAAATTAGCTTCACATAATTGTTTCAGTGCATCTCTATCACCCTCTTTTACTCGTTTAGCTACTCGAATTTCTTCTTCAGGTGGCAAAGGATTAAAATGTCCAATCTCGTCAAGATATTTACTCAACGATCTATTAGCATCTTTTCTTTGTTTAACTCTTCGTCTTTTAAATCTCTTTGTTTCTTTTTTTGTTACTTTCTTTTTTTCTGTTTTTTTCTCTGGCATCTTTCCTCTTTTTAAAAATTATCAACATTAATGATACAAAATATTTTCATTAAATGCAAATTATTTTTTATTTTTCGAATGCTTCTTCTTAATTTCTATTCCGGATTCTTTTATGATTTCCATTATCTCTTCACCGCTCATTATCTCTTTTTCTAATAATACCTTTGATATTTTTTTAAGTAATTCAATATGTTTATTCAAAATATCTATAGCAGTTTTATGACCTAAATTTACTAATGCTGTTATTTCGCTATCTATTAATTTTGCCGTTCCGTCACTATAATCTTTATGAGAACCAAAATCACGACCGAGAAATATCTCTTCATCTCTTTTTCCAAATGTCAAAGGACCAAGTTTTTCGCTCATTCCCCATTCACAAACCATCTGTCTTGCTAAATTTGTAGCTCGCTCAATATCATTACCAGCACCATTTGCAACATCATTAAAAATTAATTCTTCTGCACTTCTACCACCAAGCAATACTCCAATTTGAGCAATTAGATATTTTTTTTGATAATTATGTTTTTCCACTTCAGGTAATGAATGAGTCAATCCCAAAGCCCTTCCCCGTGGAACAATTGACACCTTATGAATAGGATCTGCTTCAGGAGAAAAAATTGCAACTAATGCATGACCCATTTCATGATATGCAACAAGCTCTTTTTCTTCATCGCTTACGATCATTGACCTTCTCTCTGCACCCATCATTATTTTATCTTTTGCCTCTTCAAAATCCTCATTAGTCACTTTTTTAAGATTTTTTCTCGCTGCAAGAAGTGCCGCCTCATTCACCATATTTGCCAAATCGGCACCGACAAATCCGGGAGTTCCCTTTGCCAATATTTCCAACTTAACATCTTTCGAAATCTTAATATTTTTACTGTGAATTTTTAGAATTTCTTCTCGACCTTTTACATCAGGAATATCCACAACTATCTGCCTGTCAAATCTCCCAGGTCGCAATAGAGCTTTATCCAAAATATCCGGCCTGTTTGTAGCTGCTATTACTATCACACTCGAATCAGAATCAAAACCATCCATCTGAACAAGCAATTGATTTAATGTCTGTTCTCGTTCATCATGTCCACCACCTAATCCGGCCCCTCTCTGTCTTCCCACCGCATCAATTTCATCAATAAATATTATGCAAGGAGAATTTTTTTGTGCATCACTAAATAATCCTTTAACTCTACTTGCACCAACTCCAACAAACATCTCAACAAAATCAGCTCCGGACATACTAAAAAACGGAACTTCGGCTTCACCGGCTGCCCCCTTTGCGAGAAGTGTTTTCCCCGTTCCAGGAGGCCCCAACAGAAGTGCACCGTGAGGTATTTTTCCACCAAGTTTTTGGAATTTATCGGGATTCTTTAGAAATTCTATTATCTCACTTAATTCAGTTTTCGCCTCATCACAACCTGCAACATCTTTAAATGTAATTTTTGACGATTCGGAATCAAATCGCTTAGCAGGACTCTTTCCAAATGAAAAAATCCCTCCTGTTCCACCACCATTTTTTTGCATTCGTCTCATAATAAATATCCACACACCGATAAATAAAATCCAGGGTGCCATATTTATTAACATCTCTTTTACACCAAATTCTTTTTCTTTGAATGTATAATTTATATCATTCTCATCCCATTTCTGTAACATTTCAGCATCAAAAAATGGAATGGTAACAACAAATTCTTCAAATGTTTGTTCTTTGCCATTCTTAACTATTACGCCTACTCTTTCAAGTTTTCCGTGAAATATATTTCCTTCAATTTCACCTTTCAAAACAATTCCATCATCGACTAATTCTTGAAATCGAGTATAAGTAATCTCAACTTCATTTGAATAATTAGATGAAATCATATTTGCCAAAAGAATAACACCTATGATTAAAAATATCCAAATCGCTGGAGTTTTCATCATTTTCTTAAAATCAAAATTCTCTATACCATCTGGTTTTTTTGAATCTTTTTTATTTTGATTTTTACTCTTATTATCTTTTGGTCTAAAACTTATTTTTTTCTTTTTATCTTGCTTATCTTCTTCTTTATTAAATACTTTT
>JAYEHX010000173.1:0-9662 GCA_034659735.1 Fidelibacterota bacterium | reverse complement strand
AGTAAAATAAATTGCGAAAACGGTAAATGGAATATTTATGATTATTCACTTCATGATACACATGAAAATGAATGGTTATCATTAAAGGAAATCATAACTCTGTCATCAAATATCGGTTCAGCAAAAATCGCAAAATTGGTAGGCGACGAGACAGTTTATAAAACTATTAAAAAATTTGGTTTCGGTGATCCATGCAACATTTCACTCAATGCGGAAACCTCAGGATATATTAAGCCAGTATCTCAATGGAGTGAAATTACATATTCACAAGTTGCAATGGGACATAATGTAACGACATCATTATTGCAAATGGTTATGGCATATTGTGCTGTTGCAAATGGTGGATTATTGCTTCAACCATATATCGTAAAATCAGCATACACACCGGAGAATGAGTTGGGATTTTCAAGAGAAGTTACAGTTATTAGGCGGGCAATTTCTGGAGAAACATCTAAAGAATTACGAGACATTTTAGAAAGTGTTGTGATTGAAGGAACAGGAGAAAATGCTTTTATAGAGGGTTATAAAGTGGCAGGAAAAACCGGAACCGCACAGAAAGTCATTGAAGGTAAATATTCTAAAACCGAATTTATCTCATCTTTTATAGGATTTTTTCCTTCCAATAAACCTGTTCTTGTCTGTGGAATAACATTAAATTCTCCAACTTATGGACGACATTATGGAAGTGTTTCTGCAACACCTGCAGTAAAAAATGTATTCACAAGAATTATTAATACAACTGATTTTGAAAATCTTTACGACTGGATTCAACCGGATTATCAGACGGATTTATTAGAGAATAATTTATCAATTGAACAGGTGAAAAACAATAATAATACTTATGCCTCTATAGAAAAAAGAAATAGTAAAGAAAAAATAGTTACACAAAAAAAGAGAATAAGTAGAAAAAGCATCGTAGAACAGCGAAAAATTAACGATGATAAAATCACAGTAATTATGCCGAATTTGGTAGGACATTCTTATTCAAAAGCAAAATATATTTTATCAAAATTAAACTTGCGAATTAATACAAATAGTAAAAAAGGAAAAATAACTTCTCAAAAACCAACAGCAGGAAAAAAAATCGAAACAAATTCAAAATGTTTTTTAACTGTGAGTGGAGAATAATAAATTATGTTATTACAAAATATTTTACATAACATAAAATACAAAACAACAATGCAAATTGATGATATTAATATCAATAAAATTGAATATGATTCAAGAAAAATTAATAAAAATGATTTATTTATTGCTATTAAAGGAGATATATCCGACGGACATTTATTTATTAATTCTGCAATAAAAAACGGTGCAATCGCAATCATTGTTTCTGAAAAAAAATTAGACATTTCAGTTCCACAAATAATCGTCGATGATGATAGAAAAACATTAGCACAAATATCAAGTAATTTTTATAAAACACAAATCGAACCATTTGATATTTATGGAATTACAGGCACTAATGGAAAAACAACCACAGCTTTAATTCTTAAATATTTATTGAATTTTAAAAACCGAAAAAGTGGATATATTGGAACTTTGGGAATACAAGCATTTAAGGAATATAAAAAAAATCTATCACTCACAACTCCCGAAAGTTTAGATATTTATAAAACGATTTTTAACTTTAAAACTGGCCAGATTGAGAGTGCAGTAATTGAAGTTTCGAGTATCGCCCTTGACCGCAAACGAGTTTATCAAATCCCATTCAAAATCGCACTATTTACAAATCTATCACAAGATCATTTAGATTATCATAGAACAATGTCAGCATATTTTGAAGCAAAGAAAACATTATTTCAACAGATAAAAAAAGATGGGTTCGCTATAATTAACATTGATGATAATTACGGCAAAAAATTATTTGGAAGTATAAAATCTCAAAAAAAATCATTTTCACTTAATAATAACAAAGCAGATTATTACTTCGAAACAATAGATTATAATATAGAAAATACTACCGGAATTATTCATTCTCCATTTGGAAAAATCAATATACAATTTCCACTTCTTGGAAGTTTTAATGCCTATAATTTACTTGGTGCAATTGCTTCTCAACTTTCACTATTTCCAAATGATTATTCCAAAGATATGAATTTAAAAACACTCCCTCCTATTCCGGGCAGAATGGAAATAATAAAAACCAAACAACACGGAACAGCGATTGTTGATTTTGCACACACTCCGGACGCTATGGAAAAAATATTCAACACAATTAAAATAATTCAAAAAACAGGAAAAATAAATATTGCTTTTGGATGTGGTGGAAATAGAGATAAAACCAAACGACCAATGATGGGAAAAATTGCAAGTGAAAATGCAGATGAGATAATATTAACAAATGATAATCCCAGAGATGAAAATCCTCTCGCAATAATTGATGATATAAAAAAAGATGTAAAAACTAACTACCAAATCAAAATAATTGAAAATAGAAAAAATGCAATTGCTGAAATTTTGCGAGTTTCAAATAAAAATGATGTGGTTTTAATACTTGGAAAAGGCGACGAAAGAGAAATGGAAATAGATGGTAAAAAAATCCCATTTGATGATAGAAAAATAATTAATTCTTGGATAAAGAAAAATGAAAATTAGAGAATTATTTAATCAAAAAAATATAGAATTCAATCGAATCAGTTTTGAAAATTTCCAATCTGTTTCAATTGATTCGAGAGATATAAAAAAAGATAATATTTTTTGTGCTCTAAATGGTGAAAAATCAGATGGACATAATTATATTGAATCCGCTATAAAAAATGGGGCATTATGTGCAATTGTTGAACGGGATTATATTGAAAAAAATTCTCAACTCAAAAAATTTCCACTAATCATCGCAGATAATTCACTTAAAGCTTTGCAAAAATCTGCTAAAATTTATGGCGAATTAATCAATACAAAAATTTTGGCAATAACGGGAAGTGCCGGAAAAACAACAACAAGAAAATTGATTTGTAAAGTTTTAGAATCAAAATATTCTGTTTCACAAACGAAAAAAAATTACAATAATCATATTGGATTACCACTTTCAATTTTAGAAATAGACGAAAACGACGATTATGCAATAATTGAAATGGGTGCAAATCATGTAGGTGAAATTGCATCTCTTTGCGAAATAATTAAGCCCGATTTCGGATTAATAACTTCAATATCAGAGGCACACATCGAAGGATTTGGCTCAATAGAAAATATTCAAAAAACTAAATTTGAGTTGTTCGATTCTGTTAAAAATGATGGATATCTTTTTATAAATAATGATGATGAAAGAATTAGAAATTATGATAATTTTCGCAAATCAAAAATCACTTATGGAATAAAGTCAGATGCTGATTATAAATTATCAATCGTCAATATTGATAACTTTGGAATATATACACTAAAATATAAAGATAAAAAAATCCGACTTAATTCAATCGGCTATGGTGCGGTTCTAAATGCTTCTGCGAGTTTTGCTGTCGGTAAAAAATTTGGATTGTCAACTGATTTGATTATTCAGCAATTAGAATTTTTTGAAACTCCAAAAGGTAGAGGAAATATAATTAAATTAGATGGTTTTTCTATTATAGACGACACTTATAATGCGAGTCCAAAATCTGTAAATCTCGCTATCGAAACACTTGATAAGATGAATTCAGATGGAAAAAAAATTATGGTTTTTGGCGATATGTTAGAGATGGGCGATTTATCGGAATCAACTCATATAAATATCGGTGTAAAAATTGCCAAATCAAATATTGATTATCTATTCTGTTATGGCGAGAATTCAAAATTAACAATTGATAGTGCAAGAAATTATAAGATGACAAATGCTATCTATTTTGATAATAAAAAAAATCTATCAAAGACATTAAATTCCATCATAAAAACAGATGATATAGTTTATGTCAAGGGTTCACGAGGTATAAAAATGGAAATAATAATTGATGAATTAAAAAAATTGAGGCAAAATAATGTTGTATAAATTATTATATTCAATGCGAGAGGGAGTTTCGGGATTTAATGTTTTGGGCTATATTTCATTCAGAAGTGCACTTTCTGCAATAACTGCTCTTTTAATAAGTTTTATATTCGGAGGTTTAATTATCAAGTTATTGGAAAAACTGAATATTGGAGAGACGATAAGAGATAATGGTCCCAGTTCTCATTTTTCAAAAAAAGGCACTCCAACAATGGGCGGATTATTAATTCATTTATCTGTAATTGTGCCTATTCTATTGTGGGCGAATTTGGCAAATAAATATATTCAACTCACATTATTCGCAACTGTTTGGATGGGAGCAATTGGTTTTTTAGATGATTATTTAAAAGTAGTAAAACATATTAAAGAAGGATTAATTGCTCGATACAAATTATTAGGGCAAATTACACTTGGACTTATTGTTGCACTTGTGATGTATTATTTACCTGCAATTGAAAGTTTAGGTTCCAGCACTTCTGTTCCATTTTTAAAAGATACGGTTATAAATTTAAGTTTTTTCTACATTCCAATGGTAATAATTTTTATCACGGGATTTTCTAATGCTGTTAATCTTACTGATGGTTTAGATGGATTAGCATCGGGTTTACTTGCTATTGTAGCAGTCGTTTTAGCTATAATTGCATACATAACCGGAAGAATAGATTTCAGTAGTTATTTGAATATTGTATATCTTCCCGGAGCAGGAGAATTAACAGTTTTTATGTCGGCTATGGTTGGTGGAATGTTGGGATTTTTATGGTATAATGCAAAACCTGCACAAGTTTTTATGGGCGATGTCGGTTCATTGGCTTATGGAGCAGTTATCGGAACAACAGCAGTATTATTAAAAAAAGAAATTCTATTAATAATTATTGGCGGAATATTTGTAATTGAAGCAATCAGTGTGATTATGCAAGTTGGATATTATAAAATAACATTGAGAAAATATGGAAAAGGAAAGACAATATTTAAAATGGCACCTATTCACCATCATTTTGAATTGAAGGGAATGGCAGAATCTAAAATTGTAATTCGGTTTTGGTTAATCGGTGTATTATTGGCATTAATTTCGTTAGCAACATTTAAAATTAGGTAAGATATGATAAATATAAAAAATAAAAATATTACAGTTTTAGGTGCAAAAAGAAGTGGAATCGCTGTTGCAAAATTATTGGCTCACTTTGGTGCCGAAGTCCTTTTGAGTGATATTAATGAAAATGCAATTGACAAAAACACGATTAATTCTTTAGAAAAAATTGGTATTAATATTGAGCTTGGCAAACATGGTGATGATATTTTCTTATCTGATATGATAATTTTGAGTCCGGGAATTCCTTCTACAATTCAAATTGTGGAATCAATGAGTATTGCCGGAGTGCCAATTTTATCAGAAATTGAGATGGCTTACGAATTGACTGATTCTAAGATTATCGCAATTACCGGCTCTAATGGAAAGACGACAACTACAGAATTAATAACTGATATTTTAAATAAATCCGATGTCCCTGCCGTTGCTTGTGGCAATATCGGATTAGCATTTTCTGAAGCGATTTACAATTCATTAAACGAAAAAAACAAACCGGTTTTTGTTGTGGAAATCAGCAGTTTTCAATTAGAAAATATTTTGAATTTCAAGCCCAATATCGCATTACTTCTGAATATTACTCCCGACCATCTTGACAGATACGATTCATTTGAAGATTATGCGAATACAAAAGCAAGAATTTTTGAAAACCAAAATGAAAATGATATCGCAATAATAAATAGCGATGACAAAGAATCAATTATATTTACAAATCCACAATCGGAAATAATTAACATATCCATGAAAGAAAAAGTGAACAAACTTGCCTATTTTGATGATAATTATTTTAACTTTTTTATAAATTCCAAGTGGCATCGTTTGGAAATAGATGAAATCAAACTCATTGGCGAACACAATAAATACAATATTTTATTTGCTTTTATTGCTTCACAATCTTTTATAAAAAATGAATTTGGAACCAAAAAATCCCTCTCTACTTTCAAAGCAATTGAGCATCGTATTGAATTATGTGGAGAAATTGATGGAGTAAAATTTTACAATGATTCAAAAGCAACAAACACGGATTCTGTAAAAGTTGCATTAAAAAGTTTCAACAATCCAATACATTTAATTCTCGGTGGAAAAGATAAGGATACAAATTTTTCCGATTTACAAAATTTGATAGACGAAAAAGTTAAAACAGTTTATTCAATTGGTGAAACTTCAAAAAAAATCGAATCACAATTAAACAATATTGAGCTTGTTGATTCGAAAAGTTTAGAAAATGCTATGAAAAAAGCTTTACAAAATGCAAATCAAAATGAAATTATTCTATTATCTCCCGCCTCTTCAAGTTATGATCAGTATAAAAATTTTGAAAAACGAGGCGAAGATTTTAAAAGAATATTTAACAATTTAAAAAAAGAAAAAAACACAAATGAATCAAATAAATAAAAATCCTTTAATAATAAAAATGTTTATTATTTCACTTATTCTGCTGATAGGATTTGGTGTTATTATGCAATATTCTGCAAGTAATAAAATTTCATTAGAACAAACCGGAGATAGCACATTTTATTTTTTACAACATCTAAAACGACTTCTAATTTCTATTTTAATTTTTCTTACTTTTCTATTTATTGATTATAAAAAATTGAGCAAGGCAGTTATTGTATTCTTTTTCATTACATTAGCAATTGTAATTTATCCAATAATAATTAAAGTTACAAATGGACATTCCTTTCCTGCTCGATGGTTTTCAATTGGCTCGATTTCTATTCAGACGAGTGAAGTTGTCAGATTATTTTTAATTATATTTGTTACAAATTATATTGCCAAACGAAAATCAAAAATGACGGATTTCAAGCAAGATTTTTTACCTGTATTTATTGTTATAATTATTTTAATTTCTCTAATAGCAGTTCAGCCGGATTTTTCATCATCTGTAATTTTATATTTTATTTGTATGATTTTATTATATGTTGGTGGTGCAAAAGTTCTACATATTTTTGGCGTTTCATCAATTATGGCAATTTTGGGATTGGGTTATGTGAGATTTTCACCATATAGATGGCAGAGAATTTTAACTTTTTTTGATTCTTCAAATATAAAAGAAGACGCATATCAAATTCATCAATCATTAGTAAGTTTATCAAATGGTGGATTTTGGGGACAAGGATTGGGAAAAAGTATGGGAAAAAATCTATTTTTACCGGAAGCAAATACTGATTTTATTTTTTCGATTATTGGTGAAGAATTTGGTTTTTTAGGTGCAACAATTATTGTAGGACTATTCTTTCTTCTATTTTACACTATGAATAAATTAGCAAAAAAAATAACAAATCCATTCGGACAATTAATTGTTTTTTCAACTGCACTTTCATTAATTATTTATGCATTATTTAATATGGCTGTCTGTTCCGGAATTGGTCCGGTAACGGGATTACCAATGCCTTTTGTTAGCTATTCCGGTTCACAACTTTTAATTAATGGAGCATTGCTTGGGATAGTTTTTAACATATATTTACAAGAACGAAAAAAAATAGAATTATAAAATGACAAAAAAGAATAATGAAAAAAGGGAATTTGTAAATGGAAAATAAAAACAATAATAATTTTACAATAGTAATTACCGGTGGTGGAACGGGTGGACATTTTTATCCATTGATGTCTATAATTTCCGGAGTTCAAAAAAGATTTGTAGAATATTTTCCAAATAAAAACTTAAAAATATTTTATATCGGTTCGCAATATGGAATCGAAAAAAAATTGATTACTCTTACAAAATACCCATACACACTGCTGAATATAAAAGGATTATCAAGAAATTTTTCACTAAAATCAATATTGAATAATTTGCTACTACCATTTAGAATTCTAAAATCCATGAGAACAGTAAAAAAAATATTCATAAAAATGGAAGTTGATGCGGTAATTGGAACCGGTGGGTATGTGACTGCAATCCCGGGGAAAATTGCTATAAAAAATAATATTCCGTTATACCTACAAGAGCAAAATGGATATCCCGGACTTACAACCAGAATACTTTCAAAAGATGCGAGAATTCTTTTTTATAATTATGATGAGATTAAAAAACATATCTCTGATGATGTAAATTTATTACAGACAGGCAACATCACACAAGAAAATATTCGTTTAATAAATCGTTCAAAAGCGCTTGTACCGTTTCGACTCTCAAGGACTAAATTCACGATTTTTATCTTTGGTGGAAGTCAAGGTTCAAGAAGTATAAATGAATACTTTTTAAGTAACATAAAAAGAATAATCGAACAAAATAATGTTCAATTTATATGGCAAACGGGTAGAAATAATTATAGTAATATCAAAAATCAACTTGGTAATATATCATCGATTTTCCTTGCACCTTATGTCTATAACATGTCAGAAGCATATTCATCAGCCGACTTAATAATCTCACGAGCAGGTGCTTTAACAATTGGTGAAATTCAGAAAATGCATGTTCCTTCGATTCTTATTCCGCTTCCATCGGCAGCCGCAAATCACCAATATATAAATGCAAAATCATTAGAAAAAATTGGTGCTTCAGTAATTGTGGAAGAGAAAAACATTAATGAAAAATTGATGCCGGTAATAAAAGAACTTGTGAATGATAACGATAAGACCTATAAAATGAGAGAAGCATTAAGAAATACCAAACAGTATGATTCAATAAAAATTATTTCAACAAGCATTCTAAATGACTTGAAAAAAAACAGGAATTAAATAGATGAATAATTTTGATTTTAAAAATATTACAAGTGTGCATTTCATCGGTATTGGTGGAATCGGAATGAGTGCTATCGCAAAAATTCTACAAAATAAAGGATTTAATATTAGTGGTTCTGATGCAAATGAATCTGAGAATATAGAGTATTTACGAAAATTAAACATAGATATTTTTATTGGTCATTCAGCAAAAAATATTTCAAATCAAGATGTTGTGGTTTATAGCAGTGCCGTGACAAATTCAAACCCGGAAATGATAGAGGCAAAAAATAAAAATATTCCAACAATCAGACGGGCAGAATTTTTGGGGAAATTAATAAAACTTTGGCCTTTTAGAATTGGAATCGCCGGAACTCATGGCAAGACGACAACCTCTTCAATTGCAAGTATTTTATTTATGGAAGCAAATTTAGATCCTACTTTTATCATTGGTGGAATTCTTCAAAATGTAAATACTAATGCTCTTTTAGGAACTGGTGAATATATAATTTATGAAGCAGATGAATATGACAGAACTTTTCTCGCCCTCCCTCCTACCTATTCTATAATCACAAATATCGAGATGGACCATTCTGACATATATTCTGATATCGAAGATATGAAAGAAACATTTACGAAATTTGCCAACTCAACTTCTGAAAACGGCTTCACTGTCCTATGCGGAGATGATGAAAACATTCAAAAAATAATGCCAAATATTAGACGAAAAATAATCTCTTATGGATTTGATAAAAAGTCAGATTATAAAATAGAATTTATTGGAACCAATGAACAAACATCGAAATTTAAAATATATTTTAGAAATGAATTATTAGATATTTTTGAAATCAATGCACTTGGAAATCACAATATATTAAATGCTTCGGCTGTAATAGCATTGGCACATCAATTAAAAATTTCTACAGCAAAAATAAAAAACGGAATATTAAAATA
>JAYEHX010000172.1:0-2230 GCA_034659735.1 Fidelibacterota bacterium | reverse complement strand
TATTTGAAACCACTAAATATTGGATTGCTGTTTTTCACTTCTGACCCTTCAAAATATTTCCCTTATGCAAGAATTGAAATTGTAGAATTTTTAGATGAAGTTGGCGATAATCTGGAAGAGAAAATATTTACAGGTCCATTACACATACAAATACGATCAGCACTTCAATATTTGAAAAATAATATTATTAAAGAAAGAGTAAAGAAAATTGACGGGCAAGCGGAATCAAATCGTTTTTACAATTATCCCTATGAAGCAATTGAGGAATCTTTGGTCAATGCAGTTTATCATAAAAGTTATGAGATAAGAGAGCCAATTGAAATTAGCATTAAAAAAGATAAAATTGAAATATTGTCTATTCCCGGATCATTGCCACCAACAAATAATGACAGTTTAAAGAAATATAAAGTTACCGCAAGAACTTACAGAAACAGAAGAATAGGCGATTTTTTAAAAGAACTTCATCTCACAGAAGGAAGGGCTACAGGATTTCCCAAAATTAGAAAAAGTATGAAAATAAACGGATCGCCTAATCCTATTTTTCAAATGGATAATGATAGAACTTATTTTTTAACTACAATAAAAATCAATCCTGATTTTAAAATTAAAAAAGCTACCGACCAAGCTACCGACCAAGTCAGTGACCAAGTCAGTGACCAAGTCAGTGACCAAGTCAAATTAGTGATTATTAATGTTAAAAATACTGAAAAAAATGTAAAAGATATTATGAATAATCTCAAATTAAAGCATGTTACAAATTTTAGAAAACACTATTTAAAACCTGCACTTAATATGGGCTTGTTAGAGATGACAATTCCGGAAAAACCAAAAAGTCGCTTCCAAAAATATCGTCTTACAAAAAAAGGTAAAATGTTATTGGAGAAAATAAAATGATAATGAATTTTAACAATAAATATGATCGTAATAATTGGATTAAATTCCTTGAACAAAATTTTCTTCCCGAAGATTATAATAAAGAAAATGAAGAAATTGAAATAGATTTTCAATCAAATCAAATTGATAAAAATGTTGCTTATCTTGGAAATTCAAAATCATTAAATTTGAAAGTTTATGAAATGCATCACGAATCTGAAAATGATCCGCGGATTGGACTTTCTCGCGATGCTTTTAAATTCATTGACCATCAAAAAGTGAAAAATGCTCTCATTCTATTCATCTCAAAAAATTCTGATAATTACAGATTTTCATTAATAACTCGTGAAATTAAATTAGATGGAAAAAAAGTAACAACGGAATATACTAATCCCAAAAGATTTTCATATTTCGTAGGACCGGATGCTAAAAAACACACGATAGAACAATATCTCATAAAAAAGGGAAGAATAAAAGATGAGAATGATTTAAAGGATAGTTTTTCTGTTGAGATTGTTAATAAGGAGTTTTATAATAGAATAGCAGAACTTTTTACTGAACTTGTTGGTGGTGAAAGAAAGATTGGAAATAAAAATCGCACATTTGATGCACTTCTTAAACTTCCCGGCACAAACGAACATTCCGTAATGCAGGAATTTGCAGTTAGATTAATCGGCAGAATTGTCTTTTGCTGGTTTCTAAAAAAGAAAAAATCAAAAAATGGGATTCCATTAATTCCTGAAAATGTATTATCTGTAGAAGCGGTTAAACACAATTATTATCACAATGTTTTGGAATTACTTTTCTTTGAAGTGATGAATACACCGATTGACAATAGAAATGATTTGGTAAAAAATAAAGAAGTTTTTAAAAATATTCCATTTCTAAATGGTGGATTATTTGATCCGAAATTACATGAAGATTATTATAATTATTCAGATTCGCAAAAAAAATTCCAACCGTCATATAACTTGAAAATTCCGGATAAATGGTTTATTAATTTTTTTAAAGTTTTAAATTTATATAATTTCACAATAGATGAAAACACATCTATAGATATTGATCTCTCTGTTGATCCTGAAATGCTTGGAAGAATTTTTGAGAATTTACTTGCGGAAATAAATCCCGAAACACAAGAAACCGCAAGAAAATCTACAGGAAGTTTTTATACTCCAAGACCAATCGTAGAATATATGGTAGATGAATCGCTGATACAATATTTAGTGACTAAAACTTCCAGTATTGAGGAATCTAAAATACGCAAATTGCTTGATTATACAGTAGAAAAAAGCGAATTGTCCAAAGCAGAAAACTTGGAAATTTGCGATGCTTTAGATGAAATTAAGATAATTGATCC
>JAYEHX010000171.1:0-9983 GCA_034659735.1 Fidelibacterota bacterium | reverse complement strand
AAAAAAACATATAATGTTAGAGGGTGAAAAAGCGACTATTTATTCCAGGTTATTAGAACATAAATTTCCCGATTACGAAAGCGTTATACCAAAAACAAATGAAAAAAAGATTGTATTAGATATAGATAAATATATACAAAGCACAAAAAGAATAGGGATTTTTGCAAACGACAGTTCACAACTTATTGTATTTACAATAACAGAAAACAAGATGAACATATCTGCAGAAGACAAATCAATTTCATCTTCCGCGAGAGAAGAAATAGAAGTGGAATATTCTGGAGAAGATTTTAAAATAGCATATAACAACAGTAAATTGAAAGAAGTGTTAAGACACATAGATGGCGAGAAACTAAAAATATACCTAAACACCCCCTTGACAGCTGGATTATTTTTTCCTTATGAACAGGAAGAAGACGAAGATGCACTATTTTTATTAATGCCTTTGAGAACAAGCGACTAAAAAATGTATATTAAAAAAATACAATTAAATCAATTTCGTAATTTAAGCGAAGTTGATTTTTTATTTTTTCAAGGATTGAATATTATATATGGAGAAAACGGTGTTGGAAAAACAAGTATATTGGAAGCAATATATTTTCTATCTTTTACAAAATCATTTAAAAGTAAAAAAGATAGAGATTTAATTCAAAAAGGAAAGGGGTATTTTCAAATTTCTACACAATGGAATTTGGAAGATGATCAAGAAATTAAAGTTAAAGGGAATTATCTAAAAACTGGCGAAAAAAAATTTTTCTATAGCGACATTGAAATAAAGAACAACAGCGAAATGATTGGCAAAATACCCATTGTTTTTCAGTCGCCAGAAGATTATGTTATCACAAGTACCGGCTCTAAATATAAAAGACAATATTTTGACAAATTAATTTCACAGATATCAAAAGAATATTTAAAAGATTTACTTAACTATAGAAAATTGTTAAAACAAAAAAACGCATATTTGAAAATTTTGGCAAAGCGAAAACAATTTTATTCCGATGAACAAATAGATGTTTATAATGAACAAATATTGCCTATAATGTGGAGAATATATTCAAAAAGAAAAGCGACCATAGAAGAGTTTAATATACAATTTAAAGAAATGTTTAAAGAGACGATATCAAAAAAAAGTGAAGTGGAAATAGAATATAAACCATCTATTTATGGAGACACGCTTAATAGTTTTTCCGAACGATATTATTCAAAAACAAAAGATAGTATTAGTAAAGAAATTGCTATGCACCACTCAATGTATGGTGTAAATTATGATAGAATCAATTTCTATAGGGAAAGCACACCTGTAGAAAACTTTGCATCACAGGGCGAACACAAACTATGGATGAATATCATGAAGCTAACCGAAGGACAAATAATAAAAGAAAAAAAGGGACAAGAGCCGATTTTTTTATTAGATGATGTATTTGCAGAATTAGACATATCCAATAGTCAGAAAATAATAGAAAAAATAAAACAACAAAAGCAAGTAATCGTAACAGCTACAGATTTAAACAATTTGCACTCACTTGGTATCGATACAAAATCCACCAATGTTCATATAATAGAATTAAAATAATTAATAAAGGACTCAAATGAAAATTAATATAAAGCGAGCAGTTATTTCAGGATTAGTGACAACAGTACCATTTGGTATAACGATATTTGTTTTAATGAGAATATTTATTTTTTTTGATAATTTACTACCAGAATTTATGCAAAAATTATTTCCATTTAATTTCCCCGGTTTCGGTATAATTTTATCATTTTTATTTATTGTAATCGTTGGAGCGGTAGCAAATAATTATTTAGGAAAAACTGCTTTGGGATGGGTAGAAAAAATTGTTATAAAAATTCCACTGTTTGGGAAAATGTATAATACTTTTAAGGGGTTAATTGGCGTTTTGAATAAAGATAGTTCAAAAGAATTCAAAAAAGTTGTTTGGTTAGAATATCCAACAAAGGGAATTTGGACAATTGGATTTGTAACCGGAAACAAATTAGATGCAAATGACAACAAAATGTATAGTATTTTTTTACCGACTACACCTAATCCAACATCGGGATTTGCGTTATTTATATATTGTAAAGATGTTATAGAAACTGATTATACAATAGAAGAAGGATTAAAGATTTTAATGAGTGCCGGAATGATATCTCCAAAAAAATTACAAATTAAACCGAAAGAATATTAAAGGAATTTTATGAAAATAAAATATGTTAATGGAAAACGATTCCGTTTAGCAACAATTGCAGCGGCACAAAAGATGATTAAAAATACGGATTATTTAAATATGATAAATGTATTTCCTGTTCCGGATGGTGACACTGGAACAAATATGGCATCGACATTTCATGCAATTATTGAATCATTAAAATATAATTCCAGTGATGCAATAAATTCTATCACGCGAGCAATTTCTGATAGTGCGTTGATGGGGGCAAGAGGAAATTCCGGAACTATTTTAGCACAATTCTTTTTTGGTATAGCGGACGAATTGCAAGAAAAAAAAAGAGTGACTACAAAAGAATTTGCAAAGGCAGTTAAAAAGTCCTTTGAATATGCATATCAATCTATGCTTGCTCCTAAAGAGGGAACAATAATTTCTGTTATGCGAGAATGGTCTTTATCATGGGAAAAATATTCAAAGATCAGTGATGATTTTACTTTCGTTCTATCTAAAGGATTAAACAACTGTCAAATTGAATTGAACAGGTCACCACAAAAATTAAAAGTATTGGAGAATGCAAAAGTTGTTGATGCCGGTGCTCAAGGTTTCTTGAACATGTTAGAAGGAATTAATGAATTTATTAAAGGCGGAAAGATTAGAGAAATTTGGGAGCAGTTGAAAGATTTTGCATCTCCTATTATGCCGGAACAACAAGTTGCCTTTGATCCCGATGTAAAATTCAGATATTGCACGGAATGTATTGTTATTGATTGTAAAATTAATGTTGAAGAGATAAAGGAAAAATTGACAAATTATGGTGATTCATTAATTGTTGCAGGTAGTCAGAAAAAAATTAAATTACATATTCATACAGATACACCAAAAAAAGTATTTGAATTACTTTCTAATTTTGGCAATGTAAAAAATACAAAAGCCGACGATATGAAAAAGCAAGTGCAACAAAACCAACACAAGGAAAAAATCGGACTTGTAGTTGATAGTGCTTGCGATTTATCAGACGAATTACTGGATGTCTATAGTATGAATGTCGTGCCGGTCAGGGTAATGTTTGGGAAAGAATCATTTATTGATCGAGTGACTTTAAATTTAGAGGAATTCTACAGAAAATTAGAAACTTCACCACACCATCCGACAACTTCTCAACCGCCACCAAAAGATTTTATTAATATGTATAGATATTTAATTAGTCATTACGAACATATTATCTCTATCCATATTGCGAAAGAATTAAGCGGAACATTTCAAAATGCACGAAATGCAGGAAGGCAAATAGCAAATGACAAAATTCACATCATTGATACAAAGGGAGCAAGTTTAGTAACCGGAATCATTGCAATCAAAGTTGCGGAAATGATAAAAGAAAAAATACCAATTGAACAGATTATAAAAAAAGCAAATGAATTATCTAACAATCATAAAACATATATTATTTTTGACACACTGGATTTTATTGTCAAGGGCGGACGACTTAATAAAAATATCGGAAAGATTTTAAAATTTTTACGACTTGTTCCAATGATAGGGTTTGATGAAAAAGGAAATCTTGATAAAATCGGAGTTTTGAGAAGAGGAAAAGACAATTGGAAAAAAGTAATTAAAAAAATTAAAAAAGAATTAGATGGCAAGCAACCGACAGAAATTGGAATTGTACATTTTAAAGCAAAGAAAAAAGCAACAAAAATCAAGATTGCAATGGAAAAACTCTGGGGCGAGGCGAGATATTATGTTGATAATGTGGGACCGGGACTAAGTGCACATGTCGGTCCGGGAATGGTTGGCATTATTTATATTGTTGATGAATAAATAATAATTATAATGTGAGAATTTTCAGATTGTTTTTATAAGCAGAAGAATTATGCAAAGCATATTACACAAGAATTTGAGAAATATTTTACCACCAAAACAGTTAGTCAATGTTTTGTTAATTTCTGTTGTCACACTTTTTTTCTTTGAATTAATGCGATTGATTTTTCTGATTTATTTTCAAGAACTCGCCACGGGAATTCCCAATTTAGTAATATTTAAATCTTTTTTTGTCGGATTACGATTTGACATTTCAATCATAGCGTTGGTCGTTGTTATTCCGTTTATTTTTACAATTGTTTTACCATTTAAAATTGTTGAAAAAATATCCAACTATTTCATGTTTTCTCTATTTTCACTATTGTTAATTTTGCTTATAATAGAGCTGGCTTTTTTTGAAGAATTTAAGAGCCGACTCAATTTCCTATTTTTTGAATATTTGGGTACACCAAAAATTATTTTTTCAATGATTTGGCAGGAATATCCGATATTCAAATATTTGTTTTTTATATGTGTATTAATTGGTTCATATATTTTTATTTATAACTTTCTTTATAACAAATTCAAAAATGTAAAATACAAATCTCATTTTACAAATAGGATTATTTACTTTTTTATTGGCTTATTTTTTCTGTTTTGGGGTGCAAGAGGAAGTGTTGGAATAAGCACAATAAATTGGGGAACGGCATATTTTAGTGATTATACTTTTGCGAACCAGTTAGCCCTGAATGGTGCGTATTCCCTTTTGCGATCTACAGAATATTCAATGCGAGACAGTAAATATGAAAAAGTTTTAGTTGATAAAAACATAGAAAAAAAAATTGAATTAATAAAAGAAAGAATAAAAAATGACAACGAAAATTTTATTGATAAAGATTATCCGCTTTTAAGAGATAGAAAATTTAAGAAAAATGGAAAGAAGTATAACATCGTTTTTATTTTTATGGAAAGTTTTGCGAGCGAGCACATTGGTATTCTCGGCGACACATTAAATGTTACGCCGGAATTTGATAAACTTGCAAAAGAGGGAATTTTATTCGAGAATTTTTATGCGGTTGGTTCTCGAACGAACAGATCCATTTCGTCCACATTCTGCTCATTGCCAAATCTTCCGGGAAAATCAATCATGAAGAAAGCAGAAGGTCAGCAGAAATTCACATCGATTACGAGCATATTAAAAGAGCATGGATATTCATCAATTTTCATTTATGGTGGCGATTTGATATTTGATAATTTCAATGGATATTTGCGACATATTGGTTTTGAAAATTTTGTTGACTATAAGGATTTCGATGCATCTAAATTTTTAACTAAATGGGGAGCTGATGATGCACATGTATTCAGAAAAGCAAACGAAAAATTTCGCGAACAAAAAGAACCATTCGTCGGCTCAATTTTAACATCAAGCAATCATCCGCCATATACATTACCAAAAGAAGCGACAATAAAAAAATATGACGATGATATTGAAGATGCCAAAAAATTAAATGTATTCAAATATTCTGACAGCGAACTCGGGAAATTTATACAAAGAGCAAAAAAAGAGAAATATTTTGCGAACACAATTTTTGTTATTCAAGCAGATCACGGCAGAGCATATCACAGCAACTATATTTTGAATATAGAAAAATATCAAATTCCACTTCTTTTGTATGCTCCGCAAATATTGAAACCGGCAAGAGAAAAAATTGTCGCATCACAAATTGATATTGCTCCTACACTTTTTGGAATTTTGAGATTGGATCATACAAATTCATTTTTCGGAAGAGATTTGAACCAGACAGAAAAAAATGATGGCTTTGCAATATTCGGAAAAAATTCGCGATTTGGAGTTGTCAAAAACAATTATTATTTCATTAATAGTTTTAATAAAAAATCAATGCTTTATGATTTAAACAGCGACAATCAGATGGAAAATATTAGTAATGAAAACAATATCGATAAAGAGTTAAATGAACTGTTAAATTTATATTTGCAAACAACTTATTATTTGGTACAGAATAGAAAGATAAATAAATAATTAGAATTGAAGGTAAAAGATGAGTAAAAAAATAAAAACAATTTCTGTTAAGCATGTTCAAATAGGCGTATTGCAAACTGAAGCTCAAGAATATATTTCATTAACTCATATAGCAAGTTTTAAAAATCCAAAAGCACCTAAAGATGTCGTTAAAAATTGGTTAAGAAACAGAAGCAGTATTGAGTATTTAGGATTATGGGAGCGAATTAACAATCCTAATTTTAAAGGGGTCGAATTCGACTCCTTTTTATTCGAAGCAGGGAGTAACAGCTTTACTTTGTCGCCAAGCAAATGGATAGAAGCTACAAATGCCATAGGAATTATTAGTAAACAAGGGCGTGGTGGTGGGACTTATGCTCAAAAAGATATTGCTTTTGAATTTGCTTCCTGGATATCTGCAGAGTTTAAACTCTATTTAATAAAAGAGTACCAACGCCTAAAAGAAGAGGAAAGCAATCGTTTAAAACTAGAATGGAATTACCAGCGTCATTTGACAAAAGTGAATTATTATATTCATACCGATGCCATTAAGGGAAACTTGGTACCTGAAAATCTTAGTAAGCAACAAATTAATTTTGTATATGCCAACGAAGCGGATGTGCTCAACATGGTACTCTTTGGCAAAACCGCTAAGCAGTGGCGAGAAGAACACCTCAATGAAAAAGGCAACATTCGGGATATGGCAAGCATAGAGCAGTTGGTAGTGCTGTCGAATTTAGAAAGTTTGAATGCAGTATTTATTGACCAAGGATTATCGCAATCAGACAGATTACAAAAATTGAATGATATAGCCATTAGTCAGATGTCCTCTTTAGTCAAACACAATACTAATAAAAACTGAAATTGTATGGCCAAAATTAGATTGCTAGATATAAAAATCCTGAAACAACAGGACTTGTCATATCTCATTGGCTAAGAACACGATATACAATTGAATTTATGGGTTTTTGGGAGCAAATGCATAATCCCAATTTTAATATTACCGAATTCGGTAACATTAAAAATCAATCGGGTTCTAACAGTTTTGTATTAACTGTGAAACAGTGGGTCGAAAGAACAAATGCCACTGGTATTATTTCAAAAATGATTGAAGATTGGTTTGATAAATTAGATAATAATTTAGAAAAAAATGATGGCTTTGCAATATTCGGAAAAAATTCGCGGTTTGTAGTTATCAAAAACGATTACTATTTCATTAATAGTTTTAGAACCCTTTGCACAACTTACTAAATAACCAAAAAAATCTTATTCGTGTATTCGTGGCAAAAAAATGACCGTTAATCAAAGGATTCTTTTAATAGAAAATCAATGCTTTATGATTTAAACAGCGATAATCAGATGAAAAACATTAGTAATGAAAAAAATATCGATAAAGAGTTAAATGAACTGTTAAATTTATATTTGCAAACAACTTACTATTTGGTACAGAATAGAAAGATAAATAAATAATTAGAATTTTGATTTGAATTTTTTAAATAAATTAGTATAATTCATTATTAATAAGGATAGAATAATTATGAAAAATTCGGCAAAAAAAAACAAATGTTAATTGAAAAAGCAACTATCCGGAAATTTCGGACAGTTCGATAAGAGAGTAATAAAACTGTGTCGAGAGATGTGAAATGTTGTTGCAATTCCGTAACAATAGATGAAACAAGAAAGAAAGATTATATGCGAATATATGGGGAGTTATAATGGAAGATTATTCTAAAATATTAAAAATCGCTATTGCAGAAATAAAAAATGCCAAAAATTCGATTGCTAGAAAAATTAATAAAACCACAATTTCTGTTTATTGGAATTTGGGTAAACTTCTGCACGAAAAAAAGATAGCCGAAGGATACGGCAGTAAAGTTGTAAAACGCTTATCCGTCGATCTTAAAACGGAATTTCCTGATATGGGGTTTTCTCCGAGAAATATGTGGGATATGAAACGCTTTTATGAACGCTACCAAAACGCTCCCGAGAAACTGCGACGGAGCGTCGCAGTTTTGCCTTGGGGACATAATTTACTGATAATGATGAAAACCAACAGTGAAAATGAAGCTCTTTTTTATACTGAAAAAACTATTCAAATGGGTTGGACAAAAGAAATTCTTCTCAATTATATCAAAGCTGATGATTACCAACTTGAAACAGGTGCGGAAAAATCTCATAATTTTGATTTGGCATTACCAAATAATTTATCAGACCAAGCGTGTGAAATTCTAAAAAGTAAATACAATCTTGGTTTTCTTGGAGTAAATGAATCACTTAAAGAGCTGGAATTGGAAAAGAAGTTGATTGATAAAATTAAACTTTTCATTCTTGAACTGGGAAAAGGATTTACTTTCATTGGGAATCAATATCGATTAGAATATAATAATAAAGAATATTTTATTGATATGCTATTTTATCATAGAAATTTACGATCATTGGTTGCTATTGAATTAAAAATCGGTGAATTTAAACCTGAATATGTGGGAAAGATGAATTTTTACCTGACGCTACTCGACAGGTTAGAAAAAAACAATGATGAAAATCCTTCTATTGGAATTATTCTTTGTGCCGATAAAGATCATCTTGATGTGGAAATTGCTCTTCAAGATATAAACAAACCTATTGGCGTTGCTGAATATAAACTGCTTTTGCCTAAAAAACAGTTAGAAGAAATGGTTTTAGAAGAGATAAAAAATGCAGAATTGTTGGAAAATAAGGATCGTGATGAGTTGATACATTGAGCCAGTCGAAATGTGGGTGGAGAAAAACAAAATTAATAGAAGTATCAAAAATGATTGAAGATTGGTTTGACAAATTAGATAATAATTTAGAAAAAGATTTGAATATCATAGTGATATATTAATCAATCACGGCTACTTTTAAATTATATATTTTGATATAATATTTGGTTCTTTATTTTGAATTGGTTATACTTAAATCGTTAGGAAATTTGCGAATATATCCCTCTCAACTTGACGAAAATAATTTAAAAAAATCCTTTTTTGTTTCGTGAAAATTGTTTAAAATACAATAATGTTAGAAAAGATGATAAAAGAAAAAAATAAATGCTTCGACAAGTTCAGCACATCGCAATGGTGTTTATCCTACCAAATCAGCGGAATAAGAACAATAGGTTATACATCATTGTTAGGGGCAAGCAGGAGAAACGAAACAGATTGACAAATTAGCTATAAAAATATTTAAAAGCGAAAGATATATATGAATAATTATATAGACTTAAAACCAGTTAGTGAATTACTTGGAATGAACTTCTTTGTACCAAGCTATCAGCGTGGTTATAGATGGACAGAACAACAAATAACAGATTTATTAGATGATATTTATTCGTTTGCTATAAAAAAAGACAAATCAGAAAAAGAATTTTATTGTTTACAGCCAATAATTGTAAAGAAAATAATTGAAAAAGAATCTAAAATTGAAAAGTATGAAATAATTGATGGACAGCAAAGACTTACAACAATTAGAATATTATTTTCTTATTTGATTAAAACCCATCTTAATAATGAACCGCTAGAAGATAATTATGATAAAAAACTATACACGATTCATTATGAAACACGTAATAATAGTACTGTATTTTTAGATAGTATTAAAGTTGACCCAAAAAACAATATAGACTTTTATCATATGGCAAAAGCCTATGAATATATAAACACATGGTTTGAAAATAAAGAAAAGAAGCGTGATGTTAGAGAGTCAGTTTTGAGGACATTAGTCTTAGGAAAAAAAGATAAAAGAGAAGAAGGAATTGTTCAAGTTATATGGTATGAGATAAAAGATAATGAAACTAATCCTATTGATACATTTATACGAATTAATCTTGGCAAGATATCTTTAACTAATGCAGAGTTAATAAAAGCATTATTTCTACAAGAACGAAATTTTGGAGAAGGAGATATTGCCAAATTAAAGCAACTTGAAGTTGCTCAAAAATGGGATCGCATTGAAAATCAAATGCAAGAAGTAAACTTTTG
>JAYEHX010000170.1:0-2299 GCA_034659735.1 Fidelibacterota bacterium | reverse complement strand
ATTAGATTTCGTATTCAAAGGCGGAACTGCTTTAATGTTGCATTTTAATTCTGCGAAAAGACTTTCTATTGACATTGATATTATTTTACCCGAAGAAAATGATGAACTAAATGATATATTGAATTCTGTAGCAACCGAACAGGGTCTTTACCAAAAAGAACAATTGCAGCTCGTTTCAATTGATCATTTTCAGATAACCTTAACTTTTAAAATAATTCTAACAATGATAATCCTTCACTCTCAGGCAAACGTCCAGCATTTTCAGATGCTTTTAAAAATATAGAAACAGTTTTTTCTATAATATCTTGTATAGTTGCTCGAGGTTCAATAACATCATCCCATGTTTTGCCAGATTTTTTAAGTAGAAATTCATTTAATGATGCTCCTGTTAATTCTTGTTTAGTGCTTCCACTTCGAAAATAATATCTTCCTCTTAATGATATAGGAACAGAGTATGGGTGCGTAACAATTTCAATAAGGTGTTCGCCAACAACTTGCAGTTTAAATAATTCTTTCAAAATTTTATTAAACGATTCTTTTTACTTCCCTTAAATTGCACCAATACTCCATTATCACTAGCACCTTCAATTATTCCTTTATATTTTTTCAATAAATTCAAATATGAATCATAAATTGAGGTTTCATTTTCAATTCTATTTATAGGTTCAGAATTATAATCAGAATATGCATCATTAATAAATGTTATTGGAACAAAACGTACTGGAGTAGATTTAGCAACCTTATTCTTGTTAAATAAAGTAAATCCATAGTCCGAACTAATCCATAAATAATTTGTAATAATATTTCTGTTATGTTCTTTCTTGCTGTTTATTAATGTGAAATTAGATAAATCAATATTTGAATCTTTCAACTCTTTAATCACTCTGTTATAACAATAACTTGTATCGCTACAATCTGTAATAATTGTTAAAAAAATATTATTTTTATTCAATTTTGGTGGCAAAATATTCTCCAATAGTGAGATGAGATTTTCTTTAATTTTATCAGGTTCTTTAAGAATATATGGATCATTAATTATTATTGAATTAAATGGATGTTTAAATTTTGAAATAAATTCCCAACTTTTAATTGTGCTGTCTCTTTGAATATCCACTTGATTATAATTAAAAAAAAATGGAATTCTCTTATAAATACTCTCTTTACTAATACAGATATAACCAAAATTATTTTCAATTTCCTTTGATTTTTCCTCATCCATATTTAACAAAAACAAAGAATTAGGATTAGATAAATTAATAAAAAAGTCTTCATCTTCAGTAATTTGTTCAAAAACATCTCCATTAAAAAATAAATCACTATTCTCTTTTACTTGTGATCTTTTTATGAGAATTTTTAAATATTTTCCAATACTATTATTAGTAGTAAGTTTAATAAAATCTTTCTTTTCAATATTAAAAATCAAATTGCTTCTTTTTGACATCAAATTAAAAAACCTATTCCATAATTCTTGGTTTTGCATTATTAAATCATCCAGTAATTCCACCTCTATTTGACTAGGTCTTATTTTGAAAAATTCTTTTAAAAATTCAATATGAGTATAAAGATAAAACTTTCCCATTCTAATTTTTAGAAATTTTTGTGTATTTAAATAACTCCATTGCAAGATTATCAGCCTCATCAAAAAAGCCTGGACCAAAATCCTTTGAAAGGCTACCATCTTCTAAAATATTAATTTGCTTAAATTGTTCTTCGCCTTTTGGTATTTTATCTGGATGATGAAAATAATGAATTATAGTATCTGCTGGTTTAATTTCTTTTTTCGCTGTTAAATATTGAAGTTTTCTAATTAAGTATTCACTATGTGTTTCAAGAATAATGCTAATATCAAAGTTTTTTATTGCATCAACAAAAAAATCTGCCAACTTTGATTGAAATTTTGGATGCAAGTTTATTTCTGGTTCTTCAATAATAATCGTTTTATGAAAATGCGGACTTCCAAACCCTTTTTTTAGTTTTTGGCTAGATATATTCAATATAATAGGAATCAATTGAATTACACCCGAACCATTATCAATTATATCAAACCACTTATTATTTTTTCTTATTTGAAACTCGTAAAATGTGTTTTTATAACTAAGTTTTCGTATCTTATCTCCCAAATCAAATTCTTTTAACCATCTATTTGCAAAATCAGTGAATTTATGCAAATTTATATTTTCAGATTTTTTTGCATTTTTTAAATATTCATTAATGTAATCTTTATTATCAAAAAAACGTGTTGGTTTATAACGCGAAATTGGAATAAATTCAACACAAAGACCTTTTAAGAGCCCTTCAC
>JAYEHX010000169.1:0-10157 GCA_034659735.1 Fidelibacterota bacterium | reverse complement strand
TAAAAAAACACGAACGCATAATAAAAGTTTTCGTGTTTTTTTTATTGTTTTATGAAATATATTTTTAATTGTGGAAAAAATATGTTATATTTAGAAAAAGGAGATAAAATGAGTAATCAAAAATTAGAACGATCATTAGATGAAAGAATGTTTGTCGGAGTTTTAGGTGGACTTGCTGATTATTTGGGTTGGGATGTTACTATTTTAAGAATATTGTATGTAGTAGTGACACTTTTTTCTTCCGTATTTCCGGGAGTAATTTTATATATAATATTATGGATATTGATGCCAGAAAAATTAGATAATAATTAAAATTGAGGGATTGAAGGATTTATGGATTTATTACTGAATTTGTTGGCAAAAGTTGGAATTTTACCGGAAACAATACTTTCTAAAATTATTACAGTTAGTATAAAAATTGTTTTTATATTCGTAATGGTTCTAATTGTTGTGAAAATTATTAAACTTATAATGAATCGTCGTATTCTATTAACAAAAATAACAGTAACACAAGCCAATTACATAAGATATTTGTTAGTTGGGTTGGTTTATTTTTTTGGTATCATTACAATTTTATTTTCTATTCCGGGATTAGAAAAATTTACAACAACTCTTGTCGCCGGTTCTGGAATTCTTGCACTTGTGATAGGTTTTGCATCACAAGAAGCACTCTCCAATGTGGTATCGGGAATATTGATTGCAATTTTTCGCCCTTTTGAAGTAAATGATGTTATCAAATTGAAATCACATGATATTATCGGTGTTGTTGAGGACATTGATTTGCGAGATACAATGATTAAGACATTTGATAATAAGCGAGTTATTGTGCCTAATTCTGTAATTAATACTGAGGTAATTGAAAACGCTACAATACATGAAAAAGAGATATGTAAATTTTTTGAAATAGGAATAAGTTATGATTCTGATATAGATAAAGCAAAATTAATAATTAAAGAAGAGACATTAAAACACCCACTTTTTTTTGACAATAGAACAAAAAAAGAGAAAGATGAAAATGTTGAGCCGGTAAAAATTAAAGTCATCAATTTGGGAAATTCTTCTGTCGATATTAGAGCTTGGATTTGGACTAAAGATTTTGTTGATGCCTTTAATTTAGGATGTGACTTAAACGAGATTATAAAAAAACGATTTGATAAAGAAGGAATAGAAATTCCTTTTCCACATACAACAGTTGTGATGAAAAATAATTAATATATGAATAATAAAAAGTTAGTTTTCTCTACAAATTCGGATATAGAGATTAAAGATGAAGTCAGAGATGTTGAAACAGTAAGGCCAAATGAGCAACACTTAAGAATATATTTGGATGCAAAAAGTAGAAAAGGAAAAATTGTCACACTCATTAAGGGCTTTGTGGGAAAGAAAGAAGATTTGAAAGAATTAGGAAAAAATCTGAAGACAAAATGTGGAGTTGGTGGCACGAGTAAAAATGGTGAAATTCTTATTCAAGGTAATTTCCGAAAAAAAATAATAGAAATATTGAAAACTGATGGATATAATGTAAAAAGAGTCGGTGGATAAATTTTTTTTAAAAATACTTTTGCAATTTAGGAAAAAATATTTTATACTACAGGGCTTTTGAAAATGGGTGGTTAGCTCAGCTGGTTAGAGTGCCTGCTCGACACGCAGGAGGTCGTCTGTTCAAATCAGATACTACCCACTGAGAATTAATATTGATAATCGGGCCTCTAGCTCAGTTGGTTAGAGCGACGGACTCATAATCCGCAGGTCGTAGGTTCAAGTCCTACGAGGCCCACAAAAATCCTTGTCGATGGCGAAAAGAAGGTTAGAAGGTTAGAAGGTTAGGAGTTTAGAGGGTTAGGTACCGTGCATAAAAAGTGTGTCTGAGTCAATGACAACCAATGACTATGAATGACAACAAAGATTTCACGCAAAGTTCGCAAAGGAAGAAAGAAAGAACGCAAAGAGTTAGTTATAGTTAGTTTTAGTTCGTTGCAACAAAAAACAAATAACAACAAATTAGATTAATTAGATTAATTCGATGACAAATTAGATTAATTCGATGATAAATTAGATAATCTCTGTGTTCCTTGTGTTTTTTTTTGTGGTGAATATGACAATCAATGAAAAAAAAATCAAATATTTCTTACATTTGTCAATTATTATAATTATAATTGATTGTGGGAGTATAAACTGAAAAAAATGAGGAATTTATGAGAAAAGTAATAAGTTTAATTTTGATGCTGACAGTGTGTGTAGTATTTGCGGGAGCTTACAGCGGTGGTAGCGGATCTTCAGCCGATCCATATCAAATAGCAGATTTAGATGATTTGCAGGAGTTAAGCGACTCATCTTCTGTTTGGGATAGTTGTTTTATTCAGATGGCAAATATAAATGCAAGTGCAACAAGAAATTGGGATTCGGATAAAGGTTTTTCACCAATCGGAAATCTTACGACAAGATTTACAGGCAAATATAATGGTGGAAATTTTATTATTGATTCATTATTTATTGATAGATCTGGCGAAAATGATATTGCTTTTATAGGTAGAACAAATGGTGCAATTATTGATAGTTTGGGGTTGACAAATATTGATTTTTCAGGAGATTCTCGTGTTGGAGGATTTGTTGGATATAATGATAATGTGTCAAAAATAAGGAATTGCTATGCAACGGGAAAAATAATTGCTGACAGAATGGTCGGAGGATTAGTTGGAGAAAATATTGGTTCATCTGAAATAAGAAATTCTTATAGTAATGTTCAAATAGACGGAACCTCAAGTATTGGCGGAGTTGTAGGATATAATTATACTGGTACGGTTATTGAGAATACTTACAGCATCGGATCTGCCAGTGGCAGTGGTGATAATATTGGCGGATTGATTGGTTATGAATATGGTTCTACTGTCACTAATTCTTTTTGGAATTCTGATTCTAATATATCAAGTGCTAAAGGAACAGGAAAGATAACTGCTGAATTAAAAAATTACATTACTTTTACTGACGAAGATTCAAAGGGATTAAATTCTGCTTGGGATTTTGTTGGGAATATTAATGACGATTTGGGCAATGATGATATTTGGGGAATTAGCAAAAACAATAACGGTTATCCGATTTTGACATCATTTGCAGATGGTGATAGTTTATTGTCACTCGTTCGTTTGGATAGTTTAACAAATATGACAACTGCTTCGGTAGTAGGAAATGGAAATATTCTTCATCTTGGTTCTATAAATCCGACTGCCCATGGTTTCTGCTGGAGCACTTTATCAAATCCAACTACTTTGGATAATTATTCAGATGAAAATTCTGCAAGTAGTAGTGGATTTTTTACTTCGAATATTACAGGATTAATAGAGGGAACGACATATTTTGCAAGAGCATATACAACAAATGATTTTGGAACATTTTATAGTAATGAGATAGAATTTGTAGCCGGCGTTTCGGTTGTTGTTTCTGATAGCATTTCTAATATTAGTGACAATTCTGCAATCGGATATGGAAATATTATTTCACTTGGTGCGACAAATCCAACGGCTTACGGATATTGTTGGAATACTTCAGGCGATCCTATAATTTCCGACAATTATACTGATGAAGGTTCGACAAGTAGCACTGGAATTTTCACAACAGATATTACGGGTTTAATATCCGGACAGCAATATTATGCAAGAGCTTATGCAACAAATAGTTCGGGAACTTCTTATGGAAGTGAAATAGAATTTATTGCATACAGTTCGCCAGCAGGTTCCGGAACGACAATTGATCCATATAAAGTTGCATCGTTGGGGAATATTTATTGGATAACACAAAATAGTGATAAGTGGGATAAAAATTATATTCAAACTGCCGATATAAATATGGAAAGAACAATGTCTTGGGATAATGGAAAAGGATTCATTCCAATTGGGAATACTGATATACTTTTTTCAGGTGTATTTAATGGTGCGGGTTTTATATTAAATTCGTTATTTATTAATCGTCCAAACAGTGATTATGTTGGACTTTTTGGAAAAACCGATGGCTCGCAAATTGATAGTGTAAGTATAAGAAATGCAGATATTACAGGAAAATACTATGTTGGTAGTTTGGTAGGATATAATTATAATACAAATGTGACCAAAAGTTATTCTAACGGACAAATTAATGGACATACTAATGTTGGTGGGTTGGTCGGAACGAATTGGTTGGCATCTATTGAAAATAGTTATTCACTATGTTCGGTAAATGGTTCCGGTAGCGTTGGTGGATTAGTTGGTTTTAATTATTCATCTACGGTGGCAAAATGTTATAGTGGTGGTTCTGCAAGTGGCAGTGGAACTATCGGCGGATTGATTGGAGATGAAATAAGTTCAACGATAACAAATTCATTTTGGAATTCTGATTCTAACGCTTCAAGTAGTGGTGGGACAGGAAAAACGACTTTGGAAATGATAGATATAGATTCTACAAATAATTGTTTCTATAAAAATGGTTGGGATTTTGTTGAATTATCTACAAACGGAAGCGAGGATATTTGGAATCAAGGAAATAATCGTAATGATGGATATCCGTATTTTGATAGACAATATCCAAGCGATAATCTTGGTTTGTCATACTATTCTACAGAAATTCCTGAAGGAGCCGGAACGGAATCAAATCCATATCAGATAGCGAATTTGAGAAATTTATTTTGGCTTTCACAATTTCCAAATGAGTGGGATAAATATTATATTCAAACCGCTGATATAAATGCAGGAGCAAGTAGCACTTGGGATAGCAACAGTGGTTTTACAGCAATTGGAATTGAAAGCACAAGATTTACAGGCGAATATAATGGCAAAGGACATATAATTGACAGTTTGTATATTAATCGTCCGGGAATAAATTCTATCGGTTTATTTGGAAAAACTACCAATTCAGAAATTGATAGTTTAGGTCTTACAAATGTAAATATTACTGGTAGAGGTGGGGTTGGTGCTCTCGTTGGATATAATATTTTATCAACGGTAAGCAACAGCTACAGCACGGGAAATATAACCGGTACTAATGTTAATGTAGGTGGTCTTGTCGGAACCAATTATTCGTCAATAGTAACTAATACTTACAGCACAGCAACTGTAAATGCTGATGAGAAAGTTGGTGGTCTTGTTGGAATTAATTATGGTTCCGCATCAACAGTAAGTAATAGTTACAGTACAGGAAATGTAAGTGGTAATAGTGTAGTTGGTGGTTTTATTGGATGGAATTATATGGGAACTGTAATCAATAGTTTTTGGAATACTGAAACATCAGGACAATCAACAAGTGATGGTGGAATAGGAAAAACAACAGCAGAAATGACTGATACAACGACTGCGAATTGTTTCTTTCAAAATAGTTGGGATTTTGTTGAAAAAACTGATAACGGAACCGATGATATTTGGAATCAAGGGAACAGCAGAAATAATAATTATCCATATCTCGCTTGGCAATATCCAAACGATGAACTGGGTTTAATAAGAGGAATAATTCAACCGGAAAATGGTGATGGAACTGAATCAAATCCATATCAAATAACGGATGTAGATGATTTATATTGGCTTTCAAAAACTGATTCTGTTTGGAATAAAAATTTCCATTTTATACAGACAGCAGATATAAATCTTGGCGAAAGTAGAATTTGGAATGATAGTACCGGTTTTAGACCAATAGGTAATATTGCTGATTGCAAGTTTATAGGCGAATATCATGGTCAGGGACATATAATTGATTCACTTTTTATTAATCGACCAAGTAATCATTATAATGGTTTATTTGGCTATACGGACGGTTCATTGATAGATAGTTTGGGTGTGACTAATGTGAATATTACTGGTGATTGGCGTGCAGGTGGATTAGTGGGTGTCAATTATAGACATTCAATAGTAAATAATTGTTTTTCTACCGGAATTGTAAATGGAGCCAGTGTAATAGGTGGTTTAGTTGGACATAATTATTATGATAGTTCCGAAGTAAATAATTGTTATAGTTCAGTGATTGTAAATGGGGAAGATGAAGTTGGTGGATTGGTCGGATATTGTTATATAGGAAAAATAACAAATAGTTATAGTATAGGTTCATCGAGCGGTGGAGGATTAGTTGGCAGAAGAGACAGTTCTCCTTTTATTACAAATTGTTTTTGGGATTCTACTGCTTCCGGAAATTCAACAAGTGTAGCCGGAACAGGAAAGACAACAGCCGAGATGAAAAATTATAATACATTTACTGATACTACTTATTCAGCAGGATTGGATACATCTTGGGATTTTGTAACTAATCCAAATGATGATTCCAATAATAATGATTATTGGGATATGGATCAAGATGGAAGTGGATATCCAATCCTGTCTTGGCAACCTGAAACTGACACAATATTAACAAATAATACACTTCCATTAATTACCGGATTGCAAGACACGATTTCATTTAAAAATGATACTACTTCGACATTAAATATTTGGGATATAGTTTCAGATACGCAAACAGAAGATTCACTATTAAATTATACATTCACAACTTCAAATGATTCAATAACAACTTATTATAATTCAAATTCCGGAATACTTACACTTTCGTCAGATATTCTATATTTTGGATTTTCAGAGCTCACAGTCGAAGTTGCTGATAATTTTGGAATGACAAAGGATTCGGTTATTGTTAATGTAATAAATTCAAATGAATTACCAATTATTTCCGGATTGCAAGACACAATTTCATTTAAAAATGATACTACTTCAATATTAAATATTTGGGGTATAGTTTCTGATACTCAAACAGCAGATTCATTATTAAATTATACATTTACAACATCAAATGATTCAATAACAACTTCTTATAATTCAAATTCCGGAATACTTACACTTTCATCAGATATTTTATATTTTGGAATATCTCAATTCACAATTGAAGTTGCCGATAATTTTGGAATGACAAGAGATTCAGCTATTGTGAAAGTTATTCGTAGTCAAGTTGGAGTTATTGACAATACAATCCCAAAAGAATTCTCATTAAACCAAAATTATCCAAATCCATTTAATCCATCGACGACAATAGAATTTGCGATTCCGAAAATGACAGATGTAAATATCACAATTTATAATATACTCGGTCAGCGAATTAAGACAATTAATATGCGAGAAAAACAAGCCGGAATTTACAAAATCATTTGGAATGGTGAAAATGAATTTGGTCAAGTAGTTTCTACGGGAATATATTTTTATAAGATAATTGCCGGAAAAAATAGTGATATTAAGAAAATGGTCTTTATGAAATAAGAGTGGATTTTAAAACTATTGAAATGGTTAAGGGGCTGGGAAGGTTAGGAGTTTACAAGTTTAGAGGGTTGGGTACCGTGCATAAAAAATGTGTCTAAAACAAAGAAAACCGCGAAGCGGTGAAATGATTATAACAAAGAATAAAAAAAGACAAAACAAACTCCAAAGGAGTGATATATTCGGTTAAAGCCGTTGTTTTATTCCTTTGCGTCTTTGCGTCTCTGCGGTAAAGATGACAACAAATTAGATTAATTAGATTAATTAGATGTTACTAATTAGATGATACTAATCCGATGATACTAATTAGATTCTATTTTTTTAATTTAATATATAATTATATTTCATTTTTCAATTATTTTTCGTAAAATATAGTATTATGGAAACAAAGTATTTTAAAATATGTTTATCAATTATAATAGTTGCTATTGTGACTACAGGATTATATTCAAATGAAGTTGATGAAGTATTAAAAGGTAAAAATAGTATTCGACTTAGGATGTCTATGGAGAATATGCCTGATAGTTTCCAAAAAAAAGCTATTGAGACATTATTAGAAGAAAACGGAGATAAAGCGATATTGCAGGCGGACAAAATAATTTCAGATTCATCTAATTCAAGATATTCTGCATATTTAAAAATAATGATTGCAGATTATTATTTATTAGATGATAATTTTGTTAGTGCTATGGTGGAATTGAATGATGCGGAAAGTATTTTGCCAAATATAGTTGATACAAGATATTATCAACTTATTGAGAATAGAATTATCGGTTCACTTGAAAAAACAGATCCAAATACGAATCCAACAAAAGAAACATTTTTTGATTTTGATGATAAATATCTTGAGAAAGAAAGCGAAAAGAATCTTAATTTATATTCTAACGAAAATTATCATATTCAAGTTGGTGTTTTTTCTCAATTAGATAATGCAAAAAAAATAGCTGATTTTTTTACATCAAATAATTATTCCGTTAAAATAAGAAATAGCCATTCAGGAACTTTATATATTGTAATAGTTGGGAATTATAATTCGTATGATAATGCTCTAAATGAGTTGGATATTATCAAAAATAAACTTGGACGAAATGGCATGGTAATAAAGGATAAAAGATAAAATGAACAAAGGCAACGAAGTTAAAAAAATAATATCAATATTTATTTCGATTATAATTTTTTCCACTTTTTTATTTTCTACGATTGGCGATTGGAAATCGTATGGAGATTTGACTACTTTATATGATTTGGAGTTTGTTAACAATTCCGTTTTGTCGGCTACGAGTGGTGGATTGTTAGAATTTAATCAAATCACAAAAAAATTGGAAACTTATACTAATACCGACTTTTTGGACAATATAAATATCTCGAAATTTTATGTTGATAAATATGGAACTTATTGGATTGGATATAATTCTAATCCGACAAAAATAACATATCATACTCAAAATGGAAAGACAAAACATTTTGATTTTGATTTTACAAAAATTAGTGCGATAACAAGCGATAGTACAAATATTCTAATTGCTTATGAAAAAAACTCTACAATAGGAATTGCACATTTTGTAAGAAATGACGACGAATATTCGTTCAAAGATTTTTATGATCAGTATCCGACAAATCTTGGAGAAATTTATTCATTACAGATTTTTGGAAATAATATATATATTGGAAGTGAAAATGGAATGTTTTTTGGCAATCTTGACAATCCGAATTTGAAACCGTCAAGCAGTTGGAGTATTATAAATTCTAACACTACAAAAGATTTTTATTCTTATAACGATTCACTTTTTTTCACACAAAACAATTCAATTTACATTTTAGATAATGGCACACAAAAATTATTTGATACAGGTATTAATCATTATTTGTCTGTAAATTTTTCATCTAATTCCAATGATTTATTTTATGCTAATATGCGTCAAATATATATAAAAAACGGAAATATTTGGAGTAGAATTTATAACACGAATGATAATATTTCAGGAATAACGGTTTCTGATGAGAAGGTTTTTATTGGATTGGAAAATAAGGGTTTGAGAGAAATTTCATTCGATGGCGAATTGATAAGTAATTTTATTTCCAACTCACCTGTTTTCACAAATTCAATAACATTTAGATCGATGGACATAGATAAAAATGGAAATGTTTATATTCCGCACAACAAAGGAATTGATATTTTTCGTGGCTATTATTGGCATAATCTGATTAAAACAGATTCAACAATTGATGTGAATTCTACGAATAATTCTAACTCTTTTTCTTCTGATAGTTTGGCATATACATTGATAAAAAGTACAGAATCTGTCACTTGGGATTCTCATATTTCTGCTGACGGATATTTATATTTTTCATTAACTGACTATAATGTAGATAAAAATTATTTGAGTTACGAACCTGTTGTCGGTCCGGGTGTATTCTTCAAATTGAATATAAATGACTATACCGAATACTCACTTTACGATACGACTGATGATATTTTTCACGGAACGGAAAATATGGGTGCTGGAACCGAAACTTATATTAAAATGCGAGGAATTGCGGAATCTTCAACAGAAGATATTTGGGTAATTAATCCGTATGTTGGGAATTATAAATCATTAGTTTGTTTAAAGAGTGACGGAACTGTGGAACATTATTCTACGGAAACTTCCGGAACAGAATTACAGCTTATGCCAAATGAATTGATTTTTGATAAATATGGACGATTAATAATTGGGAATACGGTTGAGCAAGAGGCATTAAATACAGAAGGCGGAATCACAATTTTTGATATAGAAAATGATGAATGGTATCTGATTAATGAGTCCAATGGATTAGCCGACAATAATGTTTTCTCCGTTTGTAAGGATATTGATGGCTCTATTTGGGTTGCAACTTCAGGAGGAGTTCAGAATTTTCGCACGA
>JAYEHX010000168.1:0-10202 GCA_034659735.1 Fidelibacterota bacterium | reverse complement strand
TATCATTTTCTTTACAGATTTTTTTATATTTCTTAAAAAATTTTCTTTTGTATAATTATAAAATAATAAAAAATGAATTCGTGAGCACTTGTATGAATCTAATATTCACGGTGGGAATCCGCCTTCTACTTCAACCTTCCTTGATAGGAATAAGAGCAGGCCTGGTTTCCATAAAATTGAGCTAAACTCCCTGTTTTATTATGTTGATTCTACAATGTAAACCCACGAATTCAATAATTATAATTTAATATTTTATTTTAACAAAGTAAATGATTATTTTATCTTATTGAAAAAAAGGAGAAAAATGGAAATTGCAGTAAAAAAAATAAATGTAAATAATGATTTCGATTATCATTATTGGAAATATAATACCGACAAATTAAGAAATTCAATAAAACAATCCGGTATAAAAAATCCACTTACATTAATTGAAAAACAGAATGAATTCATTTTAATTCACGGATTCCGTAGATTGGCAATTGCAAAAGAATTAAATATTGCAGAAATTCCGGTAAAAATATATTCTAATGAAAAACTATCAGAGAAAATATTTATAGAATCTGTCTTAGAAAATATCGTAAATGTAGATTTGAATATATACGAAAAATGCAAAATCGTTCAAATATTGAAACATAATTTTCCGGATTTCAACAAAATATATTGGCAAACATTATTAGAAATGCCATTAGATGAAAAATCAGAGAAAACAATAGATTCAATTCTGCAATTTCCAAAAGAGTGGATTGAATTTTTTATCGAAAAAAATGTTCCACTTAAACGAATTAAAACATTTACAAAAATTGATGAAATAGAATCACTTTCGAAAATGATACAACTGAATATCGGCTTAAATAAATTAGAACAGATTTTTCAACTACTGTTTGAAATTTCCAAACGAGATGAGATAACAGTTAAGTATATTTTAGAAAATATAAATTACCAAAAAATTATCAATAATTCAGCAATTACAAAACAAGAAATTGTAAGTATAATATTTGATAAATTGTATAATTTGAGATATCCAAAACAATCTAAACTCGTAAACAAAATTGACGAAAAAATTGATACTTTGACACCATTACAAAATATAAAAATCCAATATGATAAAACATTTGAGCGATCGGGAATTAATTTTATCATTAATTTGAAAGATACAGATAATTTGACAAATTCAATTGAATGGCTAAAAAATAACAGTTCAAAAATAAGCGAAATAATTAAATGATAAATCCAAAAATAGAAAAAATATTTGTTGATAAAAATTTACAATCAAAAGAAATATGCGAAAATTATACAAACAAATTCCCCGATGCAAAATTGATTCCAATAGACGAAACTGAAAAAGATGAAATTCTAAAAAGTGTGTCAAATTCGAAAAATAATATTTTCATCACCGAAGCAAAGGGCGATATTTTTAAACCCTGCCCGGGAACTGACGAATCGCATATTTGCTGTCAATATTGGGTGATAAATCAGGTCTGGAATTGTCCTCTAAATTGCACTTATTGTATTCTGCAATTCTATTTAAAAAGTCCGATGATTATTACATACATTAATTATAAAAAAATAAAAAAAGAGATTTCCGAAAAACTAAAAAGTGAATCAAATCGTTTTTTCAGAATCGGCACCGGTGAATTAGGTGATAGTTTAGTTTACGATAATCTGAACAAATCGGCAGAAGAATTTATCGAATATTTCGTTGACAAAAACAATGCCATTTTAGAATTAAAAACCAAATCTGATAATGTGAAACACTTACTCAAGAAAAATCATAATGGCAGAACTGTTATCTCTTGGTCGCTAAATCCACCTGAAATTATTAAAAAAGAAGAGCCGCTTTCTGCTAAATTGAATGAGCGATTAAATGCTGTTCAAAAAGTTCAAGATGCAGGATATAAAATCGGTTTTCATTTTGATCCTATAATCTATTATGACAATTGGAAAGAGGGATATGAATATCTAATCAAAGAACTTTTCAAAGTTGCAAAACCGGAAAATATCACTTGGATTTCTATGGGAAGTTTAAGATATCCACCGGAAACAAAAGAGAAAATTATAGAAAAATATCCAAAAACAAAAATTGTGTATGCAGAGATGTTTCGCGGAAAAGATAATAAATCACGATACTTCAAACCACTGCGAATTGAGATGTATAAATATATTTACTCTCTTTTATGCAAATATGGCGGGGAAAATTTGTTTATATATTTTTGTATGGAAGATAAAGATGTTTGGAAAAAAGTTATGGGATTCACCCCAGATAATAACAATCATTTGGACTTTCTTTTTGCAGAATATATGTATAATAAATTTCCGCAAATGAATATTCCAAAACCTATCTATGAAAATTATCAGAAATTTGTTACTGAATAATATTTTATATTTTATTCTTTTTCTGCTTTTTTTCTCTTTCCGAGTGGTGTGATTTTTTCCGCAACAACTTCTGTCACATAATGTTTTTTATTTTCTTTGTCTGTCCAATCACGAGTTATCAAATGTCCTTCCAAATATAGTTGCTGACCTTTGAGAAGTGTCTTGGTATATTCGGCAAGATTGCTCCAACAAACTACATTATGCCAAGTGGTGCTATCTTTATATTCACCATCTTTGTCTTTCCAACTCTTTTTTGTGGCAATGCTTAACTTTGATAAAATATTTTTATTCGGTGTATATTTTACCTCCGGATCATCGCCCAAATACCCAACTAAAATAACCTTGTTTACTGAATTAAGATCCATTTTGTTCTCCTTTTTTTAAATTAGAAAATCTTGTTATCAAAACTTAAAATACTTTCAACTTATCTCTGTTTCTATTTTCAATAATATTCTCAATGTAAAATTTTTGCTTTTTCTTCCCATATCATCATCCATATAGGAAAATTCTCGTTTTTTTTTCCTATATCATCATCCATATAGGAAAATATTTGCTTTTTTTTCCTATATCATTTTTCCCATTTTTGAAATATCTAATTCTCTCTTACCCGTCAATAAAAATAAGAGTTCTGGATTTATATAATAATTACTTCGACTAATTTTAATTTTATCTAAAAAATTATCCTTTGTCAATTTAGTTAGATAAAAAGATGCTGTTCTCCTTGTTACTCTCAGATCTCTTGCAATAAATTCTATTTTCGTATATGGATGTTTGAATAAATTATTAATTAAATCCTGACTGTAAAATTTGTATTTCCCTTTTATGCGATATTTATAATCAGCCATCAATTTAGTAATTCCGATAACAATATTTATCGTATATTTAGAAATTTCTTCAACACCTTTCAACATCCACACAATCCATGATTCCCAATCATTATCTGTTCTTACTTTTTGCAATAGACGATAATAATCCGATTTATTTTCAATGATATATTTGCTCAAATATAGAATAGGAAAATCTAATAACTGCTGCTGAACAAGATATAAAATATTGATAATTCTTCCCGTTCTACCATTACCATCATAAAATGGGTGAATACTTTCAAATTGATAATGAATAATTGCCATTTTTATTAAAGGATCAATTGAATCCATTGAACTATCATTTATATATTTTTCAAGATTGCTCATTAATTTTAAAATTTCGTTGGCATTTTGTGGTGGAGTATAAATGGCTTTTCCTAAATTATTTTGCAAAACCGTGCCGGGCAATTTTCTAAAACCATATTTTGATGGCTCTATTTTTTTTTGAATATCTAAAATATTATTATTAGTTAACAATCTATTTTTTCTCACTAAAGCAAATCCATCTTTCAATGCATCAGCATAATTTTTTACCTCTTTTGATTTTGAATTTGCAATTATTTCGCCGGCATCTACACGAAAAAGCTCATCGTCTGTCGTAATTATATTTTCAATTGCAGAACTATTTTTTGCCTCTTGTAATGTCATTGTATTAATTAAAATATCTTCATTAGGAATAATTTTCGATTCACCTTTTAATTCACCTAATCCACGACTTGCCTTATTCAAAATTTCATATATCGCAAGTGTTTCCAAATCTGCTGCCGGTGGTAAAATTTGCAGTTTCGAATTCAAAATATTCTCCATAATTTTGCCTTTCTCTTTATATATCTAAATTTACAAAATTATTCTCACAAAAAAAAGAATTTCCCAGTTTATTTTATTTCCCCCAAAAAAAATCACTTATCTAAAAATCGTCTTATCGTATCAACCACTTTTTCAAGTTCGTAACTAATTCCCAAATGTCCACGATTATTATCAAGTATCAGAATTTCCGCATCAATAAATGGAGCAAACTCGATTGCCGGTTGCGGATTGACTAAATGGTCTTGTCTATTCACAATCATTAAAATTTCTGCTTTAATAATTTCGGCAGTTATCTTTTGCGAATTGTCAAACTCTCTGAAAATATTATGTTGCATAATTGCATTTAATTGACATTTGTAATTTTTTGCTGTGAAATTTTTTGGTGTATATTTGTTGTATTTTTTAAGCAGTTTCGGAACTTCATCATAATTTGTTTCGCTAACTCTATAAGATGGTGTAAATGCTCCGGCTGTCTGAAACATCCTCACTGATTTCATATATTCTGCTTCAGGAATATTATATTTTTCACCCATTCTTATTATTTCAAGTTCGGCATTGTCTATCAATAAATCGTAAGATGAAACCCTTGGAGTGCCGACATAAGCAACCATTTTGTCTGAAAAATTCGGATATGAACTAGCCCATTGAAATGCCTGCATACCGCCCATTGAACCGCCAACTATAGAAAAAATATGATTGATTTTCAACTTTTCGGTCAGCAATAAATATTGTGAATTTACCATATCTGTAATTGTGATATCAGAGTATTTTTCATCTTTTTTTCCTGAATTTGATGGAGAATATGAGACACCATTTCCAAGTGCATCAACTGCAATAATAAAGTATTTTGATGAATCTAAAAAAATTTTTCCATTTATTAAATTATCTAAATGCTCACTCGTTCCACCAAACCAAGTTGGAAATAAAATAATATTGCTCTCTTCTGAATTCATTGTTCCAAATGTTCTATAACCAATTTTACATTCTGAAATTACTGCCGAATTTTCTAATTTAAAATCAATTAAAGTCACAAATTTTTGTTCCGATTCCGCATTTATAAACAAGGTGAAAATAAATAGAATTATTAATATTTTATTCAATTTCGGCATCTTATTGTTCCTCTTTAAATGACATATAAAATATAAAACTAATATATTTAATATCAAAGAATTTATTAAAAAATGTAGAAAATATATAAGTGATTTTTATTTTTTTATAAATTTTAACATTATAGAAATTCGTGCTATTCGTTGTTATTGTTCGTTATAAAAAAATATTATTTTTTTTATATGCGGAAATCTGCGGAACGATAAATTGTATGAGTAGTATAGTGGTACTTTCCTGTCAAACCGCAACGCAGATTGAGCGGGCTACAAACCTTAATATTTAGCACTTTACCTGCTATTACTTATACAAAATGTTAGCGGTTCGGTTTTATAAATTATCTGTAAATTCTTTTAAAATTTCTTGTTTTAATTTCTTTTTGATTTCGGGTGATTCTTGTTGTAAATATTCAAGTCCAACAAATGAATTTCCTTGTTTTCTATTTTGTCTTGGTTCAATGCTTTCAATCAAAACTGACTCCAAAATGTCACCCAAATTCTGAATAGTGAATTCTTTGAATTTTACATTTAAATTAAGTTCCGCCTCTTCTGTTACCGGATAAAAACCAAACCAACTAAATCTGTCCCAGCGTCCTGATAGTCTGTCTCTTGTATGGTATTTTAATCGTTTTCCAAGTGATTGATCAATTGCCTGTCCGACATAAACGGTTTCTCTGCTGTCGTGCAGTAAGTAAATTCCTATTTGGTCTTTAAAGTTGACTTCAGTCGCACCGATTTGTTGAATGCCCAACAAGTCTGGTTGTGATTTCCAATGAACAAGATTTCTGTTCCAGTAAATCCCAAACGCATTTATAATTTTATGACTGTCTTTCGTAACAATTTTGTCGTTCACTATTTCAGGTTCGCTGTCGTCTGTGTTGTTGTCTGTTTGATTTAAATACTTACGTAAAATGTAATAGCCCTTTGCTGTTTTCGCAAAGATTGATTCTTCTTTCTTTGTGTTAATGTCAGTGGTCAAGTTTGCATTTACTGAGTCTTGCGGTGTCGCACCCAATGATTTTCTGTAACCTCTTTCAGCAATAAGTTCAGCAATTTCTGTGTAGTGAAGTTGTTTCTTTTCTTCATTCAAAACTTTTTCAATTGCTTCTTTCCATTTTAATTCAGCCATAATTTTTGTCCTTTATTTGGTTGTTGTGTTGTCGTCATAAACTAACCGCTAACGGTTGTGTATAGTTATTGTTCTAATACTACCGAATTGGAGGGATAAGCACAATTGCGATGTGATGAGTTTGTCGAAGCATTTATATTTTTCTTTTATCATATTCTCTAACATTATCATGATTTAAACAATTTTTACAAAACTAGAAAGATTTTTTTAAATTATTTTCGTCAAGTTGAGAGTGAGGTATTCGCAAATTTTCTAACGGTCGAGGCTATATGCCGTTTTAATGGCATCTATCCTGTGTTAGAGGTAGTTTTAATCATCCAGAAAACTATTAACATTCTTTGATAATTTTTCAATATGATCTTTGGCTGTTATCCAGATTCTTTCTACCAAAATTTCTCCATATTCATGAGCAATAATATTTCTCATGCCAATAATTTTTTTCCAAGGTATCTCTTTAGAATCATTAACAAAACTATCCGATAGATGATTTGCAGCCTCACCAATAACTAAAATTTGCCTTTCAACTGCATATCTTACCATTTTATTATTTGAAAAATCATGAAAACTTATTCCATCAATGAAGCTTAAAATATCTTTGCAAGCTTCTCTAATATCCCATAAATAAGCTTTATCTTTATCACTAGGCAGCATAAATCATCCTTGCCGTTGATAATATTTCCTTCCGTCTATAAGGATTTATAATTCCATCTTTTTCAACTATATCAACTTTTCGATTTAAGCATAACTCCAATTTTTCTTTTAAATCCATCAATTCAAACAACGAATAATTTGAGTTCTCCTGGAACACAATTAAGATGTCAATATCGCTACTTGCAGAAAAATCCTCTCTTAATATCGAGCCAAAAAAATAAATCTCTTTTATTTTAAAGTTTTTAACAATTTCAATTAATTCATTTTCGTTTATAGATATTTTAGGAAACTGCATTTTAACCTCCAATCCTTAAGATAATACATTTTGGGCAATTATCTAACATAATTTGTCTCCATTCTAATTTTTCTTTACTATCCGGCATTGATTTATAAAAATTAACCCAATCATACTTCCGGTATCCTTTGTCATATTATTTTTTTTTATATTATTCAGTATCGATATCGTTGTGCTTCGGTCCGTTACAATTGTTTGTATTTTTCTTTTATCATCTTTTCTAACATTATTATAATTTAAACAATTTTTACGAAACCAGAAACGATTTTTTAAAATTATTTTTGTCAAGTTGCGAGAGATGTATTCGCAAATTTTCTAATGGTAAGAATATGGTTTTGTGACGGTTTTTGAAACTCATATCTTTCAACTTACACCGATATTTATTTGTTATTAAATCGCTCATATTTAGCACTTTACCCACCATAAACTATATACATTGTTGTGCGGGCGTTATTTTGTTTCCCATTTTATGTCTTTCATTCTTTCGGTTATTTTTTTCAATGTGTCCAGAATTTCAACATCTTTCGGCAACTCTCCATATACCAATTTGCTAAAAATAGAAAAATAATTCGATTTTAATTTGTTCCAAATGTCTTTACTATCCTTGAAAACCAAAGCTTGTGTTGGTTGATTTTTTAACCATTCATTTCCGCTCTTAAAACTTAACCTATCATCAGTTGCCACATTAACTAACAATTCTTCAAATTCTTTTGATTTAAAAAAATACTCAACTTCTTTATTTTTCAACATTTGATTTAAGTCGTAGATATGTCTGATTTTGTTATTCAAATCTTCGATTGGTGAATTTGTATATGAAAAACGAACTAAACTCATTATTTTTTCACAAAATGTTCTTTTCGGGCTTAAAACATTTACTTCAAAAGGTTTCATCCCGTATTTATCTGCAATTTTAAGCTGATTTGTTTCAATCATCATTTCATAAATCAATGAATTTACATTTCCTTTTTCAAACGGTTCAAAACTTCCGAACCAAGTTGCTTCTACAATTAAGTTATCTCTAACTTGCCCAAATGAACCTTCAACGATTTTAGAATAATTATGAGCTGTTTTTCTTATCATTCCCTTTTTGTTGGTTATTCCTTGTATTTCAACTTCAGGAATGAATTCGCCAACTATTTTTGTTATTTTTTTTAACTTGTTTTTCAGTTGATTACTACTCTCGTCACCTTGTTTCAACAATACAATGTCAATGTCTTCTGAGAAGCGATCAATTAAATGATTACATTTTGATAGTGCTGTTCCGCCTTTGAAAATACAATACTTTCCTATCTCGTTTGAAAAAATGGAATACAGAGCAAGTGTAACCCAATAATCTTTTTCAATATAGATTTCTGCAATTCCTTTCAACTGTGCTGTTGCTATTATTGCATCTTTAAAAAGTTCTTTATTTTCGTGTAAGTTCATTTAATTTTCCATTTTTCAACTGTTGGTAAAATATCTTTTGTAATACCCAATCTATATTCCGATAGCGGATTAAGACTGTCATCCAAACTTTTGGTATTAATATTTTTATTTGCATTTTCAAGCAATGCTCCAAGAAATGCTCTTACTCTTGGTGGATATTCAAGTGCAGTTTCAATCAGTTCTTTTTTTTGTTTTTTATTTAGTGCAAATATTTTATTTGTCAAAATTATTAGAGCTGAATTTTTGTCTAAATCAGGTATCTTGTTAAAATCTTTTAATGCATCAAGAAGTTCAAGAAGTTTATGGTTTTCTTCTGTTACTTCAACATAACTTTTAACGGCACTTGCTTTTATGTTTCCCTTGGATATGTAAATTCGTTTTTTGTTACTTGCAATACTTATTTCCTTAGGAATTTGAGTGGTAAGTCCCATTTTGTTATAAAGCAACAAACCGGTAATGTATGCTATCCTTTTTCCATTCTTAAACAGATATGGGAATATTATTTGTTCTTCATTAGGTCTTAATTCACCGAAAATAGATTGTTTGGGTTTGTAAAAAATTCCGGTAGAGATGCGTTTAATTATTCCTTTCTTAATTAATCGTTCAATTGTTTTTGTTGCAGCTGAATATTCTTCTTTTTTTAATGCAAGGTTTTTATAGGTAAATATATCACCTATTTCAATGTTATTAATTTTTTTCTCTATTTTCTTTGCAATATTCATACTACAAATATAACTAACTTTTTCAATATTGTCAAGTAATTAGCTCAGAATACTTGACATATTTTCGGGTTTTCTAATGCCACCAACGGTTGTGTATAGTCATTGTTCTTACACTACCAAATTGGAGAGATAAGCACAATTGCGATGTGCTGAGTTTGTCTAAGCATTTATATTTTTCTTTTATCACTCTAACTCCTTTACTCAAAAAACTCATCAGTTGCCATTTTATGCATGACGATTAAACTCGGGGACTGACGAGATTTGTAGCACCTTGTTAGCCCATGATCATAAGTATATGGCTCTATTCTTGAATATTGATAAACAGATTGAACATGCAATTTGAGTTTATCATTTAATAGATTTCCCGTTTTCTCTAATTAGGGACTGTCTCTTATTTCTTCTTTATTGTTTTTTGTGTAATAGCTCTGACAGCGTCATCGGCAGTTCCAGTATTATTTACAAAATTAATATGATTAGCAGTTAAGGATTGTTTCATCTTTTCACCGATGGATTCAGCAATAATCATGGTGACATTATTGTCAGATAGTAAGGAAACAACCGTACGACTGATACCACCGTGCTGATCCTTAGCCGGATTTTTCATTGCTTCTATAAAATTCCCATTTTCGTCAAAAAAAAGAAAAAAGGGAGCTCTACCGGTTTCTTTGCTAATGAGTGAGTTTTTTTCAGATCCTGTTGCAGGAACAGCAATCTTCATTGCTCCATCGGTATTTGAAACTTGAGCATTCAAGACACCCCCAAACAACAACAATGCTAACAAAATTACTACAATTACTTTTTTCATTTACTCTCCTTTTTTGTTTCTTAAGT
>JAYEHX010000167.1:0-10203 GCA_034659735.1 Fidelibacterota bacterium | reverse complement strand
AACCCTCTAACCTTCTAACCCTCTAACCTTCTAACCTTCTTCTTACCCCTCTTCTAATAAAATAGCCGAAGTATAACCAACAACTCGACTCTTATCACTAATCACATCTCCGGAATTCATATATCCTAACGATTTTATTTTTCGATTTTTGATATTGTCCAATCCTTTCATCATTGCCACAATCGGACCTGCACCGCAAGCTTCGATTTTATTCGCTTGAATATCTTTCCACAAATTCTTATAATCGTATTGGGAAATTAATTTTACGAGCTTATTATCCATTAAATTCGCTGTTTCATAATCGTGAAAATGTGATAAGTCCGAACTTGCTACAAACAAAATTTCATCTCTCATTTTTTCTTTTAAATATCTTACAACTTCATTTAATTTATTAATTGTAATATCATTTTGCGAACCAATTACAATTGGAATCAATAAAAAATCATTACTTAATGCCATTTGTAAAAAAGGTAATTGAACTTCCAAAGCATGTTCAGAACGATGCCCTGCTTCAGAAATTTTCACTACATCAAATTTTTCAATCTCACTTCTCAATTTATCATCAATTTCTATCTGTCCGAGTGGCGTTTCATAAAAATCACCAGAATAGACGGAACATCCTTCAAAATATTCTTGATGACTCGGACTTATTACACAAACTGTTTTATATTTTTTTCCGAGAATATATTTATATGCTTTTGCAGATTGCATTCCGGAAAAAATATATCCTGCATGCGGAGAAATAATTCCCATTATTTTAGATTCCGAACTTAATTCTATTTTTGATTCTTCAAAATATTTCTTAATTACTGATTCTAATTCAACTCTATCTTTTGGATAAAATTGTCCGGCAACAGCTGGTTTTCTAATATTCATTATAACTCCATATCTATTTTAATAGTTTACAAAAATAACTTTTGAATTCCAATTATTTAAATATAAAACCATAAATTCTTCTTATCCGCATTTATCCGTGTTCATCCGTGTGCTCTTCTGTTCTCTTTCACTCGCTTTTTCACGATTATACTCTAAAATATCTTCGCGTCTTTGCCTGCCCGACTGCATAAGCGGGCGACTTCTTGCACTGAGCAATGTCGAAGTGTGCGAGAAACATAAAACATCTTCGCGTCTTTGCGACTTTGCGAGAAACAGTTAAATAAAAATTAACAAAACATCGTAAAAAGCATGAGTATAAGAAGTAATTGCAAAACCTCGGAACAGATATAAAATTCCCAAAATCATTCCGCCGATAAATCTTGCAACAAATGAAATGACATTAAATGTATCACCCAAATTTCCAACATAATGAGCACCGGCAAACACCAATGACGACAAAATCAAAGCGACAATTATTCCCAAATTTTCGTTAACTGGAATCTTCTTAAAAAGCATAAAAAGCAATTGCAAAAGAACTGCACGAAAAATTAATTCTTCATAAACTCCGGCTCCCAAACTATAACTAATTGTTTCCAATGAATCAGATCCAATTCTCAAAAGAACTATATTAGAAATTATAAAGCGAGTAATAAAATATAGAAAAAATGAGTAAAAAATACTTTCGGCAATTATCAATGGATAATATTTCATTTCAATTTTTTTATGTTTAAAATGAATTTTATGAATCAATGAAACGATGATAAAAAGCACTAAAAAAATTAATATCGTTGACTCCAATCCGTGAAATCCAATTTTTACCAATATCCTTTTTATGAAAATATCGGCACCATTTCGCACTCCGGTAATATCAGATTTATTATTGATTAAGAGGAAAATCTCATAAAATACTGCCATTGGAATAACAGCAATTAAACTGAATAATGGTGATTTTGTTTTAAAAAAATACTTCATAAAATATTTATTTTATATATCTAATTTATTATAAACAATATTTCCATCAATCATCGTCAAAAGTGATTCGATTTTCTCAATTTCATTAAGATTTACTTCAAAAGGATTTTTAGATGCAACGAACAAATCTGCGAGATATCCTTCTGTCAATTTTCCCTTAACATCATCTTCATTTGACATTTTCGCACCATTTATTGTGAAGATATTTATCGCTTCTGTCAAAGATATTTTTTCTTCTTGATACCAAACATTACCATCCTTATCTTCTCTTTGAATCGCTCCTCTTATCCCTCTCCATGGATTAATTTTTTCAACGGGAGCATCGGCACCAAAAGAGAAAAGAATATTTTCATTCAGCAAACTTTTAAATCTGTACGCATATTTTGAGCGACTTCCCCAATGCTGATTTGCAATCTTAATATCCGCAAAAATATGAGCAGGATTCATTGAAATTCTCGGCTTCATATCGCAAATTCTCTCGAACAAATCAGGTGGAATAAGTTGTGCATGTTCAATACGATATTGAGATTTTTGTGACAAATTATATTTTTCGAACATATTCAACAATTGCTCTAATGCCCTATCGCCAATGGCATGAATTGCAATAGAATTTTCATTTAGTTCCGCTTCTTTTATGATAACTTCAAGCCCATCATCTTCATAAAATTTTATGCCAATCTCACTAACTTTATTTTCATATGGCTCTCGCATCCAAGCACTTTGGCTTCCCAATGCACCATCAAGAATAATTTTTAATCCCAAATATCTGAACCAATTTCCACCATTTCCTGTTTTTATATTTTTTTGAAAAATTTTTTCTCTATCTTTCTCATACACAAGAAATCCCAATCTGGGACCTCTGTTGTAAACAATTTGGTATAAATTTTTTAATTTCTGATAATCGTCGAATCGCTCAATAGTATGTATTGATGTCAAACCAGCTTTATATAATTTATTATAAAATGGTTTTGGATTGCTAAATATCGGTGATTCTATCTTTTCAAATATTGGATGAATTAATTTCTCGACTGCTTCTTCTTGAATTATTCCCGTGATTCTTTTTAACTTATCGGTTTTTATCATCTTTTCCTGAATAAAATGAAGCAAATCTTTCGTGTCAAATATATCTAAAACCGCATCATTAATCCATGCTGAATGAAAATCTTTGCTGAATAAAATTATTTTTTTATCTTTAATAAATGATAAGTCCTTCATATTTGGCAAGCGATTTTCTTTCCAATCATTATGATTCCATCCGCCACCCAAATACCATTCGCCTTCCGGAATATTTTCTTGCAAATGAACCAATACATTATGTAAAGAATCAAAGTTGTCCAAATTTACCATCTCTTCCCTTTTAGCCCATTCTGTAAAATGAAAATGTGTATCTATAAAACCCGGAAATACAACTTTACCGTGCAAATCTATTGTCTTTATATTATTGTTTATTAATTTTTTAAGTTCATTATCCGTGCCAATTTTTTCAATAATATTTCCCTTAATCTGAATTGCCGTTTTATTATCATCTAAACCATTTTCCGTATATATTTTTCCATTATAAAATAAAATTCTATTTTCCATTTTTCCTCATAATAATATTATCAATTAATCTTACGGCTCCAAATTTCACGGCTATTGCAATCAAAATATCTTCAGAAAAACCTTTCACAGGTCCAAGTTTTGGAAATGATACGGCTGTAAGATAATCAAGTTTAGCATTTGGAATATTGTAAATCATTTTTTTTGCATTTTGGGTTATTTTTTCTATGGAATAGTTTTTGTCTATATTTTCCATTTCAGCTATTACAAATTTTAAAGTTTTATAAAGAATCGTCGCATTTTTTCTATCTTCTGTTGACAAATTTTTATTTCTTGAACTCATTGCCAATCCATCTTTTTCACGAATAATCGGCGACATAATTAATTCTATATCAAAATTTAAATCCTCTGTCATTTTCTGAATAACTGCAAATTGTTGAGCATCTTTTTGTCCGAAAACTGCATAATGTGGTTTTGTAATATTGAATAATTTCGCCACAATTGTTGCAACTCCACGAAAATGAGTTGGTCTCGATTGCCCACATAATATGTTCGTAATCTTCTCTATATTTACAAATGTTAAGTTATTATCATACATATTTTCAGGATAAAAAATTATATCAACACCGGATTCTTCTGCTAATTTTTCATCTCTTTCAAAATCTCTTGGATATTCTGCCAAATCTTCATTAGGTGCAAATTGTGTTGGATTTATATAGATTGACATTATGACTATATCGGAATTTTTTTTTGCAAATTCAACTAAATGCAAATGACCTTTATGCAAATATCCCATCGTTGGAACCAATCCGATAATTTCCCCACTCTTTCGTAAATTATCTGCAACTTTTTGCATTTCATCTATTTTTCTAATAACTTTCATATTAACCTTCTAAGATAATATTCTCAAACTTATTGATCCTGATATTGAACGAATTTTTTCTATTATATTTTTATCATAATCCTTATGAATATCAAAAATAACATAACCGATTTCTTTATTGGTTTTCAAAAATTGACTCTCGATATTGATATTATTTTCAGCAAGAATTTGATTTAGTTTTGATAACATTCCGGGTATATTTTGATGTAAATGTATAAATCTATGTGCATTTTGAATTGCCGGCAATTGTAAATTTGGGAAATTCACACTGCTTATTGTGCTACCGGTTGTCAAAAAATCATTAAATTTCGATGAAACAAATTGAGCAATATTTTTTTGTGCCTCTTCCGTACTTCCGCCAATATGTGGAGTCAAGATTGTGTTTGGTAAATTTTGTAATATGTTGTTGAATTTCTCTTTATTTGATTTTGGTTCATTAGGATAGACATCTACCGAAGCACCGGCAATTTTTCCATTTCTTATATTTTCTGCCAATGAATCCAAATTAACTACAAAACCACGACTCAAATTTAAAAAATATGCACCATCTTTCATCACTTTAAATTCTTTTTCTGAAATCAAGTTAGTATTACTTTCTCTTCCGTCAACATGAATTGTAATGAAATCAGAAATTTTCAATAACTCATTCATCGTTTTACAGTTTTTAACATTTCCCATTGGCAACTTATCTTCAGTATCAAAATAATACACATTCATTCCAAGAGATTCTGCTAAAACTGAGAGTTGTGAACCGATATTTCCATAACCAATTATTCCTAAATTTTTGCCTCTGATTTCAAAAGAACCTGTTGCAGTTTTACTCCATTTTCCATTATGAAGTTCTAAACTTCTATCAAAAGATTTTCGAATGAGAGATATAATATTACCAATTACTAATTCTACAACACTTCGAGTATTGCTATATGGAGCATTGAAAACTGCCACTCCTTTTTTATTACAAGCACTAATATTAATTTGATTTGTTCCAATACAAAATGCTCCAATACCAATCAATTTATCTGCATGATTTAGTACTTTTTCTGTAATTTTTGTCTTCGAACGAATTCCAATTAATGAAACACCTTTTATCTTTTCTATCAATTCATTTTCATTTAAACTATGTGGAAATATTTCAACTTCAAATCCCTTATCAATTAAATATTTTTCTGCATCAACATGGATATTTTCTAATAAAAGTATTTTTTGCTTATCATTGTTCATTTATATTTTACCTCTTTCATTTTTATTTTCAATTTCAATTCTGTAAAAGATAACAAATATAATTCATTATTGAAAATGTTTTTTAATTAATTAATTAATATTAATAGAATTATTTGATTAACGGTCATTTTTTTTGCCACGAATACACGAATAAGATTTTTTAGGTTATTTAGTAGGTTGTGCAAAGGGTTCTAAAAATTTAAAAAAAAATAGATTTATTTGTTTATTTTTATTATACTACATTATATTAATATGGAGATAAATTATGAATGAAACAATAATTGAAATAATAAAAGGAATGCTTTCGCCGGGAATAATGATTTCAGCAAGTGGCCTATTGCTTATTGGAATGAGTAATAAATATGCTTTGGTTATTAATCGTATTAGAACATTAAATGAAGAATTGCGATATCTACAAAAAGAAGATTCCAATAATTTAACTCGTCAACAATCTATTTTAATGCAAATTCCATTGCTTGTCAATAGGATGAAATATATTAGAGAAGTCATCTGGTTATATACATTAGGTATTGCATTACTAATTTCTTCAATTTTTGCACATGGGATTTATTATTTGTTTGGAAAATTGGATATATTTACTATAATTTCTTTAATATTATTTTTTTTGGCTCTGTTATTGATATTAATTGGTGCAATTATTGCAGTTATTGAAGTTCGTCTTGGTGCAAAAATTCTAATTATTGAAACTAAAGATATAAAACTTGATACTTAATAAAAAAAAATTGGAAGTAATAAATTAGGAGAAGTATGAAATCAATTAGAAAATATCTGACTTTTAATATTCCACAACGGATGGGTTTTTTGAATATAACTGATAAAGTGGAAGAGATATTAACAGAATCGGGAATTCAAGAAGGTTTGTGTTTAGTGAATGCGATGCACATAACAGCATCAGTTTTCATAAATGACGATGAACCGGGATTACATCATGATTACAAAAAATGGTTGGAATGGTTGGCTCCTTTTGATGCAAGTCCAGAACGATATCATCATAATCTCGGTGGCGAAGATAATGGCGATGCTCATCATAAAAGACAAATTATGGGACGAGAAGTTGTTATTGCCGTGACGGACGGACAACTCGATTTCGGTCCTTGGGAACAGATTTTTTATGGTGAATTTGATGGACGACGACCAAAAAGAGTTATGGTTAAAATTATTGGCGAATAGATTCAATATTTACGAAATGCCGTTATTATCATCGAATTATTGTCATCTAATTAATCTAATTTATCTAATAGGGGATCATCGAATTAATCTAATTTATCTAATTTATCTAATTGGTATCATCGAATTAATCAAATTTATCTAATTGGTTGTCATTGGTTGTCATTGATTGTCATTCATAGTCATTTGTTGTTATTGGTTGTCATTGACTCAGACACACTTTTTATGCACGATACCTAACCTTCTAACCCTCTAACCTTCTTTTCACCGCTTCGTGGTTTTTGAAAGTTATACAATTGATAAATATATGCGAAGTAGTTTAATATTCTCGATCTCAACCTTAACCCTTCCTTTGTATCTTTGCAATAAAATACTTTCGTGTATTTTTCGTGTTTTTCGTGGCTACATTTCTCTCAACCTAAACCTCAAGCTCAACCTAAATCTAAATCTCCCCTTTGCGTCTTTGCGTCTCTGCGGTAAAGTCCCATCTTAATCTCTTTATTTTTCAATTTTATTTTTTGTTTTTTCTTCATTGCCAACATGCTTATAAATAGAAGTAGCAGTAGCAATCATTGTAGAAATATCCGATAAATTAGATGGAATAATCATTGTGTTATTCTCTTTTGCTAAATTACCAAATTCATTTATATACTGCTCTGCAACTCTCAGTTTAACGGCTTCAGATCCACCTTTTTCATTTATCGCATTTGCAATTTTTTTAATTCCAATACTCGTTGCAATTGCAATTCTCTCAATCTCTGCTCCTTTTCCGTCTGCTTCATTTATCCTTTTCTGTTTCTCACCTTCTGACCTTTCAATCAACTCTTGTCTATCACCTTCTGCTCGGTTGATTTTCGCTTGTCTGTCTCCTTCCGATTGTGCGATTAATGCTCTTTTTTCACGAGTTGCTCTCATCTGTTTTTCCATCGCATCTTTAATACTCTGTGGTGGAACTATATTTTTAATCTCATATCTTGTCACTTTAATTCCCCAAGGATCACTTGCTTTGTCAACCTCTTCAACAATTCTTACATTAATCGTGTCTCGCTCTTCGAATGTCTTATCAAGTTCCATTTTTCCTATAATACTTCTCATTGTTGTCTGTGCTATCTGTGTAGATGCGAAACGATAATGATCAATTCCATAAGATGCTTTTTTGGGATCCATTACTTGCAAATATAATATTCCATCAACTTCTACGGAAATATTATCTTTCGTGATACAAGTTTGTGATTCTACATCAATTGCTTGTTCTTTTAAAGTGTGTTTGTAAGAAACTTTATCCAAAAATGGAAATAATACATGAAATCCTGCTTCCAATGTTTTGCTATATTTTCCTAATCTTTCTACAACGAATGCTTCCCTTTGCGGAACTATTCTCAAAGTTTTGAAAAATACTACAAGCACAAAAAAGATTAATCCAATAACTATAATTGTAAATCCTGACATAATTCTCTCCTTTTATTTATTTAATGGTTCTACTATTAATTTTATACTCTCTTTTCCAATAATTTTCACCTGTTCACTTTTTTTGATTTTTGAATCTGATTTTGCTTCCCAAGTCGTTCCCTTAAAATCTACTCTACCTGTTTCGTTTGGAAAAAAATTAGTAAGTGCAGTTGCATTGTGTCCGACAAAATCATCTGTTGGATCATTTTCGTTAAATTCGTTCATTCCGAAGAATTTTCGTTTCAATAATTTTCTCAGAGAAAATAGTGACACTAATGAAAATGTCAAAAACAAAAATAATTGCCAATTAATTCCAATACCGAAAATCCAACAAACTAATGCAGTCACCCAAGCTCCAACTCCAAAAAATATAATAATAACTCCGGGTATCGCAAATTCTAAAACTATCAAAATAAGCCCAATTATAAACCAAATCACTTCAGGTTTAGTTAAAAAATCAAAATTCATAATATTCTCCTATATTTTTTTACTCCATCAAGTAAATATAATGTATTTATTTAATAAAAAAGCATTAAAATTATTTTTTAAATTTTCTCTTTTTCATTCTCAACTAATTTCTTCGCATTCTTAGGAGAAACAATTGATTCACCTGTTTGTTTTTCAATTTCTACTCTTGCTTTTTTGGCTACATTACCACCTTTTCGAGCAACTTTTTTATTTGTCTCCAATCCTTTGGGTTTTTGTTTTTTCGAGATTTCTGTTGTGGAAGCTTCTGCCAGCATATTCAAAACCAATTCCAAATTTGACATATTATCACGCAGGTTTTCTTTTTTTAGTCCTTTCAGCTTTTTATAATCTTTCACAGTTTTATCCGACCACGCTTTAGTAATTTCGTTGGTTAAAATAGCATATTCCAAACCTTCTTTCATCCCTCTTTCTTGCCACTGGTCGGTCAAATCTTTTCTCACTTCAATGCTTTTCAATCGCTGGTTTATCCAATCTTTAGAATATCCTTTTTTAAGATAAGTTGCCATCGCTCGTTCAAATGCAAGTTCGGGATCTTCGGTTTCTTCAATTCGCTCATAACCAACTTTCGCCAACCACAATTTAAATGGTTCAGCTTTTGGTGAAGGAATAGATTGAATTAATCGCAAAAGCTGTTCCGTATCGGCAACATCGGTATTTCTCATTTTGCCGTCAGGTGCTCTCATTTTCAACTGTCCCATATTTTGGGACAGTTCACTTCCTTCCGCTTGAAGCTTAGTTTTCAGTGCATTCCAATATTTTCTTGGTCTTGGACTTTCGGTTAGAATTGCCACAACATCAATTATAGAAAAGAACCATTTTTCTTTATCCTCATCCCAATGAGTTCTTACTTTTTGCTCTTGGAAAAGTTGGACTTTATTTTGTTTGCTCATATTTTATTCCTTATTTTGCCGTCAGGTGCTCTCATTTTCAACCGGTTACAATTTGTAACCGTTTCGTTTCCTTCTTTTACCAGTCTATGTTTGAGAACTTTCCAATAATTCCTGGCTCCTTGATGATCTTTTTGTTCAGTCAAAATTGCCACAACATCAATTATAGAAAAGAACCATTTTTCGTTTTCTTCATCCCAATGAGTTCTTACTTTTTGCTCTTGGAAAAGTTGGATATTATTTTGTTTGCTCATATTTTATTCCTTATTTTCAAACCGTGATGATTTGTCACGGTTTCAATTTTCCACTTTCAATTATTTTATCTTTAATAAGCAGTTTCATTTGCGAAATAGCAATTTTATTTAACTTTTTTTATCGAACGGATTGTTCATAGGCATTGGCAATCAAGATTGTAATATTTAACCGCTTTTGTTTGGGTTTTACCCGCTATTGCTCCGTGTTGAGTGGTATGTTCCAAAATGGAACCAACCACTTTTTCATCTAATTCTCCGCTTTCAAAGATATTTTTCAGGTGTTTTGTGATGGCTGGGCGTTTTACATCAAAGAGTTCTGCCATTTTTTTCTGGGTTAGCCAGATGGTTTCATCTTGGAAAATGGTGTCGATTTTGACTGTGCCGTCAGGAGTGGTGTAGAAGATGATTTCTGATTGATTATTTTGTTTGCTCATAATTTATTCCT
>JAYEHX010000166.1:0-10214 GCA_034659735.1 Fidelibacterota bacterium | reverse complement strand
CGACTTGGAAGAAGTTGGCAAGGACAATTATCATCATACTTTTTTTGAAATGCTTGGGAATTGGAGCTTTGGTGATTATTATAAACCTGAAGCGATTGAGTGGGCTTGGAAATTATTAACTGAAATTTATGGAATTGATAAAAATCGACTCTATGCGACAGTTTACAAAGACGATAATGAATCATTCGATTTATGGAAAAAAATATCCGGATTACCAAAAGATAGAATTTTAAGATATGGAGCGAAAGATAATTTTTGGGATATGGGAGCTGTTGGTCCGTGTGGTCCGTGTTCAGAAATTCATTATTACAAAGGCGATGATGTAAAAAACCAAGATTCGAGAAGAATAAATGCAAATGATCCTGAATATATTGAATTATGGAATCTGGTTTTTATGCAGTATTATCGTGATGAAAATAATAAATTGAATTCATTGCCGAAGAAACATGTTGATACCGGAGCAGGTTTGGAACGACTTGTTGCAACACTGAATAATAAGTTGAGCAATTACGATACGGATTTATTTTCTCCAATAATTGATAAGATTTCTGATATTGCAAATGTAAAATATAATCAAAATCAAAAAGGAATTCCGCACAGAGTCATTGCCGATCATTTACGAATGTTAACTTTTGCGATTGGCGATGGAGCATTTCCAAGTAATGAGGGTAGGGGATATGTGTTGCGAAGAGTTTTGCGGAGAGCATCACGATTTGGTATAAAATTGAATTTGCATGAACCGTTTATTTATAAATTAGTTCCAACTTTAGTTGACATTATGGGTGAAACATTTCCGGAAATTAAGAGCAGACAAAATCACATTCAAAAGGTAATTCAGAGTGAAGAAAAATCTTTTGGATTGACACTCGATAAAGGATTAGAAATTTTTGAAGACATTGCGAATAGTGTGAAAAAGAAAAATATCAATGTAATTTCAGGAGAAGATGTTTTTAAACTTTATGATACTTTTGGATTTCCAATTGATTTGACAAATATGCTTGCAGAAGAGAAACATTTGAAAATTGATTTTAATTCTTTTAATAAATTGATGCAAAACCAACAGGAAATGGCACGAGCAAAGAGTCAATTTGGTCAAAAAAGAATGAAGGTAAATGTGAAAGTAGTTTTTAATAAACAGATAAAAAATGTTAAGACAAATTCGCTATTTATAGGTTATAAATATATTTCGGCTACAGCAAATTTGCTGAAACAGGTAAAACTCGACGATTCATTTTACTTGATTTTTGATAAGACACCGTTCTATCCGGAAGGTGGCGGACAAGTTGGAGACAAGGGCGAAGTGATAATTGTTGGTCAGAAATATTCGATTATTGATACACAAAGAAGAGGCAAAGAGATACTTCACAAAATTGATAAAGAGTTAAAATTATCCGGAAAAATTAATCCGGTGAAACTCATTGTGGATATCGAATCACGAATAAATACTGCGAGAAATCATACGGCGACACATCTTTTGCAATCGGCATTGAGGGAAGTTCTCGGTGAACATGTTCATCAATCCGGAAGTTTTGTTTCCGCAGAATATTTGCGATTTGATTTCACACATTATGAGAAGATAAAAGATGAAAATTTAGAAAAAATTCTGATGATTGTTAACAATAAAATCATTAAAAATCTACCTGTAATTACAAAGGTAGAAAAATATGATGATGCGGTTAAAAATGGTGTAATGGCTCTATTTGGTGAGAAATATTCTGAAAAAGTTCGCTCAATAAAAATCGGCGATTTTTCTTATGAATTGTGTGGTGGAACTCATGTTAGAAATACGAGTGAAATCGGTACATTCGTAATAAAAAATGAGTCGGGAGTTGCATCGGGAATTCGCCGAATCGAAGCGATAACAGGTCAAAAATCAATTGAAAGATTATTGGCAAATGACAAAATGATAAATAAGATAAGTTCAATAATTGATACACCGCTTTCAAAAATATCAAGCAGAGTTGAAAATATTTTGTCGCATAGAAAACAACTTAAAAAAACAATTCTCGGATTGAGAAAAAAACTAATTGGATATTCTGTGGGTGACTATATAAAATCGCCTGAAAAAATAAATGGACACGATTTGTATTTGAATATTGTAGAAGTTAATTCTATAGACGAATTGAAAAATATAGGCGATAAAGTCAGAGAAAAATTAAAATCATCGGTTGCAATTTTCGGAACAATCATTGATTCTAAACCAAATGTTTTATGTGTTGTGACAGACGATTTGGTTAAATCCGGAATTAAAGCAGGAAAAATTGTTGGAGAAATTGGTAAAATATTAGGCGGTGGCGGAGGCGGAAGACCGCACATGGCAGTCGCAGGTGGAAGTAAACCAGAATTACTACAAAGTACAATTATGGGAATTCTGAAAAACGAAAAAATAAGAGAAATTTTATAAATAATGGATAGAAAATATCAAATAAATTTAGATTCATTCGAAGGTCCACTCGATCTTTTGTTATATTTTATAAAGCGAGATGAGTTAAATATTTATGATATTCCGATTGCAAAAATCACAAAAGAGTATTTGGAATATTTAAATATGATGCACACTTTGAACTTGCAAATCGCCGGAGAATTTGTTGCAATGGCGAGTAATTTGATGAGTATAAAAGCAAAAATGCTATTGCCAAGATTTTCTGAAGCAAGTGATGATGATAATATTGAAGATCCAAGAAGCGATCTTGTTCAAAGATTATTGGAATATCAGCAATATAAAGAGATGGGAAAAGAGATGCAAAAATTGGAAGAGGAAAATATCGCTTATTTCCATAGAAAACCAAACTTGTCGTTTGTTGATAAAAATGTAGATGCAGATGAGGTTTTACATAAAATTTCCTTATTCGATATCTTAACAGCTTTCAAAAATGCCTTGGATAAAATGCCGGACGAACCGACTCCACATAATGTAACACTCGATGATGTAAGTGTAGATGATCAAGTGAAATTTCTATATTCATTTTTTATAACGAAAACAGAAGTAAATTTTTCAACTGTTACGAAAAAAATTAAAACCAGAATCGTTTTGATAGTAACATTTATAGCAATTTTAGAGATGATAAAAACACAGCAAATTAGAATTTATCAGAAAGAATTGTTTGAAGATTTTGTTATTGAGAAGGTGGAATAGGATAATTTCTAATTTCGAATTACAAATTTCAAACTGAAAAAAATAATTATTAAAAAATGATAAAATTATGAAATTAAAAAAAACAATCATTATACTAATTACACTACTATTAATTAGTAGTTGTTCTTTTGATAAGTTGTTTATGTCAGTTCTTGAAAAACCGAAGATAACTTTTGATACTGTGAATATTAAAAATGTAACTTTTGAAAAGACAGAATTAGATTTTATTTATATTGTTGAAAATCCAAATAAAGTTGGGCTTGATTATGTATTTATGGATTATGAAGTATTCCTTAAAGATAGAAGTATTCTAAAAAGTACAAATATGAAATATACAATCAAAGCGAATGCTGAAACTAAAGTGAAAGTACCGATTGAAATTAATTTCGTAGATTTTTTCCATTCAATAAAAAACTTAACAAATGCGATTATCGATGGAGAAAAAACAATTGATTACAGAATGGAAACAAAATTTAGAGTTAATATGAAATTGTTAAAATTCAATATACCGGTTGTAAAAGAGGGAGAATTACCACTTCCTAAAATTGACAAAAATTCATTAGATAATATTATGAATATTTTTAATTAATAGGAACCTAAATGAAAGAAATAGAAATAAATGCAAAAATAGTAGAAGCAATTTTAATCGCATCAGATGAAGCATTAACTCAACCAAAATTGAATAAAGTTTTAGATGATGGACATAAAATCGATTTAAAAGAAATTGTGGAATATCTAAATGAATTTTATAAAAAGACAAATCGTAGTTTTTTTATTATGAAGGTAGCCGGTGGATTTATTCTCGCAACGAATAAAGAATATGAAAAAATTATCAGAAAATATATTGATAAATCAGGACGAATTCGCCTGTCTTATGCAGCACTTGAAACACTGGCAATCATATCATATAGGCAACCTATTACAAGTCCGGAAATCGAGAGAATCAGAGGTGTAAATAGTTCAGGTGTGACCGGCACATTAATGGAAAGAAACTTAGTAACTGTAAAGGGGAGAGCAGATTCTCCTGGTCGTCCGTTATTATATGTGACAACAGAGGATTTTTTGAGATATTTTGGATTAAATTCGTCATCAGATTTGCCGAGATTGAAAGAGTTAGATGAAATTATTCACAGCAATGACAATAGATCTCAAAAACAAGATGAGAACAATCCGACAAGTGAAAATAAAGAAGAAACAGTAAATAATTAAATAATATTTTGATAAACATTTCAGTAATAATTCCAGTTTATAATCGTGCGAGCACAATTTCAAGAGCTATTGATTCTGTTTTAAATCAATCATATAGAGTATTTGAAATAATTGTTGTTGATGACGGTTCAACCGATAAAACGGGTGAAATTTTAAAAACATATTCGGATAAAATAAAAATAATTTCGCAAAAAAATAGTGGCGTTTCATCAGCAAGAAATATTGGGATTTTGAATTCGAGAGGAAATTGGATTTCATTACTTGATAGCGATGATGAATGGTTGCCAAATAAATTGCAACTGGAAGTTGATTATATAAATAAAAATCCGGATATGAAAATTTTACAGACAGAAGAGAAGTGGATCAGAAATGGGAAGCAGATAAATCCCAAAAAATATCATACAAAAAATGACGGTTATTTTTTTGAAAAGAGTTTGGAATTGTGTTTGGTTTCGCCATCTGCCGTGATTTTCAAAAGAGAATTATTTGATGAAATTGGAGTTTTTGATAAGGATTTACCTGTTTGTGAAGATTACGATTATTGGCTTCGTGTCGGCCTGAAATATCCAATCGGATTAGTTAAAGAGTTTGGAATCATCAAGTATGGCGGACATTCGGATCAACTATCTCATAAATATTGGGGAATGGATAGATTTAGAATTCAGTCACTTGAGAAATTATTAGCAAGGGAGCTTGCTCCCTTGTCAAAAGACAAAACGGGAAAAATAAAAGTAATAGCAAGGGAGCAAGCTCCCTTGTCAGAAAAAAGAAAATTAGTTCTCAAAAGTATTATTAAAAAATTAGAAATTTTATTGATCGGTGCAAAAAAAAGAGAAAAGAATGTTGCGGAATTGATTAAGAAAATAGAAAAATATAATGATGAATTAAATTATCTAAATTAAAAAAACAAGGGAGCTTACTCCCTTGAATCTTATTTATAAAACCATAACAAGGAGTAAACTCCCTTGTTATTTTTTTTAGAATCCCATTCCCGGATAGAGCGAAATTTGAATATAATTATCAATATCAAGATGTTTATTTGCCGATTCAATTAAATCATCTTCATTAAAATTATCGATTCTGTCAGGAACTTTCATAAAATTATCTAAATCAAATCCGTTGAAATAATAGTTATCTAATTTGCTTAGCCAATACTTGTTCTGTTTCAAATTATTTTGAAATTCTCGTCTATCTTTTTCTTTTACTTTTTCTATTTCTTCAGTATAAACTTGATAATTTTTTAAAGAATCTATTTGAACAAATATTGCTTTTGTCAATTCATCAATTCTATCAGGATCACATCCAAATGAAATAATAATTTTGCATTCTTTATCGGGAAATTGAGTGTAAGATGCACGAACACTTGCTCCATAAGTTCCACCCAAATCCTCTCTCAATTTTTCTCTTAATTTAATATTTAGCACATCTTTCATATTGATAATATTATGCAAATTATTAATTTCCCAATTTAAATCTGTTGGAAATATGATTGTTGTCACACCCTTTTTTTCAATTCCTTTGTGTATGTCTTTTTTTACAATACCTGTTGGCGGATCTATATTTTCATCTTTCCATAATTCATCTCTATCTGTTGTAGGAAGTGTAGCAATATATTTTAAGACATTTTTTTTAATATCCTTCACATCAAAATTTCCAACAAATATAAATCTAAAATCACTTGCATCTGCGAATCTCTCTTTATAAAATTCATAAGCATTATCAAGTTTTATTTCGTCCATCTGATCTATTGTCATCGGTTTCCTTCTTGGGTGATTTTGGGTTAAAGTCGCCGTGACAGAATCACCATAAACCATCTGTGGATTTGCACTTTTATTTACTAAATATGATTTTATCTGTTCTTTTAGTGAGTTAAAAGCATTTTCATCTTTTCGTGGATTTGTGAAATAAGCATGAGTTAATTCAAAAAATGTGTCCGAATATTTTGGCGAATACGAGCCATTTAAACCTTCTGTTAAATTGGAAATATAAGGAGTTACAGTTACAATTTTTCCTGCTAATTTTTTTTGTAGAGCAGTTTTATCATGTTCTCCAAGACCGGATTGTGAAACTATAGAACTTGAGAATTTTGCTGAAAGTAAATTTTCATCTGAAGCCAAAGACCAACCACCCGGACTCGATGCTGTCATCAATATTTGATCATTTTTGAAGTCAGTTGGCTTTAATATCACCTTTACACCATTACTCAAATCCCATTCAGTCACATCCAAATCCTTATAGTATTTTTCATTAATTATTTTTCCGCTTTCTGGTAATTTTTCAACTAATGGTTTATTGGAAATAGATTCTTCGTATGGTTCTACAGATTTGCTATCAACGGCATTTATAATTTTTTGCAATTTATCTTTAGTAGGGTAGATGGTCGTCTCTTTTTCCGGAGATTCGGTAATTATTACTCTATTTTTATCTGTGATTAATGTTTTTGCAAGTTCGTTGATTTCATTTAGTTCAATAGTAGGTAAATATTTTTTATACAATTCATATTCATATTCTATACCGGGAATTGGTTCTTGAGAAAGGAAATTGCGATGATACTCACTCACAAAATTTACTGAATTTGTCTTATCTCTTTCGTTAAAATATTTCTCCATTCCGCTCATGGTTTTCTTCTTTGCTCGCTCTAATTCCGATTCCAAAAACCCATGTTCTTCAACTCTTTTTGCCTCTGTGAGTATAGCTTCCATTCCTCTGTAAATTCCGTTATCTTTTATCTGAACACCGAGATAATATACATCTGAAGTTCGTACAAAATTTCCCGAACCACTACCTGCACCCAAAAATGGTGGATTTTTCTTAATCGCTATTTCTTGCAATCTCTCATTAAACATACGATTATAAAGTGATTCAATTATGTTGTCGCGATATTCTCCTACTGTTTTTGTGGTTTTTACAGGTTTTTTATAATATATACTCAAACTTGTAGAAGTCGCTTCGGGGTCAGAAACAAGTGCATAAAGTGTGCTATCGATTTCCGGAACTTCAAAATATTTTCTCTCTTTCTCGTTTTCAGGATTTTCAATTTTTCCAAAATGTTCTTTAATATATTTTTCAACAATATCAGAATCGAAATCACCAACTGCAATTACAGCCATCAAATTTGGACGATACCAATCTTTATAAAAACTCTTCAATGTTTCGTAATCTGCATTTGCAACAACTTCTTTTTTTCCAATTGGTAATCTAACTGCATATTGTGAATTTTCAAAAATGATTGGAAACTCTTTATCACGCATTCTTGCTCCGGCACCTCGTCCACTTCTTAATTCTTCCAATACAACAAGTCGTTCTTTGTCAATTTCTTCATTGTCATAAGTGACAAGATGTGCCCAATCTTCCAAAATCTGAAAAGCTTTTTTGAATTGATTTAGAGAATCCGTGGGAACACTTAATTTATAGACAGTTTCATCAAATGAAGTATGAGCATTTAAATCCGCACCAAATCTCATTCCTGTTGATTCCAAATAATTTACCAAATCTGCTTTTGGAAAATGTTCGGTGCCATTGAAAGCCATATGTTCACAGAGATGAGCCAATCCCTGTTGTGCGTCAGTTTCCAAAATTGAACCAGCGTCAATTACCAATCGCAAGGTTGCTCTATCTTCCGGTTTTTGATTTTCCCTAATATAATATGTCAATCCATTATCCAATTTTCCAATTTTGACTTTTGAATCAACTGGAATTTTGCTGTTCATTCTCATTTCTTTTGAACAACCTGCAAATAATACAATCATGATAATTGTAATAGCGACTAATTTCTTCATTTCTTAACTCCTTTTTTAATTTCTAAATTCTTATTTGAAAATACAATATCCTTTTGCAGATATTTGAATTCCATTCTCTACCAATTTTGTGTCTTTATCAGAATATATTATAGAATCGGCAGAACATTCATAAATTTTTGAAACAGAATCGTAATTTCCAATAATCGTTAATTTAGAATTCTCAAATGTTCTGGAAAATCCGGCAATATATTCGGCTTTTTTTATACTTTTTAAATCGCCTTTAAGTAATTCTTCTGATGATTTTCTTAATCGTATCATCTCTTTTACCAAGTTGTAAGTGGTGCGATTTTTTATATTCCAATCTATTGTTGTTTTATTGAATAAATCTAATTTTTCTGTATTTCCCAACTCTTCGCCACAATAAATCATAGGAATTCCGGAAGAAGTAAAAATGAAAAATAGAGCTAAATTGTGGTCGGAATGCCCCAGCGTTTTTGCACCTCTTTCCGTATCGTGATTTTCTGCGAAGTGCATAACTTCGGAATTTTTTGGATATTTTTCTATTTCACTCGCAAGAACTTGATAAATTTTATCTGATTTTAAAGGATCTTTGTGAATTTCTTGAAATGCATTATATAAATCCCAACCATAAACAGCATCAAATCCATTGCCTAAATTTTGAGGTTTCGTACCTTCTGCAAGCATAAATGGTTTAGTATTATTAGTTGAAAAATTGGTTCTCAAATTATTCCAAAATTCCATCGGAACCATTTCTGAAACATCACAACGAAATCCGTCAATATTCATTTCAGTAATCCAATAATTAAAATATGAAATCATATATTTTCGTAAATTTTCATTAGAATAATCTAAATCTGCAACATCAGTCCAGTTTGTGTTAGTTGGAAAAATAATTTCATCACTATCATTTTTTGTGTAATATTCAGGATGATTTCTAACTAAGGAATTGTCCCAAGCAGTATGATTTACTACTGCATCAATTATTAATTTTATATCATTTTGTTTCAATCTATTCTGCATGTTTGCGAATTGTTCTTTTGTACCATAATTTGAATTTGTAGCAAAATAATCCTTAACAGAATATGGCGAACCATAAATTCCTTTTCGTTTTACTCTTCCGATTGGATGAATTGGCATTAACCAAACCATATTTATACCAAGATTTTTAAGATATGGAACTTTGTAATACATTCCATCAAATGTTCCGTTGGTTGAGATACTTCTAATAAATGTTTCATAGATTATAAGCGAATCGTGATAGGATGGTGGTGTATGAGTCATTTTTATCATTTCTTTTCTTGATTCCTCTGGAAAGAATGATGCGTGATTTTTCGCTTTTTGAATCCAAATAGAATCAATACCTGCTCCATTTTTAAGATTATTTTCATTTCTTGTAATAAAATAATTATTAGTATTTGATTCTAAAAAATTAGTAATATCTATAACTTTTCTCGATTTGTAAGCAACAGATTTGTCGGCAAGTTTGCCATTAATCCATAATAAATTATTTCCTCGAATTGAATCTAAAACGATGTAATAATTTTTTGTGGAATCAATTTTTCCAACAAGAACTTCCTTTTTTTGCCACCTGTAATTATCAATAGAAGTTGCCCAAGTTGTTGATGAGCTTAAATTTTTATCGGAATTTGACAAAAAGTTTTTTGGTTCATTCCAACCTTTGCTTAATCCAATCGCATTATTATCAATCATCGTATGCCAATCATTTGTCATATTCAATTCTTTAAGTGAAAGATATTCCTTTTCTTTTGAACAACTGATTAATATGAGAATGCTGATTTGAATGATTAGAAGTTTTAAATATTTATTTTTTTTCATAGAATTTCCTTTATTTTAAAGTTAGGTAATTTATTAAATATATTTGAGTAACTCAATTGAAAAAAATAAAAAAAATTTGTTTTTCTATTCAAAAAGTTTATAAATAAATTGGTTGTATAATTTTGGAAATATTGTTATTATTACGCTATGTTAAAAAATATTAAAATAAAGAATTTCGTCATAATTGAAGAGGTTGAAATAAAATTTAATAAAGGTTTAACACTCTTTACCGGCGAAACAGGTGCAGGAAAATCTATTGTTATCGATGCTTT
>JAYEHX010000165.1:0-10234 GCA_034659735.1 Fidelibacterota bacterium | reverse complement strand
TCGAAAAAATATTTGGGAATGACTGCAAATTGATTGGGAAAGTTACTGACAATAATTTATTGAATATCGTTATGAATGACAAAGAAATTGTATCTATGCGGATTGATAAATTGTTGGATGAATGGAGGAATGGGATGTAGCCACGATAAAAGGAACAACTAATGACACTAATGACACTAATTACAGGAATAAAAGGAACAACTAATGACACTAATGACACTAATTACAGGAATAAAAGGAACAACTAATGACACTAATTACACTAATTACAGGAATAAAAGGAACAACTAATGACACTAATGACACTAATTATAGGAATAAAAGGAACAACTAATGACACTAATGACACTAATTACAGGAATAAAAGGAACAACTAATGACACTAATGACACTAATAACACCAATAAAAGAAATAGGAGGAAATGATGCATAGTAAATTATTATATCCTGAATTGTCGTATAAAATAATTGGACTTGCAATAGATGTACATAATCGTGTTGGTTCTGGTTTTCCTGAAAAACTGTATGAAAAAGCATTGATGATATTATTTAAGAAAAACGGAATTCAAGCACAAAATCAAGTTCATTTTAATGTAATATTTGAGGAGGAAAATATTGGAAAATTTATTGCGGACATTGTTGTTGAAAATAAAATAATATTAGAACTTAAGTCCGTTAAAGAGCTTAACAATGTGCATAAAATACAAACTATTAATTATTTAAAAGCAACAGGAATGAAATTAGGTATATTACTAAATTATGGTGAAGAAAAGTTAAAATCTGAAAGATTAATTAATTTAGAAACACAAATGTCGCAAACAAACAGCCAATAACTCGAATGGCACAATTGAATGGGAAAAGAATAAATAATAAGTGATTAAATATTGTATAAAATAAGTAAACCATTAAAGTCATTGGCAAAATTGGCACAATTAATTGAGAATATATTAGAGTTATTCGAGAAATTAGTTGTATCTATATTAGAGTTATTAGAGAAATTAGTTGTATCTATATTAGAGGTAAAAAAATGAAATCATTAGTATTAACTGGCTTTGGAATAAATTGTGAAGAGGAGATGTCATCGGCATACAAGTTGCAAAATGTCAATGTGAAAATTGCACATTTAAATGAAATATTTTCCGGCAAATATTCTATTCATGATTTTGATATTTTGAATTTTCCGGGAGGATTTTCTTTTGGTGATGATATCGGATCGGGCAAAGTTTTGGTAAATAAAATTAAATATAAAAAAATCAAATCGGCAAAATATTTTATTGATGAGATTGATAAATTTATTTCTGATGGGAAAATTATTTTTGGAGTTTGTAACGGGTTTCAGGTATTAACAAAATTAGGAATACTGCCAAATATCGGCGGAAATTATGAGCAGGAAGTGACATTAACGAATAATGATTCAGGAAAATTTGAAGACAGATGGGTAAAGTGTAAGATTAACAACTTTTCAAAAACAGCAATTGTAAAAGATAAACAATTTCCCAAAAATCTTATTGAATTACCGGTAAGGCATGGTGAAGGGAAATTGATAATAAAAAATGAAGAGATAAAAAATAAAATTATTGAACAAAATTTAAATTGGTTAAGTTATGCGGATAAGAGTGGAAACATTACAGGCGAATATCCTGCAAATCCAAATGGTTCGGATTTGAATTGTGCCGGATTGATAAATTCTACAGGAAATGTAATTGGGATGATGCCACATCCGGAAGCATTTTTATCTTTATATAATCATCCGAATTGGGGAAAATTGAAAAGGGAAAATCAAAATATTTCTGAAGATGGAGAGGGATTGAAATTAATAAAAAATTTAATAAAGTAGATATAAGTTTTTAAGGAGAAAAAATGTCAGAAAATATTCAAATAAAAAGAGCATTAATTAGTGTTTCCGATAAGACGGGGATTGTGAGTTTCGCAAGAAAATTGAAGAAAATTGGTTGTGAAATAATTTCTACAGGCGGAACAAAGAAAGTTCTTAAGAAAGCAAAAATTTCCGTAACAGATATTTCAGAAGTGACGGGAAACCCGGAAGCATTTGGCGGACGAATGAAGACGATTTCATTTCAAATAGAATCGGCTTTATTATTTGATAGGAAAAAAGATAAGCAGGAAGCTGAAAAATTAAATATTCAACCGATTGATTTAGTTGTGTGTAATTTATATCCATTCGAAAAAGTTAAAAATGATAATGCGGATTTGGCAAAATTGATAGAAAACATTGATATTGGCGGACCAACAATGGTGAGAGCGGGAGCAAAAAATTATGAGTTTGTTGGAGTGGTTGTTGACCCGAATGACTATAAAATGATTGGTGATGAAATTACGATAAACAATGGAATGCTATCAATTGAGACGAGATTTGAATTGATGAGAAAAGCATATAATCATACTGCAGATTACGATTCTTTGATTGCAACCACTATGGACGAACAGGCGGATAAAAAATCATTGCGACTTGCTTTTTCTGAAGGAACGGAATTGAGATATGGAGAAAATTCTCATCAAAAAGGATATTTTTTGAAACAGAATAATTCAGAAGAATCACTTAAAAATATAAAAATTTTACACGGCAAAGAGTTGTCTTATAATAATATTTTTGATATGCAGTCGGCGATTGAATCTGTAAAAGATTTGGAGCAAACAGGTTGTGCAATTATAAAACATGCAAATCCCTGTGGACTTAGTGAAGGAAAAAATCAGCGAAAGGTTTTTGAAAATGCTTGGGCTGGCGATCCCGTTTCTTCATTTGGTTCGGTAATTGCATTTAATAAAAAATTAGAAAAGAAAACGGTTGAATTTCTAAAACTTGATGCAAAAGATAAAATGGAACGAAAATTTATCGAGATAATTATTGCTCCGTCATTTACACCATCGGCAAAGAAATATTTATTTCAACACAAGAATTTAAGAGTGATAGAATTTGACCCAAAATTATTAAATCAGCGAACCGATATGAAATTTTTATTTAATTCACTTTTGTTTCAAGATTCTGATAATAAATTATTTGAGAAAAAAGAAATCGTTACGAAAATAAAACCGAAAATAAATAACAAGCTTTTTCAATTTGGAATAGTTGCTATGAGACAATTGAGATCGAATGCCATTGTTGCTGTGCGAAAAATGAAAACCGGCGATTTGCAACTTCTCGGAATGGGATGCGGACAGCCAAATCGTGTAAATTCTGTTTTACTTACAATAGAAAAATGTCGAGCAAATCTAAAAAATGAATATGATGGTCAGGAAGATAAATTCGAAAATTATGTAAAAAAAGAGATGAAAAAAGTTGCTTTATTTTCAGATGCTTTTTTCCCATTTCCAGACAATGTGGAGTTAAGCTATGAAGCGGGAATAAGAACAATTATTCAGCCGGGTGGATCAATTCAAGATAAAAAAGTTATTGCAAAATGCGATAAACTTGGTGTTGGAATGATTTTTACAGGTATGCGACATTTTAAGCACTAAGGAATATTTCTCTACATTCCTTTTTCGTATTCAATATCAATAGTCATAACACTCAATCCCGAGTAGGAATTTAAGTTACCAAATATATTTTCAAATTCATTGATTAACGGGTCTATAATATTTTCATTAATTTTGATAAAAATCATTTTACTGCCGGATTCTTGTGAATTGGTAAAGTCAAAAAAACCAAAAAAGAGAGGCGTTTTCGATAGAACATTTTCCATCTCTTCGCTGTTAATACTTGTAGCTTCCACAATTTCATATTCGATAAAAACTTCGGAAATATCTTGCAAAATATCTAAATCTCTGACAGTTAAAATCATTAATTTATTTTTGCCTTTCTGTGTTTTTTGCGGGATATTAGGATTTGCATTTCTTAAAAATTCTTCATACAATCCGATTTTTGTGGATTGATTTTTTATATTTTCAATTGCATTTGGTTCTTTTAATATTCTTGAAGTTTGGGCGAGAAGTTTCAAATGCTCCGATCTCTGTTCTTTCGGTCCGAGTATTACAATGAGAATTTTTGTTCGTTTTTTATCTATTGAATCAAATTCAATTCCATGTTTACTTACAAACAATCCGATTACGAATTGTTCTAATCCATCAATTTGAGAATGTGGAATAGCAATTCCATTATCGAATCCGGTGGAACTTTGTTTTTCTCTTTTTTGTAAGGCATCAAAAATTTTTTCATTTGGAAATTTTAAGTATTTAGCCATACTTTCAGAGATTTTTATAAGTGCCTCTTCTTTATTTTTTGCTTTTAAATTTGTTTCGCAACATTCTATTTTTAGGACTGTGTCAATAGCCATTTAAGTCCTCCTATTTAAATTTTTTAATATAGCAATTTGTGATAATAATGGGCCAATAATCTCATTGATTAAAACGGAAAATAGCAATAAATTCAACATTTGATTTATCTCTGTTTGAATTTCTACAGAAGAATTTATGAACAGCTCAGAACCTTTTACAAATATTCCAAGACCAATTGCAACTCCCGCTTGTGGCAGTAAACTAAGCCCAAGATAATTGCGAATTTTTGGTTCAATTTTCATAGGAAATGATGGTAAAAATATTCCCAAGTATTTACCCAATCCTCTTAATGCAACAAGCGCCATTCCAATTGCTAAAATATTCCAATTTAAAAACAATTGTAAATTTAATTCTATTCCGGCAACAGCAAAAAAGATTGCATATAACGGAGCGGTAATTGGTTCAAGAGAATGTAAAATACGAATGTTTTTTTTATTCATATTTATCAAAACCATTCCGATTGCCATGTTAGAAATTAACGGTGAATAGTGTAAACTTAAGTTTATTGAAGTGGTCAGAAAAATAATTCCAAGTGAAATAATTTTTAGTTCATTTACACTTTTTTTAGTTTTTGCAAATAGGTTGATGATAAATCCACCGACAATTCCGATAATAATTGATATTCCTATTTCCATAATTCCGTGTAATAAAGATTTGGTTAATGAGATATTTGAACTGCCAATTAAAATTGCTGACAATGCAAATACGATAGAAAATAATATTATTGTTCCTGCATCGTCTAAAGCAACAATTCCATAAAGATAGTCAACAAATGTACCTCTTGCTCTTAATTTTTCAACAATAACAACTGTCGCGGCCGGAGCTGTCGCGGCTGAAATTGCTCCGAGCAAAAGTGCAATATAAGACGACAAACCAAGTGCTAATAAGCCAATTACAACTATCACGAATGTGATAAACATTTGTCCCAAAGTCAGAATAATAATTTTATATCCGAGTTTTTTTAGTTTTGAAAATGAGAATTCACTTCCAATAATTACTGCTATAAATGATAGTGTGATTTCCGAAAGAAGATGTAAACCTTCAAAATTTTCTTCATGAATTAATTGCAATCCCGAAGTTCCTATTATTATTCCTGCAAATATGTAGCCGGTAATAGTTGGTAATTTAATTTTTTCGAATAATTTGCCAAAGAAATATCCAGCAATCAATAATAATCCAACACTAAAAATTATGTGTTCAGAGAAACTTTCTCTTATAATGTTCAATATATTCATAGCTCTAAAAATAATGATTGTTTCGCGACATTACAATAAAATATTTAAAAAATAAATTGTTTAATTTTTTACCATATTATCTTTATATTTAAGGTTGTGTTGAAAGTGAAAAAATAAGGGAAATTAAATGAATATTACAGTTTGTATAAAACAAGTGCCGGGGACATCTGAAGTAGAAATTGATGAAAAAACAGGGAATTTAATTCGTGATGGTATTTCTGCAAAAATGAATCCATACGATTTATATGCGATAGAAACGGCGATGCAGTTAAAGAAACAAAATGATTCAAAAGTTAATGTGATTTCTATGGGACCGCCACAGGCACTGGATATTATAAAAGAAGCATATATGATGGGAGCCGATTCCGGTTATTTATTGACCGATAGAAAATTTGCAGGAGCCGATGTTTTGGCAACGGCATATACTCTTTCGCAAGGGATTAAAAAAATGGAAAACTACGACTTGATAATTTGCGGAAAGATGACAACCGATGGAGATACTGCTCAAGTTGGACCGGAGATTGCAGAATTTTTAGGAATTCCACATGTCGCAAATGTAAAAAAAATATTGGATATTAATTCCAAATCGATTACTGTGGAGATGGACATGTCGGAATCTTTAGAAATTCAAGAAGTGCAATTGCCTTGTCTAATCACTGTTGAAAAAGAAATTTATCAACCACGATTACCATCTTTCAAACTCAAACTTTCTACAGCTAATCGGGAAATAAAACAGATTACATTTGATGATTTAGATGACAGCGATGTAGAAAATTTCGGATTAGATGGATCGCCTACACAGGTGCTTGATATATTTCCACCGGAGAGCAATAGAAAAAATGAAAAATGGGAAGGAACAGGAAAAGAGTTGGGCAACAAAATGGCAAAAAAATTAAAAGAATTAAAATTTGTTTAAGGGTAAAAATGGCATATATAAAAGTTAATCAGCAAAATGTAAAAAGCAAAAAAGAGGCAATTGAAATTTGTCCGTTCAATGCGATTGAATCTCAAAATGATAAGATTGTAATAAATTCCGCTTGCAAAATGTGTAAAATATGTATTAATCAAATGCCGGAAATTTATGAATTTGTTGAAGGTAAAAAGATCATATTAAACAAAGACGAATGGAAGGGAATTGTCGTATATGTTGATCATGTTGAGGGGAATATTCATCCTGTCACTTACGAGTTAATTGGAAAAGCAAAGCAGTTGGCAAAGAAAATTAACCACCCTGTTTATTGCTTATTTATTGGAAGCGATATCCGAGAAAAGGCAGATGATTTACTTCATTATGGAGTTGATGAGGTGTTTGTTTATGACGAAAAAGAGTTGTATGATTTTCGTATAGAACCATATACTGCTGTATTTGAAGATTTTATAAATAATGTAAAGCCGACAATTATTTTAGTTGGTGGAACTACAATCGGGCGATCATTGGCACCACGAGTGGCAGCGAGATTCCGCACGGGATTGACTGCAGATTGTACGATTCTTGATGTAAAAGAGAATACGGATTTAGATCAAATTCGCCCTGCATTTGGTGGCAACATTATGGCTCATATTCATACACCAAAACATCGTCCACAATTTTCAACAGTGCGATATAAAATATTTGATGCACCGGAAAAAAACGAAAACAAATCCGGTAAAATTACCGTATGTGAAATTAAAAAAAATAAATTAAAATCTGTTATAAAAGTATTGGAAATTAAGAAAAAAGATAAGGTGAAATCTATTGAAGAGGCAGAAATAATTGTAGTTGCCGGAAATGGTGTAAGGCAGGAATCTGACTTAATTTTGATTCAGAAATTAGCTGATAAACTTGGTGGAATGGTAGCAACAACTCGTCCATTGATTGAAGCCGGTTGGACAGATGCAAAAAATCAGATTGGTCTTAGCGGAAGAACTGTGAAGCCGAAACTAATTATCACTTGTGGAGTTTCCGGATCAATTCAGTTTGTAGCAGGAATGAATAATTCTGAAAATATATTTGCGATTAATAGCGATCCGAATGCACAGATTTTTAAAGTAGCAAATTATGGAATCGTTGGGGATTTGTATGAAATTCTTCCGGAGCTAATTGATAGCTTGTAAATTGCTGTAATGACACGAATAAACGAATATAAATCAATTCTTATTTTAAAATATCAGAGAAAGAACCAAAGTCAGGATCAAATAATCTTTTATACATTCTAATCAGAGATGGGTCTGTCTGTTGCGAAAGATAATCGCAAATGATTCTTGCATTATCTTTAAACTTGTTTGGATTTTGTAAGAGAATTTTCGCTCTTATTTTTTCCGGAAGTATTTTTGTATTAATTTTATAATCGTTATTTTTTTGCTGAATAAATATGTTAAATAATCGCTCGAGAATATATGTTTCTTTAAATTCCAATTGCTCAAGCTGTGGAGAATGAAAAATAATATCCATAGAAAGTCGTTTATATAAATTCACTTCTTTTTCAATTTGAGAATCTATTTGTAAACCATATTTATAGCGATTTGTTATTTTGGCGAGTGGATGTTTTGTAATTTTCAGATTGACACTTTCAATACAGAGACCTGTTTTTTGAGCAATAAATCTTTCGAAATCGGCTTTATAATCTAAATTTTGAATTAGGGTTTCAATGTATTTTTCTTCATCTTTATCTAATGTATTATCGGTTGCCCATTTGAAAATATTTTTTTGATTTATAAATCTCGCGAGAAATCCATCAATCAAATCGTGTAAACCATAAGCGACATCATCAGACCAATTCATTATCTGACATTCCAAACTTCGTTCACGATGAATTGTGTTCTTCGGAGAGACAAATTCTAAATATTTTTTTTGATTGTCGTATAGAAATTTTTTCGATTTTGAATCTTCTGTTCGCAACTTTTTATATTTAAGTATTCCATCTAAAAATGCACGAGTTGGTTTCATTCCGCTCATGTCTTTATGTGTGTCTTGAATCTGTTCGGTAATGATTTTTAATGTTTGTGCATTCCCTTCAAATCCACCGGCCTCTTTCATTAGCGAATTCAAAACAGTTTCACCCGGATGTCCGAATGGCGGATTTCCTATATCGTGTGCCAAACATATTCCTTCAACTAAGTCGCTATCAATTGCTTTAGATTTGAAATAATTTTGGTTTAGAAAATTTGTTATTGATTTTCCGATTTGAGCAACTTCGAGTGAGTGAGTTAAGCGAGTGCGATAAAAATCATATTCGCCACTGGAAAATACCTGTGTCTTATTTTGCAATCGCCGGAATGCTTCACTGTATAAAATTCTGTCTCTGTCAACTTGAAAAGCAGTTCTAAATTTTTCCTTTTTTCTATTTCCCAATGTTGCAACATCAAATTCATTATAAAAATTATTCATATTAACCTTTAATTTATTTAACTATAATTTACTTAATTTAAATACATAATCAAAATGTTTTTAGCAAAGAGCCCGGGGAGGTTTAAGAAGGTTAGTGGGTTAGAGGGTTAGGAGGTTCGGTCGGGAATATGTGTGAAAGAATTATTAATTGTCATTGTCATCGAATTAATCGAATTTATCTAATTTATTGTCATTTGTTGCACACGGATTCTCGCAGATTTAGCGGATTGATACGGATATTTTATTATTTGTTGTCATTGTGTGCGGTTTATTCTAACCTCCTAACCCTCTAACCTTCTAACCTTCTAACCTTCTTTAAGTTGTCATTTGTAGTCATTGATTGTCATTTTTACTTTACCGCAGAGACGCGAAGACGCAGAGGAATTTATTGTCATTGATTGTCATTTTTACTTTACCGTACACTGAGCTTGTCGAAGTGTGTGGTAAAGCATCACAACACCATAATTGAAAAAACTTTGCGTCTCTGCGTCTTTGCGGTAAAGCATTAAAACACCACAAAAAAACCCATATCTTACAATACATTATTAAGTTGTATTTTATCAATAATATTTTTATTATATCTGTGTGTAAAATAGCATATAAACTGAGAAAAATAAATGAACACAATAAAAAAATTACGAAATAGAATTGATGCAATTGATAAAAAAATTATCAAGTTGTTGGATGAACGAATGGAAAATGCTTATAAAATCGGTAAATATAAAGGGGAAAATGATTTACAGATCATTGTTAGTAATAGAGAAGAAGAAATTTACGATTCTCTAAAAACAATACAAACAGGATATCTATCCGAACAGGAAATATTGCATTTGTATAAAGAGATAATAAAGATTGGCAGAAAACATGGATTGGAAGGGAAAGAGAAAGTTGAAAAAGAAGAGAAGGGAATATAAATTAAAAAGGAGAAAAGAATGGAAAGCAAATTAGCAAATCCGGCACCACTTGGCTTAATGGGATTTGGAATGACAACAGTACTTTTAAATATTCACAATGCGGGATTTTTTCCGCTTGGTTCAATGATTCTATCAATGGGAATTTTTTATGGTGGAACAGCACAGGTAATTGCAGGGATTTTAGAATTTAAAAAAGGGAATACTTTTGGAATGACGGCGTTTACTTCTTATGGATTATTTTGGATTTCGTTGGTTGGATTATTGGTATTTCCGAAACTTGGAATAGCGGATTCTACATCTGCAGGATTTATGGGTTGGTATCTTTTTATGTGGGGATTATTTACATTTTTTATGTGGATTGGAACCTTTGGCAATAATAGAGCAATTCAATTTGTTTTCTTTTCACTAACTATTTTGTTTGCACT
>JAYEHX010000164.1:0-10267 GCA_034659735.1 Fidelibacterota bacterium | reverse complement strand
AAGGAAATCATATTTGCAGTTTCACGAACTGTTTCTCCATGAGCTACTTGTGATTTACCTTCGTCTAAGTCCTGAACTTCTAACCCTAATAAATTACAAGCACTACTGAACGAGAATCTTGTTCGAGTTGAATTATCTCGGAATAAAGAAATTCCTAATCCACTATCAAACACTTTTGTTGAGATATTTTTTTCACGCATTAAACGCAAAATATCTGCTACTAAAAATACTGAGTTTATTTCATCATCATTTTTTTCCCAAGTAAGTAAAAAATCTTCATTATACATTTTTGAAAAATCTAATGCGGATAACTTCGCAATCATTTTTTTTATATCTTTTACCATTAATTTTTTCCCTCTTTTAAATTTGCTAAGTAACGAGTTGGTAAAACAGCATAAACTGATGCACATTGAACCAAGTCAGCTTTCCATGTTTTTTCATTTGGTGCGTGAGCTTCTTCCTCTTTTCCAGGACCTAATCCAATACACGGAATTCCTTCTCTCCCCATTATTGAAACGCCATTAGTTGAAAATGTCCATTTATCAACAATTGGAGTGCCATACATTCCACTGAACGCTTCTACCATTGATTGTGTAATCACATGATCCTCCGAAGTCACCCATGTTGGAAAATAACAATCAGTTTCATAAACTAATCCCGTGTAAGATGGACGATCATATTTATACATGGATACTTCTGCTTTCCATTTTTTAACAGATGCTAAGTTTTTAATTTCCTCTAATGCACTTATATATGTCTCGCCATGTGTCAAACGACGATCAATTGAAATTGCACATGAATCAGCAACCGCACAACGAGATGGTGAAGTAAAGAATATTTCTGATACTGTCAATGTACCTTTTCCTAAAAAGTCATCATAATGTAGTTTAGGATTTAATGCTTCAACTTCTTTCAATATGTCTGCCATTTTATATATTGCATTTGAACCTCGTTCAGGTGCAGAACCGTGACAAGATATACCTTGGACATCAACACGAATTTCCATTCGTCCACGATGACCGCGATTAATCTTATTATTTGTTGGTTCGGTAATAACTACAAAATCCGGTTTGATTTTGCTTTCATTTATAATATATTGCCAACATAATCCATCACAATCTTCTTCTTGAACAGTGCCGGTGACTAATACTCTATATCCTTTTAGCAATCCTAAATCTTTCATAATTTTTGCACCATATACAGCTGATACAACTCCACCTAATTGATCAGAAGTTCCACGACCACCAATTTCAGTATCATTTTCATATCCTTCAAATGGATCAAATTTCCAGTTTGCCGAATTTCCTACTTCTACAGTATCAATATGCCCATCGTATGCAATCAATGGTCCTTCAGTACCCATCCATCCTAAAACATTTCCTTGCGGATCAATTTCTACTTTATCAAATCCACAAGCTTCCATTTCTTGAACAATTCTTTTTGCTCTCGCTCCTTCAGTACTTGAAAATCCCGGTATTCTTACAATATCTCGTAAAAATTTCGTCATTGCTTTTTCATATCCTTGAGCAACATCTTTAATAGCATTAAAATCTAACATTTTATTTTTCCCCTTTTATTTTGTATTTTATTACATTCATAATTATTTCCTTATATTAATATGGGAAATATTACAAAAATATTGCATTAATTACAAATGCTTTTTAATTAACTTATAATCTCTATTTGTAAATTTAGTTGTTTATTTTGCAGTAAATATTAAACTACAATTAACAGCTTTTTTACCAAAATAATTTGATTTTGGATTTTTATGTGGTTTTCTTAAACTCCCATCAGATTGAAATAATCCAGTCGAATAAAGTGTTGCAAGAATATCTACTCTGTCATTTATTGGGAAACCCGATTTTTTCCATAAACTTTGGATTATTCTAATGTATGCACCTGCATATAAAATATTTAGGGAATCATTATTGAGTTTGTTAATAATTTCTTGAGGACTTTTACTTATTGTTAATTTCTTATAATATTTTTCTCCGGGAAAGAAATTACTTGTACTATCATTTAATTGCTTCTCTATCCAATAAGCTGTTTTTAGTTTCACTTGACAAAATCCAATTGAACTGTTTCTACCGGATCGAGCAAAAAACACATCAAATATCTTATCACTCCAATCGTAATTTAAGGTCCGTTCCACATAAACTATTGATTTTAAAAATGTCGGGTTTATATCAAAAATTATAGCCGTTTCATTAAAATAATTACTATTTGACTCAATAATAGCAATCGAAGAATCAGAATTCTCTGAGAAAACAAATAATGGAAATAAAAACAAAATAGCAGAGATAAAAAATCTACCCCTGCTATTTAGTGCTATGATATTCAAGAAATCACCATTTTTTATTTAAGAATAGTCATCTTCATTGTCTTCATAAAAATATCATTATTATCATCGACATTTGATATTGCTTTGAATTTTACAATATAGACACCACTTGGCACTCTAACAGAATTGTTATTTGTGCCATCCCAAACTATTTGATGATTTCCGGCAGATTGATTAGAGAACTCAATATTTTTAACTTTTTTCCCCATTATATTAAAGATGGAAATATTAATTTGTGATTCAAACGGAAGTTCATATTTTATCACTGTTGATGGATTAAATGGATTAGGAAAAATACCGCTTAGTTTATATTCTTTTGGAACTGCCTTTAAATCTTCTTTATTAGTTTCTTTTCCGGACAACTCTTTTTTCATATTTGTAATATCGTATTTATAAACAATATCCGTTTTTTCGCCTAAATTGTGATATGCTTCTAGAGTATATTCAGAATTCGGAAAATGGTTTTCCAGTTCTGCTAATGCATTTCTACTAATTTTATCATCTCCGTTTTCATTGTAATAATGCATAAATTTTTGAAACAGAGCTGTTTCAGCGAGATAAGTATTACGGTACTTTTTAAACACATCATCAATTCTGGTAATACCTTTTTCTCTTTCAAGACCTGCAAGAAGTAACTCTGCCGAACCATAAATTTCTTTTAAATCTTTCTTTTGAGATAATTCTACTAAATAGTTTTTAAATGCCTTAATATCTTTTCCACTTTTCATAGTTTTTATGCGACTTGCTTGATACAAAAGATCTAGTGCAAAAAATGCCTCCGAAGAATCCGGATAATCTCTAATAATATCTTTACACAATTTATGAACATTTTGGGCTTGATCATTATTAATCATTATTTGAATAAATTTGGTTTTATTTTTAAGTTTCCAATTCTCATCATATAATAATAAAACATCCGATTCAATTCCATCATTACCGGCAGAATTCATAGAAAATGCAATATCAAATTCACTCACCTCCGGCGAATTACCTTGTATATTAAAACTAGGTTGACTGGTAAGATAAGGATACCAATCTACATTACCGCTAAACATATTTGGGCTTGGAGTAGAGGTTCCCCAATAATTATTTTCTGCTCTAATATTACAATTTGAACCGGCATGAACCACTGCTAAATCATAATTGTCATAATCAATAGTATTACGACCTGAATTTATACTACAACTTCCAATACCAAGCTCAGGATTTGAATTATTATTAGCATATACTCCAAAAAGAACATAATTGTCGCTATGTAAATAATTATGCCCAGGAGTATCTAAATTTGGAGACGAATATGAATCGCACCAAATCCCCATATAACTTGAGTTACTAATTTCAGTATAGTCGATTTCCGGCGAGGAGTAATAATTATAAATACCATAAGAATTATTGTTAATATTATTGTTATAACAAAAGCTGTTGGAATAATAATTATAAATACCATATCCACATCGTTTTATTTCACTATCTTCAATATGAATACTAGAATGATCAAGATAAACACCGCGTTGAGCATTTTTTAATATACAATTTTCTAAACTACCGTTGGATCCACTATAAAAACGAATAAGATAACTATTTTCATAATTATTTGGAGTGCCATCTGCTGATGTAAATATAATTTTATTACTTGATGTCCCTTGAGCATCAAGTGTGCCATATACTCTCATCTCTTTGTAATCGGGAAATATAATAGTGGCACCTGGATATATTTTGAGATTTTTGTCAGACGAAACTGTCAAATCATTGGCTACAGTATTTGGTCCTCTCACATGAACATACTGTCCGGATGCACTAGCAGATAATCCTGAACTAATAAGAGAATATAATCCTAAAACTGTTGGACCAGATTGCAATCTGACATCAGGAATATTGTTTCGCGTACTTAAAAGGATAATTGACGCACCACTGGCTCTTGTTACATTGTATGAATTCATTGTTAATTTCGTACCTGATAGTATTTTTAAAGTTACACCGGAAGGCACAAGAATATTATTCGTAAGGGCAGTGGATGTTTTTACTTCAACTGTCTGTCCACTGGATGCATTTGATAATGCTGAATTTAATGTAGGGTAAAATCCATTTATTGTGCTTCCTGTTTTTACACAATAACGTGGATTAACTACTGCTCCGGATTCAAGCACTATTTCACCTGATCCTTTAGTGATAGTATAACCATTAAGATTGAGTGTAGTGCCTGTGTGTATTTTTAAGGTAAGATCAGATGCAATGTTGATGTTAGTTTGAAGCATTGGTACACCTGCATCAATATGAACAATTTGCCCAGAAACAGCATCATTAATTGCATCTTGAACAGTTGCAAAATCAGAAGGTGTACTTGGATTTTTGCGCAGAAATTTGCTTGGATTACCATAACCAGGATGATAATTCTTGTGATGTCTCATTAAAGGGTAATATCCCCACTTGGAGATATAAATATCTGTCTGCCCGGTTATTGTCGCCGAGTGATCTCCTGAATAATCCACCATTGTGGTACTTAAAAATATGCGGGGAAAAATATTCATACAAGCATAGATATCACCTCCTTTTTAATTCAAATTCTTGTTGAGTTAGAGTAATGTGTAAATACTCGTTGATAAATGGATTATTCATCTCAAATATTCGTAACTGATTGCTTTTTTCGAAATGCTTTCTGGTAACATTTTTTTTACTTAACGAATCATCTTTCGCTTCCAAAACCATAACCATTATATTAGAACGCGTCGGACCTAGCCAATAACGCCCGTCGGCCAATTCCCTTACTTCCTTTTCCATACCAGATATTTGCCCATTATACTTAAATTGAAACATATATTTACCTGTTGGGAAATAAGGATAGCCTTTTAATACCACGGTTCTCTGGATAGAATGACCGCTTTTTAGTTTTGTAAACCAGTCTGAAGACCAGTAGTCCGTCGAAGGTAATTGAACATATTTTCGCCATCTGGGCTCATAAATTTTTCCAGTATTTATATCCTGAAAAGTCAAACCATTTGTAAACCAATGGAACAAATCGCTACCTGTCTTGTCAGGATCTATGACATATAAATCATCCTCGTCGTTATTGGTAATAGTAAATTTGTAGGTAATGGTGCTGGTATCCGCATCTTCAATATTCAAGATTGCATCGGTGACATCAAAAGTAACACTGATCCCACCGTGATAGATCCCCGCATTCATCAGGGCGTTTTTTATATTTGGATTATTTTGAGGATAATCGTGATACAGCCACCACCAATCAATAAAAAGAACATCTGAAGGATACATGCTGTTAAAACCATCCGATATTAAGGGGGTTTTCCAATAATGTGAAAAAAAACTTTCAAAATAACCCATGTAACATCTATTGCCATTTGCCACAACAACAAAAGGTTTATCTGCCCATTCAGGGGGAAATTCATTAAAGTTATTATTTTCCCAATTTGGGAATAAAAAAGTTTTATCTTTTTTTAAATAAATGCAATGACTTGACCAATCATAAAACTCAATATCATCTTGTGTAAGCCAAGCATTATTAGAAAGTTTTAATTCATCAATGTTTTTGTCCTCTATATCTTTCATAGTCAAAGTTGAATCTTTTAAAAAGTATATTGCAAAAGAGGGTGCATCGTCTTCAAAATTGACACATCCAAATAGAAATAAAAGAATCAATATATGTAAAATAAAATATAAATAAATTTTCATTTTTTACCATTTATATTGTTATCAATTTAAAAATTTTCACAATATCTCTCTTGTTTGATTGCACCAGTTATAAAAATTAAATCTACCATTTTTTAACCCATTTTAGTGTAGCATATTAATTTGAATTAGTCAAGTAAATTTTAATAATATTCATTGTCTTTCATTATTTTTTATTTCATTTTAATATAATTCTCTAATTGCATTCATAATTATTTTCATCTCTACTGCAATCTTTGTAGAAATTTCGTTTATTGATTCGTTTTTAAAATCTATTTTAATTATTGAAAAATCTTTTATATCTAACTTTGCTGAAAATATTTCAGATTGAAAATTGTAAAAATTGCTTTCTTCCCGTAAAGTAAATATTTCCTTTTCTGATTTGAAATATAAAATATCGGTATCAAGAAAATAACCGAACTCACCTTCATCAAAACTTTTTCTATCCAAATATACTTTCGGTTTATCTTTATACGGTTTCCCTGAAGTCGGACAAAATGTTTCACAATTTCCACATTCATTACAATAGTTATCAATATTCAAAACTTGATATTTCTGTTCAATTTTAAAAACCCCGTCATCCACAATTTTTACTTTTCCATTGTTATTTATTGCCTTTTGAATTGGTGTTTGAAATGGTTCTACTTCATAAGAAAAATTTGCTCGATTTGGGCAGACACTTACGCAGACATCACAAACTTCATCACATAGAAGACAACGGCTCGCTTCATCTATTGCTTCTTCTTTTGTCATTCCAATTTCTACAATTGAATTTTTATCTCGTTCTGAAATAGGAATTTCTTTCGGTTCAATTCCAAATTTTCGTTTCGCTCTCATTTCCTGTAATTGTTTGTGAGTTAATTTTTCTCTTTTTGTATTCTTTTCTTTCATTTGCAATTTTGTGTCTTGGTAAAAAACATTTTTTGCATCTTTGCGACTTAGCGTCTTTGCGAGAGTTCTGCTGGTAATATTTTCTGCAATTATTCTTCCATCTGCAATCGCTTTAATTATAGATGATGCACCTCTAAAAGCATCTCCACCGATAAAAACATTTTCCATTTTTGTTTCGTAAGTGTGACTATCCACAACTTCCAATAGTTGATTATCAACAAAATCGATAGCCAAAGATTGACCGAAAGCAGGAATTATTGTGTCTGCTGAAATTTCAAAATCGCTGTTTTCTATTTCAATTGGTTTTCGTCGTCCGGAAGAATCTACATCTCCCAACTTCATTTTTTTGCAAACTAATTTCACAACCTTTTCATCTTTTGAAATAATTTCTGACGGCGATGCCAATTCAATAATTTCTATTCCTTCGTCAAGTGCCTCTTGAATTTCATCTTGGTCCGCCGGCATTTCATCGCGAGTTCTTCTGTAAACAATCGTCACAGTTCCATCATTTTCAATAAATCTTTTTGCCGTTCTTGCAGTATCAATTGCCGTATTTCCGCCACCGAGAATTATTACTTTTTCCCCAAGTTTTACATTTTTATTTTGCCTAATATCTGAAAGAAATTCTAAAGCATCAAGCATTCCATTTTCAACAATATCGCCTTTTATTGCTACTCGCTTTGAATTTTGTGCACCGGTTGCCAAATAGACGAAGTCCGTTTTTTTTCTAATTTCTTTAAATAAATCACTATCAATTTTTTGTGAAGTTATGATGTTCACACCAAGTTTTTTTATATTTTCAATATCTTTCAAAAGTGCGGATTCTGAAAGTCGAAAAAGAGGAATTGCATCGGCAAGCATTCCGCCAACGAATCCTTTCGTCTCATAAACATCAACTTCAAATCCCGCTATTTTCAAATAATATGCACAAGTTAACCCGGACGGACCGGCACCTATAATTGCCACTTTTTTATTATTTGAATATTCAGCAAAATCGATATTTTTATCTTCACTATTTTCGGCAACAAATCTTTTTATTCCTCTAATTTGTAAAGAATTGTCATAATTTATTCTCGTGCATTTTGTCTGGCAAAGATGATCGCAAACCATTCCGGTCACATTTGGAAATGGATTTGTTTCTAAAATTGTTGCCAAAGCATTACCAAATTTTTCGTTAGCTGTCCAATTCATATAATTAGGAATATCTTGATGAGTCGGACAGGTGCCAACGCAAGGTGCGGAAATACAATCAAATTTATTCAGCACTTTGTCTGTTTTAATTGTCTGTTCTTTTGAATTATAATATTTCTCATTTACAACAATATCCGCATATTTATTTAGATTGATATTTGAGGCAGAAATCAAATCATTTTCTTCGCCTCTATTTTGAATATATTCCTGAATATTTTTTGCATTATAATTATTGAATACTTTCGTAATTTCTTGCAGATATTGTAACATTCGTGAATATCCACCCGGCTTCAATAAATCGGAACAAACGGTTATCGGATGTAAATTACAAGCGATTGTCTCCGCAATATTGAAAACATCAACTCCACCGCAAAATGAAATTTGTAGATATTTTATTCGTTTATCTGCTCGCAATTTTCTTGCTACATTTATGCTAATCGGATGAAGTGCTTTTCCGCTCATATACATTGATTCCGCATCAAAAACATTTTTATGATTTGTGGCTTCCAAAGTGTTTGTCAGTTTCACACCAAAAAATACGCTGTTATTTTTCGCAGATTTTTGAAGTGATAAAATTACTTTTACTGCGGATTCATAATCTATATCATGTTCAAAAGCAACATCCGGAACTGTCGTTTCATAACCAAGTTTTTTATTTAGAATTTCTCGAACTTTTTCTTTGCCGAGAAGTGTAGGATTCAATTTTATAAATGTATGCAACTTTCGTTCTTCAATTAGATATTTCCCGATGCTTTCAATTTCATCCGGCGGGCAACCGTGCATCGTCGATAATGTCACATTATTTGAAATTTGATTTGGTATTTCTATCTCTGTAATTTTCGGATAAATATCTTTAATTTCATTTATCAGTTCATTTTTTTCTTCATTACAATCAGTCATTTTATTCAGGAACCATTGCACATTTTCTTTTTTAATTCCAGCCAAATCGTAACCAATACTCATGTTAAAAATCGTTCCAAGCTCTTTTTCCCAACCGAACACATCTCGCAAAATATGAATAATAATCCAAGCTTTTAAATATTCAAAGAATGACTCCTTGATTGTCAATTCTTGCGACCATTCGCAATTATAACCTTCGTCTTGAATATCAATACACGGTTTTGAGACATCAATTTCATCAAGTGTTTGGACGGTTTTGAGCTCGATATATCTCGCTCCAGAAATCCAAGCGGTAATTATATTTTGTGCCATTTGTGTGTGTGGACCTGCCGCGACTCCGATTGGTGTTTCTAATTTTTGATTAAAAATCTCCGTCTTAAAAACATCATCTTTTTTTGGTGTAAAAAATAAATTATCATAAATTCCAAATATAGAATCATTTTTTTTATATGAATTTAGAATCTGTTTTAGTAATTGCTTAATTGAGATTGGAGAAAAATCTTTATTCATAAAATTTCCTGTGTAAATTATTTGATGCCATTTTTATTTTTTCTAATACTTCGTTTTCATTAATTTTTTTCATCTTTCCGTCTTGATATAGAATCTCACCATTTGCAATTGTCATATACATTTTCTGACCTTCCACACCGAAAATTAAATGATAAAATAGATTTTCTATATTGATTTTTGTTGTCGGTTTATAGTCAGTTATTGCAATGTCAGCAGAATTTTCAACTACCAAACTTCCCGAATTTTTAAAATATTTTTCAACAATATTTGAAGGTGATTTGAATAGAATTTCCAACGGGTTTTTTATATTTCCATTTCTTCTCAAAAAATGCGATCGCATAGTGCCAAGCACATTTCCCGTCATTCCGTCAGTTCCCAATAAGTATGAATTTATTTTTTCAGTATCCATTTTTCCTACGGAATTGTTTGCATTTGATTCCGGATTTGAAATAATATTTGGTTTGATTTCTTCGAGCAATTGATAATCCTTTTCTGATAAATGAATGCAATGAGCGAGAAGTGAATCTTTTGACAATAATCCAAATTCATCTAATCGATGAACCGGACCTTCGTATCCCGCACTTTTACAAAATTCAAAATCGTCAATCGCCTCTCCGCAGTGAATATGAATTGGAAGTTTCGTCGGTTTTTGTTTGCTAATTGTTGAGAGTGTTTTATCGCTTAAAGTGAAATTTGCATGCAATCCCAGAACACCTTTTATCTGATTATCATTTTTATGTTTCTCATAGA
>JAYEHX010000163.1:0-2413 GCA_034659735.1 Fidelibacterota bacterium | reverse complement strand
TCTACTACAATAATTGATTTTATAAACTTGTTCCAAACTTGCTTTAAGCCATGCACCTCGATAAATTTGTCTAACTTTTTTAATTCCCAGTTCTTTTAATTCTGCAACTGCGAGTTCTTCTATTCCACCTGCAATTTGTGCAAAAAATCTATTTGTCTTTTGATATTCAAACATTGTTATTTTTATTTCACCCTTTTTTAATTAACCATAATTTAGGAAAAAAATAATGTTATTTAAATAGTTTTTTTAGTTTTATTTTCTTTAGAAATATATTATATTTACAACTGTAATTAAAAAATATGGAGAAGTAATATTGAAATTATCAACATTTAAAAATGGAATCCATCCGAAGAGTTATAAAGAGTTCACCGATAAGAAAAAAATTGAAAAAATGCCGTTGCCGGATGAGATATTTATTCCATTAAACTTGCATATTGGTAAACCGGCAAAACCGGTTGTGCAGAAAAAAGATGAGGTAAAAACCGGACAAATTATTGCAGAAGCTGATGGATTTATTTCAAGTGCTATTCATTCACCTGTGACTGGAGTTGTGAAAAAAATTGATGAATTTGACCATCCGGTTGGAACTCGTTCCACAATGATTCACATAAAAAGAACTGGCGAAGATGAGTGGGATTTAATTGATATTCCAAAAGATTGGAAAAATGTTGAAAGTGGTGAACTGCTTGAAATAGTTAAAAAAGCCGGAATCGTTGGACTTGGTGGAGCAACATTTCCAACTCATGTAAAATTATCACCACCGGAAGAAAAATCGATTGATTCTTTTATTTTGAATGGAGTTGAGTGCGAACCATTTCTTAATGGCGATAATAGAATGATGCTTGAGAATACGGATAATGTCCTGAAAGGCATGGAAATTACGATGAAAATTCTCAATGTAAAGAATGGATATATTGGAATTGAAAATAACAAACTCGATGCGATTGCAGAGATGAAAAAACGAGTTATGGAATTAAATTATGATTATAAAGTTATTCCACTGAAATTAAAATATCCCCAAGGTGCTGAAAAAATGTTGATAGATGCAGTTCTAAAAAGACAAGTACCGGTTGGTGGACTTCCGATGGATGTTGGAGTTGTTGTCCATAATATAGGAACTATGATTGCGATTTTCGAAGCGGTGACGGAAGGAAAACCGCTTGTAGAACGAGTTGTCACTGTATCAGGAAATGGAGTGAATGACCCGAAAAATATTCGTGCAAGAATTGGAACGCCACTTGAGAAATTGATAGATTTTGCCGGCGGATTGAAAGAGGAAACTAATCTCGTTTATATGGGTGGTCCGATGATGGGAATTCCTCAGCACACAACTTCCGTTCCAATGATAAAGGCGACGAGTGGTGTAATTTGCTCAATCGAAAAGAATATAAATGAAAAAGAGTATGCCTGTATTCGTTGTGGAACTTGCGTTAGAGTTTGTCCGATGAATTTGATACCAACAAAGATCTCACGATTAGCAGAATTAGGCAAATATGATGAATTGGAAAAATATGAAATTCAGAGTTGTATAGAATGTGGTTCGTGTCTCTATTCTTGTCCGTCGAATATTCCACTTGTTCAATGGATACGAGTTGGAAAAATAAAATCAAAATAGTTTTTAAATATTAATAAAATGGAAAAAATATGTCAGAAGAAGTAAAAACAGAACAAAAAAAAGTGATAAAAAAAGATCCTCGCGCAAAGTTAAAAAAGCCAAAAGGCAATCTGCTAATATTAAAATCTTCGCCACATTTAAAAAGTGATTATAGTATTAAAAAAGTTATGCAAGGTGTGCTTTTTGCATTACTTCCGGCAACAATTTTTGGAGTTGTAATATTTGGTTTGAGATCATTATTAATGATTGGTGTTGGAATTTTAAGTGCGGTTTTGACAGAGTTAATTTTTAATTATATAAGTAAAAAAGAGTTTAAAATTTCCGAAGGAACTTCGGTTTTGACAGGATTATTATTGGTTTTAACATTGCCACCATCGTTTCCAATTCCCGGAGTTATTCTTGGAAGTGTGGTTGCGATTTTTATTGGGAAAATGATATTCGGTGGTATGGGTTATAATATTTTCAATCCGGCATTGATCGGAAGAGCTTTTTTGCAAGCGAGTTATCCAACGGCAATTACGACCTGGACATTACCAAAAAATGCAGGTATAGATGCCGTGACGGGTGCAACTCCATTGGGACTTTTTAAATTTGAACATACGATGACAACTATTAAAGAAATATTTTTAGGGAATGTTGGTGGTTGTATTGGCGAGACATCTGCTTTGTTAATTTTGCTTGGTGGGATTTTTATTCTAATCAAAAAATATGCTGATTGGAGAATTCCTTTAAGTTATATTGGAACGGTTTTTTTATTGGGTGGATTGTTTTGGTTGATTGATCCTGTTCAATATCCAA
>JAYEHX010000162.1:0-2431 GCA_034659735.1 Fidelibacterota bacterium | reverse complement strand
TCATTTTTTTGCTCCAAGCAATAGAATAATTCCTAAAACAAAAAAGAAAATGTTTGGAAACCAGACAGAGATAAATGGTGGCATTTCTCCTGCAATTCCAACTAATTTGCCATACATTAAAGTGCTATAAAAAATAAAAATTACTAACAAACTTATAGCGATGCTTCCACCGGGTCCACCGGATTTTGTTTGAAATGTCACTATGGAAATTCCAAATAAAATAACAATGAATGAAGTAAAATTCATTGAAGTTTTGAAAAACAAATTCACTCGCCACTTTATAGAATTAATTCCCAATTTATCCATTTTCTTTACAAATGATTGTAATTGGGCGAATGTCATGTTGTCCGGATTAATATTTTTTTGCAACAAATCTTTTGGTGTTATGCCAAGCGAAACTATCAACGAATCCTTTTGAATATAAATCTCTTTTGTATTTGCAAATTCTCTTATTTGAACATCTTTTAAAACCCATTTATTATTTTTCCAAAACATCTTTTTCGCATCATACCTTGTACTTATTATATTGTTTTTAAATTTTTGAATTGTAGCAAAATTTCCCTCATTATTATTAATATTAAAATATCTAATATTCAAAAAAGAACCATCATTTAATTGTAAATAAATATTTCGTTGGATTTCGTCTTTCTTTTTTCGATAATTGCGAGTCATATATTCTTTTTTGAATTCTGTCATTTTCTGATGCGATGGCACAACAATTCTATCTTCAAATTCAAATGCAAAAAAACTTGTCAATAAACCAACTATAAGTAACGGAACAGCGATGCGATATAAACTTATACCGGAAGATTTTAGTGCAACAAATTCGTAAAACTTAATTAATTTTCCTAAACTAAAAACAACCGCGATAAGCGATGACATAGGAATCGCAATATGAATAAACCAAGGAATTGTAAATACAAAATAATATATCACTTGCAAAAAAGACAAATCATAATCTAAGAAGTTATCAATTTTCTCAATTAATTCAACGAGTATAAAAATAGTCACAAAAACAATTTCAGCACTTAAAAAATATGTGAAGTATCTTTTTAATAAATATTTATCAAGAATTTTCATTTTGATTTCGAAACATGCTTTTTAAACTTGTTAATCATTATCAATTCAATATTTTTATCTGTCGCCTTTTTGATTATAAACTTATATTTCCCTAAAACTATATTCTCGTTTTTTTTGGGAAATCTATGTATTTTATCAATAATATATCCACCGATTGTTTCATAATCGCCCAAAGGTAATTGCAGATTATATTCATTAATCAAATCATCAATTTCTGTTCTGCCATTTGCCAAAAGATTCCCGTCATCTAATTTTTTAACTCCCAAAAAATCCTTGCTATCATATTCGTCTTCGAAATCGCCAAATATTTCTTCCACCAAATCTTCCATTGTGATAATCCCCGAAGTCCCACCATATTCATCAACAATTAATGCGATGCTGATTTTTTCCTTTTGAAAATCTTTTAACATCTCATAAATAGATTGTGTCTCAGGATAAATATTTATTTCTCTAATTGCATCTTTCAATGAATCGGGAGAATTTAACAAATCGTGCAACACGACAAATCCGATAATATCATCGATATCATCTCTGTAAATAAGTATCTTTGAAAATCCCGATTCTATAAATAATTTCTTCGCTTTTGGAATTGAATCTGCTTCGTGCAATGCAATAATATCCGTTCGCGGTGTATTTATTTCACCGGCTGTTTTATCGGAAAAATCAATCACATTATTAATATATTTTTTTTCCATTTTATTTATCACACCGGAGATGTGCCCGTGATGAACACTTTGATTAAATTCCTCTCTTGTCAATGCAATATCAAAAACCGACCTTTCACTCTTGAATAATTTTAGACCCCGATTGATTATCTTTTCTATAATAAAGGTTATTGGTAATAAAAATATTTCTAAAACACGAAGTGTGATACTGTAAAAAATAAGCGCACCATTTGGTTTTTCACGAATCAATGTCTTGGGAATAATTTCACCAAAGAGTAAAATCGTTAATGAAATAATGATGATAATTTGCCACGAATTGAATATTTTATATTGCAAAAAAATAATTGTCGCAAATGATGTTGTTAAAATGTTTGCTATCGTGTTGCCAACTAAAATCGCTGTTAAATGCTTTTCTCTATTTTCCAAATATTTCATTCCGAGTGCAGAACCACGAATGCCTCTTGATTTCCACATTTGTAATTTAATTGGACTGGCCGTTAGAAAGGAAATTTCCGCACCACTAAAATATGCCGATAAAATCAATCCGATACTTGCTAATATTATTTCTATTGTCATTTATGTTTCTTGTTTGTTTTTATTCATATAGCAATAATTTAATAAAAATTATTGGATAATAAAAATATTAATTAAAAATTGTTGTAACAAAAAAACTTCCGAAGTTTTCA
>JAYEHX010000161.1:0-2465 GCA_034659735.1 Fidelibacterota bacterium | reverse complement strand
ACCGGAATCTGCAGGCGATTTTCTATCTGGTACAAATCATGTTCTACCAACTTATGGATTCGCAAAAAACCATAGCGGATTATCATTGAATGATTTTATGAAGAAAATAACTTTTCAATCAATTTCTGAAGATGGATTAAAAAATGTTGGTGACTCAATTGAAATTATGGCAGAGGCCGAAAAATTGGACGGTCATAAAAATGCAGTTACCGTTAGATTAGAAGAATTAAAGAAAAAAAACAACTAAAAAAAATAATTAATAAAATGACAGATATAAAAAAGATAACTCGAAAAAATATAGAAAAATTAACACCTTACTCTTCTGCACGAGATGAATTTAAAGAAACTGATGGAATTTTTCTTGATGCAAATGAAAATAGCATTGGCTCGTTAAGCGGAGATAATTTAAATCGATATCCTGATCCACACCAACTTAATTTAAAAAGAGAAATATCTAAAATTTATCAAATAAATTCTGAAAATATTTTTCTTGGAAATGGAAGCGATGAGGTAATTGATCTTCTTGTTAGAGCATTTTGCGAACCAAAAATAGATAAAATTATGCTATTCCCTCCTACTTATGGAATGTATAAAGTTGTCGCAAATATTAACGACATTACAATAATTGAAATTCCATTAACTGATGATTTCCAACTTCAAACAGATAAAATAATTTCAAAATTAAATGAAAATATTAAATTAATATTTATATGTTCACCTAACAATCCATCAGGAAATTCGTTTCACAAAAAAGATATTATAGAAATTTTAGATAATTCTAATGGAATTGTAATTGTCGATGAAGCATATATACAATTTAGTGAAAAAGACAGTTTATTAAATGAATTGGAAAAATATGATAATCTCATAATTCTACAAACATTTTCAAAAGCAATTGGAATGGCAAATATTCGACTTGGAATGGGATTCGGGAATGCACAAATAATTTCAATATTAAATAAAATAAAATTTCCATATAATATAAACGGATTAACACAAAATGTTGCTTTAAAATCAATAAGTAATATTAAAAGACAGAATAGTTCAATTAAAAAAATTATTGTTGAAAAAAAGAAAATGGTAAAGAGCATAACAAAATTTTCATTTGTCAAAAAAGTATTTCCGTCTGATGCGAATTTTTTACTCGTAAAATTTGATAATTCCGAAAGAATATATCAATTTCTATTGAAAAATCAAATAATTGTCAGAGATAGATCAAAAGAAAAAAATTGTGAAAATTGTTTGCGAATTACAATTGGCAAATCATCGGAAAATAAGAAATTAATTTCTACATTAAAATCTATAGAAAGAATAAAGGACTAAAAATGAAAAAAATATTATTTATAGATAGAGATGGAACAATAATAATTGAACCAAAGGACGAGCAGATTGATTCTTTGGAAAAATTGGAATTCTATCCAAAAGTAATTTCAAACTTAAATAAAATTGCTAATGAAACAGATTTTGAATTCGTTATGGTTAGCAATCAAGATGGTTTAGGGACTTCATCATTTCCCGATAAAGATTTTTTACCGGCTCACAAAAAAATGCTAAAAACATTAGAAAACGAAGGAATAATTTTTAGTGAAATTTTAATTGATAGAAGCTTCCCTAAAGATAACTCTCCAAACAGAAAGCCAAAAATAGGAATGTTCAAAAAATATATTGCCGGTGAATATGATTTGCAAAATTCATTTGTAATTGGCGATAGAGAAAGCGATATTCAACTCGCAAAAAATCTTGGTTGTGAAGCAATTTATATTAATAAACAGAAAAATAAAAAATCAATTTTATCAACAACTGACTGGAATGATATTTACAATTTTTTAACATCTTTGGAACGAAAAATAAAATTAATTAGAAAAACAAATGAAACAAATATTTCAATAGAAATTAATTTAGATGGAAAAGGGAATTATAAAATTGATACGGGAATTGGTTTTTTAGATCATATGTTAGAACTATTTTCAAAGCACTCAAATATTGATATTGTTTTAGACGCAAAAGGAGATTTAGAAGTTGACAAGCACCATACAGTTGAAGATATTGGATTAATTCTTGGAGAGGCAATTAATAAAATATTGGGAGATAAAAAAGGAATTGAAAGATATGGTTTTTTGCTACCGATGGACGACTCGCTCGCTCAAGTTGCTCTTGATTTTTCTGATAGACCGTTTTTTATTTGGAATGCGGAATTCAAAAGAGAAAAAATAGGAGAAATGCCAACAGAATTATTTGAGCATTTTTTTCAATCATTTACCAATTCGGCAAAATGTAATTTAAATATAAAAGTTGATGGAAAAAACGAACATCATAAAATTGAAGCGATTTTTAAAGCAGTTGCTCGGTCAATAAAAACAGCAATTTCTCGTAAAGATGGCAATAAACAAATTCCAAGCACAAAAGGAATTTTATGAAAATTGCAATAATTAAATACAATGCGGGAAATATTCAATCAGTAAAAA
>JAYEHX010000160.1:7466-10650 GCA_034659735.1 Fidelibacterota bacterium | reverse complement strand
ATTATTTATAAAGTAGCAAAATCGTAATTTTATCATTTAATCAAATTATATCCTCGCATAATTATTAATTAAGGTATATTCTAATTAAATAATAAAATTACAACTTTTCAATTAGCAATTAGAAATAATCTAAAACTGCACTTGTGCTCGTGAAACTCCGTCACCTTCATCCATACAAAATAAAAGAGTTCTGCCTGTTCTTTCGCACCAAGCTTCGATATCTTTTGGGAATGATGGGCAATCTGCAACTATCTCAACCATTTCACCTTCAGGAAAATCTTTTGCTTTTGCTGCTAATTTCATAATTGGTTCCGGACATTTCATTCCTTTTAAATTCATTTCTGCCATTTTTCTCTCCTTTTTTAATTTATTTTTCTCTTTTTTTCACAAACATGTTTCTCTATTCTAAAATAATATTAGAATGTAAATGTTGTCTTTGCATCTTTAACTTTATTCAAATATGAAGTAGCACCACCAATTTCAACTTCTTCTCTAAAATCTTCAGCTTTGAATCCTTTGTTCTCAATCGCTAATTCACATACCATAAATTCTGCACCTAAACCAAGCATTCCTTCATAAAGATCAATTAAATTTGGTAATCCCTTTCCTTCTGCAATTTTTTCCAATTCACCCTTTATCATATGCTTTGCTCCGCCGGGTGTAAAAAAAACTATTACTTCATCTCCAGCTGCCGCTGCCGCTGCTCCCATAATTAATGTTGGTGAAATACTTGATTTTTCTTCACCGTTTACTATAAATGTTGTTACTCCCATTTCATTCTCCTTTTTTTGATTTAATTTTTATTCTATTTCTCTTCCCACTCTTTCCTACCTTCAACATAAAGATCATTTCCATAACAATCATTAATCACTATTAAAGGCATATCTTTTACTACTAATCTTCTAACGGCTTCAGGTCCCAATTCTTCAAATGCAATAACTTCCGCTTCCACAACCGATTTTGAGAGAAGTGCAGCCGCTCCACCTGTTGCTCCAAAATATACTCCACAATATTTCTTCATTCCATCAATAACTTCTTGTGAACGAGCACCTTTTCCAATCATTCCTTTCACTCCGACTTCCATCATTTCATTAGCAAATGGATCCATTCTGTAACTTGTTGTTGGTCCTGCTGCTCCAATTGCTTGTCCCGGCTGAGCTGGCGAAGGTCCAACATAAAATATTACACTCCCAACAGGATCAAACGGTAATTCCTTTTTTTCATCCAATAAATCAATAAATTTTTGATGGGCAGAATCTCTTGCAGTATAAATTATTCCGGACAACAAAATCTCATCACCAATTTTTAAATCTTTTATTTTTGCTTCTGTCAGTGGTGTTGTTAATTTTATGCTCATTTATATCTCCCTAAATCTTGCAATATTTTAATTCTTACAATTTCTTTTTTAAATATTTTTATTCTATAAAACAATACTTTTTTTTCTATTAGCATTACATTGAATGTTTACAGCAACAGGATAAGTTGCTATATGTCTCGGATAAACTTCAATAAATAAATCTAATGAGGTTACTTTTCCACCAAGTCCGGCCGGTCCAATTCCAAGTTTATTTATCTCCTCGAGCCATTCGACTTCATATTTTGCAACTTGCTTGTCTTTATTTCTATCTCCAAAATCTCTCATAATCGCTTTCTTCGCCAAATATGCTACATAATCAAAAGTGCCACCGATTCCAACCCCAATTACCGTCGGTGGACAAGGATTTCCACCTGCATTTTTTACAGTTTCAATAACAAAATTCTTTATTCCTTCAATTCCATCTGCCGGCTTCAACATTTTGATTCTACTCATATTCTCCGCACCACCACCTTTTGGCAATACCGTTATTTTAACTTTATCGCCCTCTACGATGTGTGTATGTAAAATTGCGGGAGTATTATTATTAGAATTTCTTGGATTAGATATTGGATCTAAAATAATGGATTTTCGTAAATATGCTTCCACATATCCTTCGCCAACTCCTTTATTTACAGCATCTTCTAACGAACCACCAACAAAACTTACATCTTGTCCAATATCCATAAACACTACCGTAAATCCTGTGTCTTGACAAATTGGCGTCTTATCAGTTTTGCTGATTTCTATATTTCTTAATAACTGTTTCAAAACAGCTTTACCAACTGATGATTCCTCTATTTTTACGGATTCTTCTATTTTTTTAATCAATTGATCATTTGCAATTATAGATGCTTCCATTGAGAGTTTTTTTATTATCTTTGTAATTTCATTTACTTGAATTTTACGCATTTTTCTACCTTATTATTTCATAACTTTTTTTATTGTATCACCAATCATTGCTGCGGTTTCTGCAACCAATACTCCAACTTTTTCTAATGCTTCGATTTTTTCTTTTGCAGTTCCTTTGCTACCGGCTATAATTGCTCCGGCATGTCCCATTCTTTTTCCTTTTGGAGCTGTCTGACCTGCAATAAACGCAACAACCGGTTTGCTAATATTTTCTTTTATATATTCCGCTGCTTGAATCTCTAAATCTCCACCAATTTCTCCAATCATCACAATCGCATCTGTCTCATCATCAGCTTCAAATAATTTTAATAATTCAATAAAAGAGTATCCAATTATCGGATCACCACCAATTCCAATTCCTGTTGAAATTCCATAACCGGCTTTCACAACTTGATTTGCCGCTTCATAAGTTAAAGTTCCGGATTTTGAAATTAGTCCGACCCTCCCTTTCTTAAAAACAAACCCCGGCAGAATTCCTATTTTGGCCTCTCCCGGTGTAATCACTCCCGGACAATTCGGACCGAGTAATTTTGTATTATTCTTTTTTAAGTATTGTTTTACAAGCATCATGTCTTTTGTTGGAATTCCTTCTGTAATACAAACTACAAGTTCTACACCCGCATCAGAAGCTTCCATAATCGCATCAGCAGAAAATGCCGGTGGAACAAATATTAATGACACATTTGCTTTCTGCTCTTCAACCGCATCTTTTACCGTATTAAAAACCGGAACTCCAAGATGTTTTATTCCACCCTTTCCAGGTGTTACTCCTGCAACAACATTCGTACCGTAATCCATACACTGTTCTGCATGAAATGATCCTTCCTGCCCTGTAAAACCCTGAACTACTACTCTTGAATTTTTATTTACTAATATACTCATTTAAATATCTACCTTATTTTTAAAATTTGTTAAATT
>JAYEHX010000160.1:1851-7366 GCA_034659735.1 Fidelibacterota bacterium | reverse complement strand
TACAGCTTTTTTCGCACCATCAGCCAAATCAGTAGCAGAAATTAGCATATCGATATCAGATTTATTCAATATCTCAATCGCCTCTTCAGCATTTGTTCCATCAAGTCGAACGATAATTGGAACATTTATTGAGATATCTTTCGCTGCTTTTATTATTCCTTTTGCAATCCTATCACAACGAACGATTCCACCAAAAATATTTATAAAAATTGATTTAACATTTTTATCCTTTAGAATTATCTCAAATCCTTTTGCGACTGTTTCAGCATTTGCTTTTCCGCCAACATCTAAAAAGTTTGCCGGCTCACCACCCTCGTGTTTAATTATATCCATTGTTGACATTGCAAGACCTGCACCATTTACCATACAACCAACATTTCCATCAAGATTTACATAACTCAAACCATGTTTACTTGCTTCAACCTCCACAGGATCTTCTTCATCAAAATCTCTCATCTCAAGAATATCTTTGTGACGAAATAAAGCATTAGAATCAAAACCCATCTTAGCATCAAGTGCAATAATTGAACCGTTATCTAATAGTGCCATAGGATTTATCTCAACCAAACTTGAATCCGTATTTATGTATGCATTATAAAGCGATTTTGCCAATTTTATAAAATACTTAACTTGCTCGTTTTTGAAACCCAATTTGAAAGCCAACAATCTCGCTTGAAAATCTTGCATTCCAATAGTCGGATCAATCTCAATTTTAATTATTTTTTCAGGTGTCTCTTCAGCAACTTTTTCAATTTCAACTCCACCTTCTGTTGATGCCATCATCACAGGAATTTCTTTTTCTCTATCAAGAACAATACCTAAATAGTATTCTTTAGATATATCTGCTGCTTCAACAATTAGTACTTTTTTAACAATTTTTCCTTCGCTTCCTGTTTGGTGTGTGACAAGATTCATTCCGAGAATATCTTTTGCATATTTCTCAACTTCGTCTAATGATTTTGCAAGTTTTACTCCACCACCTTTGCCTCTGCCACCAGCATGAATCTGAGCTTTCACAACCCACATATCACCGCCGATTTCTTCCGCAACTTTCCTCGCATCAGAAATGTCCGCAATTACCTTCCCTCTTAAAATTGCTACACCAAATTTACTTAAAACACCTTTCGCTTGATACTCATGAATATTCAAATTAACATCCTAATTTTAATTAATAATTAATAAAAATCTATATCAAATTATAATCCAATAATTTATTTTTTGTTATTTTTTTTCTATTCATCACGACTTTAAATATAGTATTTTTTAAAATGAATGTCAAAAGATTTTTATTTTTTATTTTGATTCTTTTTATTTATTTTAGTTATGCAAAGATTCTGTAATATAATTTCTTGCCACGAAAATAATCTCGCAAAGTCGCAAAGTCGCTAAGAATGAAGAATGAAGAATGAATACTTGCCACGAAAATGCACGAAAAAAATCTCGCACACTTCGACAAGCTCACTTCGACAGGCTCAGTGCCCCGCAGTGCAAGAAGTCGCCAAGTCGCTAAGATTGAGGTTGACATTTTCAAATATTTTTCGGTGTTATTCGGTGTTTTCGGTGGCTAATATTGAGGTTGAGATTGAGATTGAGAATATTAAACTACTTCGTAGATTTATTAATTGAAACCTTTGATTAACATGACAAATATATTTTAATTTTATAATTTATTGTTAATAAAAATCATCTCTATCGTTCTAACCTTCTAAACCTCTAAACTTCTAAACATTTTTATTATTTTATTTTGATTCTTATTATTTGTTTTAGTTATGCAAAGCATTCACTATTGTTAATAATTGTAGATATTTTTTATTTTTCCAAATAATTTACAATATATCCAATAATTTCATCAGAAAACACATCTGAATATTTATCTCTGTTTTCATCAAATAATTCACTTGCTTCTTTTCTATTTTTTGGCAATTGTTCTAAAAGTTTATGATTGGGATTTGATAACTCTTTTGCTCTATTTTTATATTCATCAATGTTATTCAAGCCAACATATATTGCCTGACATATTCCGGCTAATAGAAAAAAATGATTCGCCGAACCGTCAGCACTTCGCAATTCCACCGTTTGTCTTTTAAATGGCGAACGATATGACTCACGATTTTTATCATTAATTATTGATGCCAAATATTCCCCATTCTGCCAAGCGAGTGGAATTCTTACTAAAGCATTTCTGTCAAGTTCGTTCCAATATGCACTCGATGGAGTTTCCTGTCCGGAATTTAATCTCGTATAAGAAGAATCTACACGATTTCCAATTGCTATTAATGACGAAGCATATTCGCACAATGAAGATATAATTGCAAGCGATTCATCTGATAATTCGCCATCATCTTTTCTCATAATATTATTTTTGTTTTTCAAAAGTTCCAGATGAAAATGAAGTCCGTTTCCCGCTTGTTTATCTTGCAATTTTGGTGCCATACTTATTCCAAGTCCATATTGCGAGGCAACATTTCTGGCGACCCATTTTGCAATTGAAACATTCAATCCGGCAATCTCAATTGGAGCCGGCAAAAACTCTACTTCATACTGCTCGGCATGCATTCCATTCCATTTTGAATCTGAATTCTCTATCTTATGAATATGTCCAACTTCTCCATGAGCATATTTTACATTTCCCGTAATCTGACTTACGATTTTTGCAATTTCATTTGCTACTACACGATATTTTAAATATGGTTCGGTTTGATGATATCCACTCTGTTCCGGCAATTCAAATAAACTTTTTTCATATTCTCCTATTAGATAAAATTCTATTTCACCTAAAGCCCACAACTCCAAACCATGCTTTTCTAAAATCATATTGGAAGCGTTTCGCAAAACATTGCTTGGTGTAAAATTTGCTCGTTTTTCATCTTTATTCACAAAGTTGCAAACTATATTTATTGAATTTTCATCAAATGGATTTCTATATGCAGTTGAATAATTTGGAATAATATATAAATCGGATTGTCCTGTAGGAATTATTTCTTTGAAAATACTACTACCGTCAATCCGCTCGCCAGAAGCAAGAACTCTATGAGCATATTCTATCGAATTAATTGGAATTATTAACTCACGAATGTCTCCTTCCAAATCTATATATTGAAAAACAATCGTCTCAACATCATTTTTTTGAATATATTCTAAAATATCACTTCTTTGCATATCTTCCGCTTTCTTGTTCTGTTTATTTGCAATTGTTAAATTCATTAAATCCCTCTTTTTATTAATAGTGTAATCTAATGTTGTTTTAATAAAATTCAAATATTTATTTTGCTTTTTTGTTTGTCATTTTTAGCACACGGATTTTCGCGGATTTTGCGGATTGGCACGGATATTTTGTCATTTGTGCTTTACCGCAGAGACGCAAAGACGCAGAGAAATTTATTGTCATTTATAGTTATTGATTGTCATTTGTTGTCATTCATAGTCATTTATAGTCATTTGTTATCATTCATAGTCATTTGTTGTCATTCATAGTCATTTATAGTCATTTGTTATCATTCATAGTCATTTGTAGTCATTGGTTGTCATTGACTCGGACATACTTTTTATACACGGTACCTAACCTTCTAACCCTCTAACCTCCTAACCATCTTAATCCCCTTAGCGACTTGGCGACTTTGCGAGATGTTTTTAAACTCAAGAGAATAAAATAAATATATACCAATTTAAAAAATATTTATGTATATTTATAGATTTATGAAAAGTAAAAAAGGAAGTTTATGAAATATAAAATATTAGAAAAAATTAATGAGCCGAAAGATTTGAAGAATCTCTCTATTGATGAATTAAAAATATTGGCTGATGAGTTAAGAGATTATATAATTACTGTGATAAGTAAAACAGGCGGACATCTTGCTCCTTCACTCGGAGTTGTGGAATTAACAATTGCATTATTATATGTTTTCGATTTGCCGAAAGATAAGATTGTTTGGGATGTCGGTCATCAAACATATCCATTTAAAGTATTGACAGGTAGAAGAGAAGAGTTAAAAACAATTAGGAAATATAAAGGAATAAGCGGGTTTCTAAAACCGTCAGAAAGCAAATATGATGTTTTTGGTGCCGGACATGCTTCAACTTCAATCTCTTCTGCACTTGGAATTTCAGTTGCAAATAATTTGTTAAATATTGCAAATAGAGTAATCGCTGTAATTGGCGATGGTGCTTTGACAGGCGGATTAGCTTGGGAAGGATTGAATAATATCGGCCGTTCAAAAAAACAATTGATGGTAATTTTAAATGACAATGAAATGTCGATATCACGAAATGTCGGTGGAATTTCTCGCTACTTAAATAGAATTGTCTCGGCTCCGGCATATAATCAATTGAAAGATAATGTTTGGAAATTAACAAACAAATTAGATGGAGACAAACATTCAATTCAAAATGGATTTAAAAGAATCTTGGCAAGTGCAAAAAAACTTGTTGTCCCAAAAATTATTTTTGATGAATTAGGATTAAGATATTTCGGCCCAATTGATGGACATGATGTTTCCGAATTAGTTGAAATATTTACAAAATTGAAAGATATAAAAACACCGATATTATTACATATTCTAACAGTCAAAGGGAAAGGACTTCCAGAAGCAGAAGCAAATCCAACAAAATATCATGGAGTTTCAGGAGAAAAAAAGGTAGAAAAAAAAGAGAAAGATATTCCAAGTTATACAGAAGTATTTGGAAAAACTATGATAGAATTAGCGGACAAATATTCTGAAGTAGTGGGAATTACGGCGGCGATGAAAGAGGGAACCGGATTTGTAGAATATTCAGAAAAATATCCAAAACGATTTTTTGATGTTGGAATTGCAGAGGGACATGCTGTCACATTTTCAGCCGGACTTGCAATAAATGGAGTAAGACCCGTGGTCTCAATCTACTCATCTTTTTTGCAACGAGCTATCGATCATATAATTCACGATGTAAGTTTGCAAAAATTACCTGTATTATTTTGTTGCGACAGAGCCGGATTAGTCGGAGCTGATGGACCAACTCATCATGGCAATTTTGACCTCTCATATTTATCGATGATTCCTGATGTTATTTTATCTGCTCCAAAAGATGGTAATGAATTAAGATCACTCATGCACTTGGCAATGGAAATAAAAGATAAACCGTTTTTTATTCGTTATCCGCGAGATAAAAGTATTAAATACAATCCTGAAAATGATGTAAAAAAAATAAACTTGGGTTCTTGGGAATATATAAAAAACGGAAAAAAAATCGCAATTCTAACCACAGGAGCCATGGTAAATGAAGCATATAAAGCTTTAGAAATATTGAAAAAGTCAAAAATAAATGCGACTTTAATTAATGCAAGATTTATAGCTCCCTATGATAAAAAAATGTTGGCCGAAGTCGTAGAGAATCATAAAATAATTATTACAATCGAAGAAGGAAATCCCAATAGCGGATTGGAAAATTTAGTTAGCAGATTTTTACAAACTGACAAAAGTAAAACTGAATTACATTCATTTTCAATTCCCAATGAATTTATTACACATGGTGAGAGAAG
>JAYEHX010000160.1:0-1751 GCA_034659735.1 Fidelibacterota bacterium | reverse complement strand
GAACACAAAGAAAATATCTTATGAATAAAATAATAATGAAAATATATAAAATATCTATTAGTTCTATGAGCTCTATGAGTTCTCATGTGGTGAATATAATATGATAACAGTAAAAAATAAAATGGTTCAAAAAAAAATTAAGATATATTATGATTTACATTTTCATTCTACTTTTTCTGATGGAAAATATCCTCCGAAAAAACTGGCAGAAATTCTAAATATGAAAAAAATCACAATTGCATCGTTAACCGATCATGATAGTATTAGCGGATATCAAGAATTTAAAGAATATTTTAAAGGAACTGCTGTCACAGGAGTTGAACTTTCTACACATTTTCATGATGAAGATATTCATATTCTTGGTTACGGATTTGATCCTAACAATGAAATAATGTTATCAACTCTAAATAAATATAAAAAATATCGTAAAAATAGAATTTATTCAATATGTGAAAAATTAGAAAAATTGAATATTAAAATTTTACCGGACACAATTTTTGAAATGGTAGGTAGCAAAACTTCACTGGGAAGACCACATGTTGCACAAGCATTGCTTGATGCCAATTTTGTTAGATCAGCGAAAGAAGCTTTTATCAGCTATCTCGGATATGATTGCCCTGCTTATGTTCCGAAGAAAAAGATGAGTGTGGAATATGCTATTGAGCTTATTCATAATGCCGGTGGAATTGCAGTTTTGGCTCATCCCGGATTATATAAAAATCGTTACCTTTTGGAAGATATTGTTACATATTCAATTGATGGAATTGAATTGCGTCATCCATCGAATTCACAAAAATTGATTTCTGAAATTTTAGATATTGCAAAAAAATTCAATTTAATTACTACCGGTGGATCTGATTTCCACCAATTAAACTGGAATGGTGATAATTCATTGGGAAAATCCGGCGTTACTCATGATGAATGGATAAAATTAAAAAATCATTTCATAAATAAAAACACATTTATCTCTAAAAATTTCACAAACAATAAGGAAAACAATGTATAACTATTTTATGCCAACAAATATATTTTTTGGGGAAAACTCATTAAAAGAAAATTTGATTTCAAAATTAAATTCAGACAATAAAATTTTAATTGTCACCGGGAAAAATTCTGCAAAAATCAGTGGAGCACAATCTGATTTTACAGAGTTGTTAGAACTAAATAAAATCGAATATAAAATTTTTGATAAAATTACCGAAAATCCAAAATTGGAAACTGTCCACGAAGGAGCAAATTATTTTTTGCAAAATAATTGCAATATGGTTATTGGCATTGGTGGTGGAAGCCCCATTGATTCTGCAAAGGCAATTTCAATAATTTCTGCAAATAAATTCACAAATAAAGAATTTTATGATTCGGAGAAAATTCAAAAAGTATTTCCAATAATTGCAATTCCAACTACATCGGGAACCGGAACAGAAGCAACTCAATATAGTGTAATTACCGACACGAAAAAAAATAGAAAAGCAGGATTTGGTTCGCCAATAATGTTTCCTAAATACTCTTTTTTAGATCCCAAATATACGATTTCACTTCCAAAAATAATTACTCGCGATACTGCAATTGATGCACTTAGTCATTTGATAGAAGGAATTTATTCCAACAAAAGAAATAAGATTGTCTATCCGTTGATATATAATGGTGTGAAATTAATCTTTGAACTGTTTACCTGTGAAAGGAAGAAAAATGAGATTGAACTTGAGGCAAATAATTCTCGTAAAAACCTGAAAAAACAAATCACTAAATTA
>JAYEHX010000159.1:0-2509 GCA_034659735.1 Fidelibacterota bacterium | reverse complement strand
AATGAAAAAATAAAAAATTCTATTGAATTACTTTTAGAATTATCAAATTCTTATAAGAGTGGAAAAATAAAAAGAGAAGGAATTTTAATACCGATTGTCGGGAAACCAAATGCCGGAAAATCCAGCTTGATGAATGCACTACTTGATGAAGAACGAACAATTATTTCCGATATTCCCGGAACAACTCGCGACTCAATCGAGGAAATATTCAAGCATCACAATAATTTATTTAGATTGGTTGATACCGCAGGATTACGAATTGCAGATAATAAAATTGAAAAATTCGGAATTGAAAGAACAAATTCCATAATCAAAAAAGGCGATATAATTTTACTTATTTCCGACATTACACAACCCGATTCTTTAGAATATGAGATAAATAATATTCGCTCTTTAACCGATGTTCCAATAATTATTGCTATGAACAAAATAGACCTGTTAGACGAAAAATCAGATACTTCAATAAAAAATAATAAACAGATAATGATAAGTGCAAAACATGAAAAAAATCTCGATAAATTATTGAATTTATTGACAGACACAGCAGAAAAAACATACAAAATCACAAGTGAATCAATCGCAATTTCTCATCTTCGTCATAAAGATGCGATTGATAATGCAATAAATTCACTCGCGAAATCAACCGATGCAATTAACGAAAATCTATCAAACGAATTTATCGCTTTTGACATTCAGAATGCAATTGAAAGCTTGAATGAAATAACAGGCGAAAGCACTTCACAAGATGTCTTGAATAATATCTTTTCTAATTTTTGTATTGGTAAGTGAGAAAATAGATTATTCACCGCGAAAGATCTCAGAGAACACATAGAATGTATTTTGTGAAAAAATTATTTTATAAATAAATGATTATTATAAATATTTTTGTTATATTATTTGAACCCTTTGATTAACTTTCGGGTACCGTGCATAAAAGTGTGTCTGCCCCCAAGAATATATTATAAAAATAATTCATTAATTCAAATCCTTTTTAAATTTCTTTTCGTTTTTAAAAGCAGATAAAGCATATGAATACCTCCCTTTTGTCATTTTAATGGTACCGTGCACAAAAGTGTGTTTAAAATTTGAAAATTCATTAAAAATGGTTAAATTATATTTATTAAATATTTACAAAAAAAGGTTAAAATATCAAAAATAATAAATTAACAGAAGGGAATATCTTTAAAATTTTAATCAGAATGACCATTCCGATGATATTTGGAATGATGAGCATGGTTATTTTTAATTTAGCCGATACATTTTTTGTTGGAAAATTAGGTGCCGATGAATTAGCTGCTCTTTCATTTACTTTTCCTGTTGTTATGGTCGTTAATAGCATTGCAGTTGGTATTGGTTTAGGAAGTAGTGCAGTCATTTCAAAATTGTATGGACAGGAAAATTATGAAGAAATTAAAAAATATAGTTTAGCAAGTTTAATTTTAGGTGTTATTATTATTTTTACTGTATCAGCTATTGGTATTTTAACAATTAGTCCGTTGTTCAAACTTTTGGGAGCTGATGGTATTGTTTTAGAATTTATAAAATCATATATGCAAATTTGGTTTATGGGAAGTATATTTGTGGCTATTCCAATGATAGGAAATAATATTATTAGAGCTTCAGGAAATACATTAGTTCCCGGAATGATAATGTTATTTTCTGCTTTAGCAAATGTTATATTGGATCCTTTGTTTATTTTTGGAGTTGGTCCATTTCCTGAATTAGGAATTAGAGGTGCTGCTTTAACTACTGTAATTGCACGATTTGGAAGTGCGTCATTTGCAATATATTATTTGATCAGAAGGATTAGGGCTGTTAGTTTTATTAAAATAAAGCTTTCAAAGCTGTTTTTTATATGGAAAAGAGTTCTTTTTATTGGAATACCAAATGCATTGGTAAAAATGGCGTTACCTGTTGCTGCAGCACTTATTACAAGGTTAATTTCAACTTTTGGATATTTTGCAGTTGCCGGATTTGGCGTAGCAACCAGAATTGAATTTTTTGCAATGTCTTTTATTGCGGCCTTAGCATCTATTTTAGGTCCATTTATTGGTCAAAATCTTGGAGCAAAAAAGGCAGAAAGAGTGAAAGAAGGGAAAAAATTAGGGGAATTATTTTCAATTCTGATTGGTATTATTACAGCGATTCTATTAGGAATATTTGCTGAATCGATTGCTAAAATCTTTAGTCAAAATCCAAAAGTTATTGAAACAACAGTATTGTATTTTAGAATTGTTCCAATTGCCTATGGACTTCAGGGAGTAATGAAAATTGGATCAAATATTTTAAATGTTCTGGAGAAACCTTTCAAAGCAACAAGTATTCTTGTACTTCAGTTATTTATTCTTTATTTACCGCTGGCTTATTTTACATCGAAATATTTTGGATTAAAGGGTATATTTATTTCTCTGTCATTTTCTTATTTTATAGCCGGTGCTTATGCACATTTTAGATTAGATAGAGAGTTAAGAGTTGTAATAAAATAATTATTTTCTGTTTACCACATAGA
>JAYEHX010000158.1:0-2512 GCA_034659735.1 Fidelibacterota bacterium | reverse complement strand
TCAACAATTCCATCGAATTCTTCTGAAGCGTAAGATTCGACAATAAATACTTGGCTAATAAGAATAAGTGTAATTATTATTTTGGTTAGATTTCTAATTATTTTTCTCATAAATTTTCCTTCTTATTAATTTATTTATAAACATCACCAATTGTAAGAATTTTTTATCAATAATACAAACTTATTCATAAAAAAGATATCCACTTCTCAAATCAATAAATTGTTTTAATTCGGATTTATATGAATTAATTATTTCATCTGCGGTTTTATTTTTTTTGTACATTTCCATAAATGAATCATCTCCCCAAAGTTTATTCATCCAATTTGGTCTATTGATTAAAAAATCTTTTGGATACATATCTCGCAATGTTATGATTAAATAAACTCCAAGTTTTACCGATTCAAATTCAGAAGGATTCGTCACTTCAATTGAAATACCATTCACAACTTCATTTTCAAATTTCGGATTCACAGAATATCCGGGCATATCTTTTGGAATAAATCTTATCGGTTCAAATTTAACACCCTTTAATTTCAGTTTATTTAATTTTTTTATAACTTTTTTACTATCAATAAATGGAGCACCCACACATTCAAATGGATGTTCCGTTCCTCGTCCTTCGGAAAAATTTGTTGCCTCAAACAGACACATTCCCGGATATAGGATTGCCTCATTAAAATTCCTCATGTTCGGCGATGGGTCTATCCAATTGAGATCTGTTTGCGGAAAAAATATACTGTGTTTCCAATTTTTCACCTTAATAATTTTCAAATCCAAATCATCGGCTTTATTTATCCATTTTTCATTCTTAATCATATTTGCTAATTCGCCAACGGTCAATCCATGTCTAATAGGAATTTTGAATTTGCCAACAAATGAACTATATTTTTCATCTAACATATTTCCTTCAACAATTCCACCAATTGGATTTGGTCTGTCTAAAATAATCACAGGAATTTTATTTTCCCCACCGGCTTCCATTATATTTCCCATTGTAGAAATGTAAGTATAAAATCGCGAGCCGATATCTTGAATATCAAATATCAATACGCCAACATTTTTCAACATTTCCATACTTGGTTTTCGATGCTTTCCGTAAATACTGTAAATCGGTGCTTTTGTCTTTGAATCGATATTATTTGCGACATGTTTACCGGCTTCAGCTTCTCCACGAAAACCATGTTCAGGTGCAAAAATAGCAACGATTTCGACATCTTTGTTTTCAAAAATCACATCTACCAAATGTTTTCCGGATTTTGTCACACTTGTATGATTTGCAACTATCCCTACTCTTTTATTTTTCAGAATATCACAATCATTTTCTATCAAAACATCTATTCCGTTTTTAACATTTGCATGTTCCGATTTGCTCGTATCACATCCAACAAATAATATTAAAACCAAAATTACTATTATTTTGAAATATTTTTTCATTACATCTCCCTTTTCAATATGTGCCGAATTTATGAATTTAAAATTTAAATCACAAAAATAAAAATTTATATATTTCATTTGAGAATAAGAAAAATAATTTGTAAACTTGAGGGTTATTTGAAAACTGGGAAGATGTACAATTTACAACAAAGAGAGGATTTACATGGGTGAACCAATAATCGATTTACAAGATATAAAAAAAGAATATAAAAATAAAAAAATAGCCATAAATTCATTGACTATTTATCCAAATGTGATTTATCAAATTCAAGGAGATAACGATTCCGGAAAAACTTTATTAATGGATATTATTGCTCACGAAAAAAAACAAGATTCGGGAACTATAATTTTTGATAATAAATCCAGTAAAAAAAATGAATATTCAAGATCGTTAACTAAAAAAAATATAAGTTATTTAAAAGAAAATAATTCATTTTGGAGAAAAAAAACTGTTTTAAAATATTTAACAAATACTTTAAAAGCACAAAAAATATCATCTATAAATGCATATTCAGAAACGATGTCAATACTTGAAAAATTTGATTTGAAAAAATATGCAAGTGTAAAACGAAACAAATTATCAGACGGAACATTTAGAAAAATAGAATTATTAAATATTCTATTGGAAAAAAAAGATATAATATTATTAGATGAACCGTTTTTAAAAATTGATGATAGTTTTGTTAAGAAGTTTAATTATCATATCAAAAATATAATTAAAGAAAATAAAAAAGTAATAATAATTTCATCTGCAAAATCATTTGCTAAATATAGAATGATTAAAATTTTACTTAGAATTTCAGATGGAAATATTGTAAAAGTAGAAAAACCTGGCAGTCACTACAGACCTGCTTACAAAAAGAAGAAAATATAAAAAAACCATCTTCCCATTTTCAAAAATTTTAAATATTAAAAAGTAAATTCATTGTTAGATAATAATAAAATAAATAAATTATTTCACAGATATTCCGAACGGGAAAAAATGGTTGAAAATCAACTAATAAATAATGGAATTAAAAATAAGGATATTCTAAACGCATTCTTAAAAATTCCAAGACATATTTTTATACCTAAGGAA
>JAYEHX010000157.1:7226-10808 GCA_034659735.1 Fidelibacterota bacterium | reverse complement strand
CGCGGAATAGAAATCATATATAGGAAACTTTACGGAAAATACTTCTCCGGCGATGTCACTTATTCATATTCAATCGGAACAGGAAAAAGCTCAACACCAAATGATAATTTATTAGTAGAAGCCGGTCAATTAGGAGCAAAACCAATAACAGAAAACTATTTACGATGGGATAAGCCACATAACTTGGCAGCAAATTTACGATTCTATATGAACAAAAAAACACAACCGAGATTATTCGGAATTCCGATGCCAAATCACTGGAAAATTTCTACTCGACTCGTTTATGGTTCTGGAAAAAGATACACAGAAAGTGTAGCAACCGACACCGTCACAGAATCAGACGGCAGACAATATTTTATAGGATATTCAAAATCAGATGAACCTTATGCAGAGCTTTCTAACCCATATTATAATGTAGATGTAAAAATATCAAAAAATCTTAAATTAAGAGATTGGCATTTTAGTGTATTTGTAGATATAAGCAATATATTCAACTATAAATCACCAAGACGAATTAATCCATTTACCGGCGACCCTTACGATCCGGGTGTAATAATTAAATACAGTTATGCTAATGGAACAAATCCAAATTACGATCCATCAAGATATAGCAGTCCAAGAAATATTGTTTTGGGAATTGCGATACGATTATAGAAACAGTGAAAAGCATTTTTAAGGAAAATAAAAAAAATTGATGAAAATAATTAAATTAAATAAAATCAAATTATACTTTATAACAATTGTATTATTACTTCCTATTTTTCTATTTTCGGAAATGGGTGATGAACGAGTTGGAACTTCAATCTTTACATTTTTAAAAATAAATCCAAGTGCAAAAGCAACGAGTTTAGGTTTTGCAAATGCTTCACTATCCGACGATGCTTCAATTATCAACTCCAATCCGGCAGGGATTATTCAACTGAAAGGTCGCTCCGTATCATTTTCACATATGGATTACTTTGCAGATATTGAATACGATTATACTGCACTCGCATTTCCTTTAAACTCAAATATCGCTATTGGAATTGATGCCGGAATACTTCATATGAAACCTATGGAAATTACGACAGAATACAATCCATACGGTTCAGGAGAATATTTTTCTTTCACAGATTATTTTCTATCACTCGCTTGGTCACAAAAAATGAGTGAACACTTTTCATTCGGAATTTCCGGAAAATATGTGAACGAATCATATCTCAATTTAAAAACTCAATCCGTTTTAATGACACTCGGAACATACTATCTGACTGGATATAAAGATTTGAAAGTTTCGGTTGTATTAAAAAATTTCGGCTCAAGAGCAAAACCGGCAGGAACTTATGAAAAAACAGATTTAGATGGAAACATATCCTCATCAAAGTATCAAGAATTTTCACCACCAACTATGTTTCAATTAAGCTCCTCAATGACAACAATAGAGAAAAAATACATTAAACTTTTGACAATATTTCAACTAAATCACCCAGTTGATAATTACGAATATTATGTGATTGCTAATGAATTGAGTTTATTTAATGTATTGCATCTTAGAATTGGATATAAAGTAAATTATGATGATGCTCCACTCTCCTATGGATTTGGGGTTAGTGCACAAAAATGGGGAAAAAAAATCTCATTCGATTATGCTTATTACAGACATAAATATCTTCTCGGCATAAATCAAATTCAAATAAACTTGAACTTTTAACTTATTCCGATGAGAAATACAAAAAGGAATCAAGGAAAAAATTAATGAATAGAAAAAAAAATATAATAATCTTATTGTCAATTTCAATACTTCTTTTTAGTTGTATAAAACATATGAGTTTACCAACTTCCCCAGACACACAAACGGGCTTAACAAGTGAACAATTATATGTAGAAATATTACCACGATGGGATTTTTCTGACATTGGAATTGATTATATTTCAGATATTTTTGTTGCAAAAGACGGAAGATTTTTCATTGCAGATAGTGTAAACAAAAAAATAACCGTGATAAGACAATCCGGAAAATTAGCAACCGAAAATGATTATACTGCATTAGAAGATATAAACATTGACACATTAAATATCTCACCAACTGCCGTATGTGTTGACTCAAGATTTATAGTTTATTTTATTGATGGACAAAACGATTTGATTTTCGCTTGGAATCAATTTGTTTCCGAAACAGGAATATCCGGAGTAATAGATTCCATGAAATATACAAATGGAACTGACACAATTATTGCAACTCCAAAAGCAAGTTTAAAACTTGAAAATTATTCAGCAATAGAAAATTCAGAATTTGTAAATACCACTTCCACACTTTTAGATTCAATTACCGCTCCCTACATATTCTACAATCCAAATTCACAAAAAAATATTGAAGTAAATCCAAACTATGCAAATGAAACAAAAAAATTCATCGCATTAGCACCGGGAACTGCCGAAGATACAGCTATTTTTGTTATGGATAGAACAAACAATAAATTGGTAAGAATAGCACTTGTAAAATCACAAATGATACTTTTGTCAACTAATCAAAAAATATGGACTTATGAGGGTGTTTTAGATGAATTCGTTGCCGAAAAAGGAACAGGTGGTGGAACAATAAATAATCCAACGGGAATGGTAGCAGATAATGATGGCAATATTTATTACACACAACTCGGCAATTATTTTGGAACACACAAATTACAATCAAACTCATATAATTGTGTATTCAACAAAGACAATCACGAAATAATGCAATTAGACCAATTTCAAGCTCCTGTAGATGTTGCGATTGATTATGATGCATCTATATTTGTTTTAGACAGCACCGAAAATTTAGTAAAAAAATTCACTTCCACAGGTGCTTTTGATAAATTCGTTGGCGTCACAAACACTTGGATTATTCAACCTGACACAAATTATACCTTCACTCCTATCGATACGACTCAGATTATAAACGGAACCGACACAACTTACACTGTTATTTATGATACAACCTCTACAATTAAAGACACACTAATTTTGCAATATCAAAATGATCTATTAAAAAGTGCAACTTCAATAGCAGAATATGATGATGTACTTTACATTGGTGATACAGGAAATAAAAGAATTTTACGATACACATTATCTGATGATGTAAACATTCAAGATCCTGATCAATAATTGCAATAAAAAATATCCACTAAAATAAATTAATACTTCTATTTGAAAAGAAAATAGATTTGGTTTTTTTATGAGAATGTTTAGGGATTTAGAAATTAACCACCGAATACACTGAAAAACACCGAAGTTTTGGTCATTGAGACATTGGGTCATTAGGTTACCGTGCAAAAAAAGTGTGTCTAAAACAAAGAATGACTAATTCTGCCATTTATGACGAAGATCAAAAATTGCAATCAACAACCGGACTTTAGCCCAAAAAAAGTGTTAAAACTTCCGAAGTTTACAATTTATTTTATCCCAATAAATTAATTATTTTACATTTTGTCAGGTCAAAACTTCGGAAGTTCTTGGTGTCAAATAAGGTAATAAGGTTAGAAAAATATTTGAATATAATCTCTACTAAGGTTTGGGAATAGAAAAATAAGGTGGGTTTGTGAATTTAGATAAGTTGCAGAT
>JAYEHX010000157.1:0-7126 GCA_034659735.1 Fidelibacterota bacterium | reverse complement strand
TTGATTCTTCGCCTTTACTCCATCTAATAGTAGAATCAATTCTTTTTTCAATCAATTTATGAAATTTGTTTATTTTTTCTCTATTCGGTCTTGAAAATTCCGTCTCATTTTCATTAAAAGGAATTAAATTTATTTTACAATGAATATTTTTCAGTAGATTAATCAAATCTTTTGCATCTTGTTCGAAATCATTTACATCCTTCATTAAAACATATTCTATGGTAATTTTCTTATTAGTTTTAAAATTATAATATTTTAGAGCTTCAATTAATTTATTCAAATTGTATTTTTTATTTATTGGCATAATTTTATCTCTTTTTTCATCAGTTGGAACATTTAACGATATTGCTAATTTGAATTGATAATTAATATCAGCAAATTTATATATTTCAGGAACGATTCCGGAAGTCGAAATTGTTATTTTTCTCGCACCGATATTTAAACCGGCATTATCATTAATAATAATAGCAGATTTTATCACATTATCATAATTTAAAAATGGTTCTCCCATTCCCATATAGACGACATTGGTTATTGGTTTGTTTATATCTTTTCTGATAAATAATATTTGATCAACAATCTCTCCTACTGTTAAATTTCTCAGGAATCCCATTTTCCCCGTTTGACAAAATCCACATTTTAAACCACAACCGACCTGTGAACTAACACAAATTGTCACTCTATTATTCTCTAATATTAAAACACTTTCGATAAAATATCCATCTATCAACTTGAACAGATATTTTTTTGATGAGTTAACTATTATTTCATTTGGATTATCTAACTCAAGCAAATTAAAATTTCCATAATTATCAATATTTTCTCTAATTTTTTTTGGTATATTTTTCATTTCAAAAGGTGAATCAACAAATTGCTTATAAATCCAATTATAAATCTGTTTTGACCTAAATTTTGGATATTTATTTTCCACTATCCATTTTTTTAATTCCTCTTGGTTCAAATCTTTTATACTTCTGATTTTATTCTTTTTCATTTTTCCAAATTTATTTTTTTTTATTCTTTTGTTTTTCCATAATTTATACTTATTTTTAGTTAGATGAAATAGAAAAATAAAAATATAGGTGTATTATGACAACAAATGAATTAATCACTATACTCGCAGAACGATTGGAATGTTCACAAGTTGAAGCAAAAAATACTTTAGAAAAAACAACAGAAACATTTAAAGAGATAATTGGAAAAGAAAATAGTTTTTCCTTACCCAAACTTGGTACATATTCTGTCGTCAAAAGAGAAAGGCGAAAATCATATAATCCAAGCAAACAAGTTCATCTTATGCTACCTGTTAAAAATGTTCTTCATTTTAAAGCAAGCACATTTTTTAAAGATGAAGTTAAAAATTGGAGGAAAAAATAATGGATAATAAAGTAACATTGCAAGAAATAAAAGATTCAATAGTAGAAAAAACAGGCGATTCCAAGATATTTGTAGATACTTTTATACACGAATTACTAAATATTATTAAAGAAGGATTACAACGAGATGGACAAGTAAATTTATCAGGATTAGGTAAATTTAAATTAAAATGGGTCGAAATACAAAATGCAAGAAATCCAATAACCGGTGAAACAATTGAAGTTCCGGCACATAATAAAATCATTTTCAAACCTGAGAAAAAAATGAGAATTTTTGTAAATCGTAAATTCAATCATTTAACTTCAAAAGAAATAACGGTTAAAAAAGTAAATACACCAAAAATTAATGAGGAGACAATTATGAAAGAAAGTATAATTTATGGACAAAATGATGTTCCACCAAATCCAAATGAAAAAAATGATGACCTTTCTGAAGATAAAAAGAAAAAGTATATCATTCCAATAATTGGCATAATTATTCTACTTCTAATTCTTCTATTGCTTTTTCTATTTTTAAATAAGAAAAAAGATAAAAATGATTCACCAATTGCACCAAAATTAACTATTGTAGATTCAACACAAACTACTGTAGATTCAACGGAAACTGATAAAGATAAAGACACAGAAATAGAAAAAGAGGAAAAAGAAGAGGCAGATGTATCAGATGATATGGTATATAATGAAACTTCAATTATTCATAAAGTAAAAGCTGGAAACACTCTTTGGAGTTTGGCTAATAAATATTACAATAATGCACCATTATGGCCTAATATCTATAGAAAAAACTTAGAGAATGTTATTGAACCTGATATTATTTTTCCCGGTATGGTAATTGAAATTCCTAATTTGGAAGGCACTGGACATGCACTCACTAAACAAGATTCATTCAATATTGCTGAAGGATATTATCTCTCATATCTTGCTTATAAAAAGTTTAATCTTAAAGACGCAAAAAACTATTTGAGAATTGCAAAAAGATTTAACACAACTGTTGAAGAAAATAAGAAATAATTGAAAATAGGATGGGGAATTAGCTCAGTTGGGAGAGCATCTCGATGGCATCGAGGGGGCCAACGGTTCGAGCCCGTTATTCTCCACAAATAATAATATTGAACACGAATATATTTTAAATATTTATTTTTATTGTTAAATAATAATTTCTAACCGCAGAGGGCCAATAGACATCAACTCTTGTATCTCTATCAGAATAATAATTATATCCAAAAGTTTCATAAAGTGAATCAAATAAATTATTTACTCTAAAATCAACTACTGTTTTAATACCATCAATTTTTTTAATCTCAACTTTCGTTCCAATATTAATTACATTATATTTTGGAATAGAAGCTGATTCTGTATTCATAAAATCTATGTATTGTTTTCCAATATGTTGAAACTGAATCCAAGTTTCTGTGTTCTTTAATTTATACCTTATCTTTCCATTATACTGAATTTGTGGATATGCAGGTAAGGTTTTTCCAGAATAATCCGCAATTCCACCATATCCTCCCCAACCAAGTGAATCAGCAAAATATTCTACAAAATGATTATCAGAATAAGATATATTTCCATTGATTTTAATATTTTCCCATATTTGCCCTGCTAATCCAAATTCGAAACCTTGATGAACACTTTCGTCTGCATTGCCGTGAAGTGCTTGTGTGCTCCCCTGATTATATCTATATGCAATTGGAACTAATTCATTGTGGAATTGCATTCTGAATAAATTCAATGATGTTTGGAAATTTTTTCTTTTATACTGCATTCCGAATTCATAATCAATTAGAAATTCTTCTTTTATTTTTGAAGTTGCATATTCATCACTCATATTAGAAACAGCAGGCACTAAATTAGGATCATCATGGTCATAAATATCATTATTACCGGGTTCACGATGTGCAGTAGAAATATTCCCAAAAAATGAAAAATTATCACTCACATTATATCTAATTCCAAAATGCGGATCGAAAAAATTATATTTTAGTTTGTATTCATATCCATTTGTGAATGCTCCAATCTTTTCTTGAGAAAATTCATATCTATGAACCAAATATTTAAAATCCAACATTGTAATTAATTTATCGCTTATATTAATTATTGAATGAATATAAAATGACATGCTCGTCTTTTTACTCTCATCTGAATAATATAGATGCTTATCAGATATAAAATTTACATTTTCGGCTTCTAAAACCTTTCCAAAATGTTCCGCAGAATAGTTTCTATAATCGCCACCCATCGTAATCATTCCAAACTTAAAATTATGAGAATATTGATATACACTTCCCCAATATCCATTTTTTAGCCATTTTCTTCTAATCAAATCTACTTCACTAATGCTCGTATCTTGGATTAATTCACTTAAATTATATTCTGAAATATCTCTGCCACTCTTAAATTGTTCATAATATCCATCACCTGAAACATTATAAAGTGTGACATTTAATAGACCGCTTTCTCCAATTTTTTGATTGTGTTGTGTGGAAATAATCGACTGAGTAAATACATCTTTATTGGCATCATCATATCCACCATTATAAGCTGTATCGGCATAAAAATTATATCGTCTATCTTCTCTATCATCTAAATTATAACCGTAAAATGGAATAACACCGTCCCAAGAAAATGATGTGATTTCTGAACCACGAAAATATTCCAATTGAGTCCTGCTCCTTGCTCTATTTTTTTCAATAGCAAATTGTAATGAATTTTGGTCAACACCGCTTCCCTTTCGATATCCATTACTCGACAAATTACTATATCTGCCATAAACAACAAGATTTTTAAAATCGTTAGGTTTCTCAACAAATGTAAACGAATATTTTTTGCTTGGCAAATCCAACATATCTTTATCAACATAATTTCCGTATCCAAACGATGCACTTAGTCCCTCTTTTAATTTATGATAACTCGTTGATAAATTTACACTTCCGCCGAATGCAGACGAACCATAAAGTGAATTGGCAACTCCCTTTTGAATTTGAATTTCACTTGCCGATGAAGCGATATCACCATGATCAACCCAATATACAGAATGTCCTTCCGGGTCGTTCATTGGAATTCCATTTAAAGAGACACTTATTCTATCTTGAGAAAATCCACGAATTTTTAAATATGAATATCCAACACCATTTCCCGCATCAGAATATGAATAAACACCGGATACATTATTCAACATCATTGGCAAATCTTGATGTGAATGCATATCTTTTATATCATCACGATTCAATTGAGTGAATGCAACCGGTGTTTTGTCATCAATTGCACGAGATGCTGTAACTAAAATCTCCTCATTTGTCAGAATTGCAGGTTCTAATAGAATAATATTTTTTCGCTTCTTTATTTCAAAAATTATATTTTTATAACTTATGTGAGAAATTTTTAATTTTACAGGTAATTTATCAACTATCAAACGAAAATATCCTACATTATCAGTGAATGTTCCAACTTCACTTCCAATTAATTGTATATTCACATCAGAAATTGATTGGTTAGTTATCTGATTTTTCACCTTTCCTGCAATAACAATTTCGCTTGAAAATAAAAATGATACAATCATTAAATTAAATAATAAAAATTTAACTAAATTAGAAAATAAATTTGCTTTTGTCCCAAAAATAGTGTTTATGTTTTGCATTTTTTCCTCCGTCGGCATTACCCGTTTCAGGTTCAAAGGGTTTTCTCTCAGTCGCATATCTTTGCAACACCCCTAAAATTTATGTTATAAGATAATAAAGGAATTTTATTATGTCAAGAATTATCATTTATTAAAAAAAACACTTCTTGACAACTATTTTAATTTCGGTTTGTCTAACATTCGGAAAACAAAAAAATGTAAAAATAAAAAAGGAGAATCAAAATGAAAACAAACAAAAACACAAAAAGAATCGTCATCATGATTACAACACTATTAATTACCATCACAACTCTTAATGCAAATTTGGTAAAACCGGAATTAAGTAAACAACAATATCTCAATGTGCATGTAGATACTAAAGAACAAACATTTGATGAAGCATTATTAATTGGATTGCAACTTTTGGACAAATCATGTGATACTTGCGGATATGGAAAAATTATTATTGATTTTAATGGTGAAAAATATACCGCAATTATCTCTCTTAAAGCAATAAACAAGTATAATCCCAAAAATGACAATTATGCTTTATTTATTAGAAACAATATAAAATTTATCTAATCATTCATTTCCAGTTAGATAAAAAAATGCAACTTTTCATAACAAAGTTGCATTTTTTTTTATTATATTTTTTTAATTAGAATTCATAAATAACATCAGCTGAAGCACCAAGAGTTCCACCGGTACCGGATAGAATCATTTGTGGACCAGTCACCCAAAAAGCATTATTTAATTGCAGATTAACTGTGAACTTTTTGTATGAAAAACCCAATCCTGATGAAAATACATAATTTCCATTGGACAATATATCAGAATTTTTAATTGTTCTTATATCATCTTCTGTTCCAAAATCACTTGTACTAATTTCTTTAGTAAAATCAAAAATATTTATATTTTTTCTAACACCAAATCTAAATACAAAATATTTTACATCAATTTCAGTTCCAATCATAATTGTAGGACCTCCTACTCCAAATCCGGAAAAAGTATCTTCTGTATGCCCAACTGTATCAATATCTTTTATTGATTGAAATGCACCGTTAAAACCTGTTCCATAATAGATAGTAAACATTGAATCATTTATCCCAACTTCATTGAATAGTATAATTTCAGAAATTGCAAAAAAATCTGAGTAACTTTCATGTTCAACAACGACATTATTTGGTTCGTAATGTGAATTCGTTTTTAAAAAACCAGCGAAAGTATTTGAATATAAATTTTCAAAAAACATAATATTTGCAGGTTTTCTGATTTGCAAATCAAAAGCAAGCAAAGTTCCACTGGCATTTCCTTCATTTGTTGTTGTGACAGTTCCAAAAGTATTTTCCAAACTATAAGTATTTATGTTTTGTCCCAAGTTATTAATTAAATTAGGACCGTTTATAAATCCTATAGAAGTTGAAAATTCAGTATCTCCAAAATCGGATCCATATTGAAAATCAACACCAATATTTCTACTTTTCATCTCTTCTAAAGTTGAGATATTCCCGGGAGATGGTTCTTCATTTGAATCTTCATCACTGCTACTTTCAATCCCCATAGCTAAACCTAATTTAATAGCAGAATTCTCGCCTATTCCCTTATAAATATTTAAGAAATCATTAACTTGGTTATTTCCACCATAAAATCCCCATTTACTATTTTCTCCAAATGTAAACAAGAAATTTGGTGCTCCCGTATTAATTCCTTCAAACCTAATAAGCGACCCATCATTAATTCTCTGTGGAAATAGATTGATATTCCTATCATCATCTCTAACTATTGCAGTTCTTCCACCCAAAGTGACAATCCTACTATTCGTAGCAAACACACTACTAACTATCAATAAGATAATCATCAACTTAAACAAATTCTTCATTTTTTTCTCCTTTTTTAATTACACTAATTTAAAACCAAAATATTGATTATCAAAGAAAATTTAATTGTAATTGAAAAAAAAGATTTTTAACTTCTACAACTAAATAAGGAGTAAAAGATGAAAATAAAAGGTTTAAAAGGTATTCGTCCAAAAAAAGGGTTAGAAGAAAAAATAGCATCATTTCCGTACGATGTAGTTAATTCAAAAGAAGCAAAAGAATTAGCAGAAAATAATAAATATTCATTTTTACATGTG
>JAYEHX010000156.1:0-2541 GCA_034659735.1 Fidelibacterota bacterium | reverse complement strand
TAAATTAGTTGGTAAGTATTGGATAAGTGTATTTTAATTTTAAATAAAAAATATGTAAATATTAATTAAAAAAAATAATTAAAGAAATTGGAAATTAAATGAAAAATGTTTATATTAAAACCGTTCTACACCATTTACGGAAAGACCGTGTAAGGTTAAATTGTTGACACCAAGAATAAAAAGTATCTTTGTATTTTAAAAATTATAAAAGGATTTTAATGAACGAATTTGGAAATATTGACCATAAAATATATCAAGGAGATGCAATTGAAATTCTTCAGAATAAGATTGAAGACAACAGCATTGACTTAATTTTTGTTGACCCACCATATAATATTGGGAAAGATTTTAATGGTCTGAAAGACAAGTGGAAAAGTGATGAGGATTATTTGAATTGGTGTAACCAGTGGATTGATTTACTTTTAAAAAAACTCAAAAGAACCGGAAGCCTTTATATAATGACATCAACACAGTTTATTCCAAACTTTGATATTTATTTAAGAGATAAGATTGAAATATTATCAAGAATTGTATGGTCTTATGATAGCTCGGGTGTTCAAGCAAAAAAATATTATGGTTCAATGTATGAGCCTATTTTATTTTGTGTAAAGGATAGAAATAATTACACTTTCAACTCTGATGAAATATTAGTTGAAGCCAAAACTGGTTCAAAAAGAAAACTAATTGACTATCGTAAAAATCCACCACAACCTTATAATACAAAAAAAGTGCCTGGAAATGTTTGGAATTATCCAAGAGTAAGATACAGAATGGCTGAATACGAAAACCATCCGACACAAAAACCAATTGCATTATTAGAAAGAATTATTAAAGCAAGCACAAACGAAGGAGATACTGTTTTAGACCCATTTTCTGGCACTTTCACAACTTCTTATGTTGCAAAAAAACTTAAACGAAAAAGTATTGGGATTGAAATAAATGAGGATTATTCTAAAATTGGAATAAGGCGTGTTTTAGAGCAATTCAAATTAAATGGTGAAGATTTAATGCCTGAACCAAAAACTTATCAAATTAAAAACACTCAACAACAAACATTATTTGAGGCAAAGCAAGAATATGAAACATAATTTTACAAAAACAATAAAAGAAGTATTGGATAAATACTTTGGTGAGAATTCGGAGCAAATTTTCAAAAATAGTGAATTAATTCAGTATTTGAACATTAAAACTGTATCGGCAGATAGAGGATCAAAAACAAGAGGAAGTTTTGCGAATATTTACGCAATATATGTCCTGATTGAAGATTACATTAACAATAAGTTTCACAATAAAGGAAAATATTCAAAATATGAAGGTGCAATATTTTCTGACCTTTTTAAGCGACAAAGAGAATTACCTTTTGGAGCAAAATTGCAAAATCATGCATTAAATCACAGAATGAACCAAGAGTTCAAAAAATATTTCTCAACCTGTGATTATATACCAATCATCAGAGTTGCTGAAACAAAAAGGTATTGGATAAACGAAAATTTATTAATAGTAAAAGCAAATAAAGAGAAATTCAATTTAGCAGAAGCAACTATTGAAATTATAGATAAATATATTGAAACGAAGAAAAGTGCTTTTGATAGTTTTATTAAAACGAGTGAACAATTCAAAACTGCTGAAATAAAACAACCTGAAAAGGTAAAAGAATTTATATTATCACTAATTGAACCAAATGTTGATGCTCGAATTTTTGAGATTGTCAGTTATTCAATTCTCAAATATGACTACAAAGAACAGAGTATCTTTTTTGGTTTTTCATTGGACACAGTAGAAGAAGAAAATTTGAAACTTTACAAAACTGGACGAACAAATGCAAATGATGGAGGAATAGATTTTGTTATGAAGCCACTCGGTAGATTTTTCCAAGTAACAGAAACTACTGATGTTAAAAAATACTTCTTGGATATTGATAAACTTGAAAAATTTCCAGTAACATTTGTTGTAAAATCAACTACATCAATTGATGAGTTAAAGGATAGCATCCGAGATGGTGCAATTGAGCAATACACCGTTGAGAAAGTAGTTGAAAAATATATGGACTGCATTGAAGAGATAATTAATATTGATAGGTTAAAACAATCACTTAATAAAGTTGAAAAAGAAAAGAATATAGGAAATGTTTTATCTGAAATCATCAAACAGAGCAAAGTAGAATTCAACTATGAGGATGAAGAATATGACAACGAAGACGAATAAAAACGGTGTAGAGCAATTTATATAGAATCGCCGAGAAAAGTAATCTTGATATATCTGAAAAATATGCAGATTGGTTGGATACAATTACAACTTTTAATATTAATGCAAGGTATGATGATTTTAAATTTGAATTTTATAAAAAATGTACTCCTCAATATGCAAAAACATGGTTTGAAAGAATTAAGGAAATAAAAAAATGGATAAATCAAAAATTATAGATAATATAAAGAAATTCACAAATGCAGTAGATAAAAATTATGATTGTGTTAAAATAATTTTATTTGGATCATTTGCTAAAGGGAATTATCATAGTGAAAGTGATATAGATATTGCAGT
>JAYEHX010000155.1:0-2541 GCA_034659735.1 Fidelibacterota bacterium | reverse complement strand
ATGCTGATTTTACGATATATGGTTGAAGCAATAATCCACCATTTGCAACAGCACAATACGCCATAACCATTTGCAATAATGATGTCGTTACATTATGTCCCATTGCAACTTGTGAATATGTAATTTCACTCCACTGAGATACTGGTTTAATATATCCGGCAGTTTCCGCATTGAGAGAAATGTTGCATGGATCACCGAAACCAAATTTTTTAATAGTTTTATAAACTGTTTCGTCGCCTACCAATTTTGCGATTTTTGCTGAACCAATATTTGATGACAGAGTTATGATTTCCTTTAAAGATAACCATTCATTTTCATGTGTATCATGAAGTGAATAATCATAAATATTCCATTTACCGTTTTCGCAATTTATTTTACTCGTTGGAGTTAAAACATTTGATTCTAAAGATGCGGAGATTGGAATTACTTTAAAAATTGAGCCGGGTTCAAATTGATCAGATATGACTCTGTTTCTTCTTTCTTCTGGAATTGAATTTTTTATTTTATTTGGATTGAAATTTGGATATGAAGCGATAGCTAAAATTTCACCGGTATTAGGATTTGCAATTACCCCCATCGCATTTTGTGGCTTATTTTTATTATATGCTTTTTTTAATTCGCTCTCTAAAATTGTTTGATAATCAATGTCAAGTGTTAGAAAAACATCTCCACCATCTTTCTTTTCTCTATTGTTTGCATTAGACAATGAAACAATTTTGTTATTTACATCTTTTTTGATAATTTGTAAACCGGGCTTCCCAGCTAAATATCTATCGAATTTTTTTTCTATTCCTGATTTTCCAATATTATCCCAATTAGTGAAACCTAAAACTTGACCTGCTAATTCTTGAAATGGATAATGTCTTACAATTTTTCGTTCGTAATTTATACCTTGTAAACCATATCTTTTTAATTTGTCAACCTGTTCAATAGATATATTACTTTTGATTTTGTAATATTTCTTTTTATTTTCAAAAATACTTTTATAATAATTTGGAGAATTGCCAAATACTTTTGATAAAGAATTAAATACTTTTTGTGGATTATTAAAATCAACATATCTTGCACCGATATTCCAATTTATTAAATTTGTTCCCAAAATATTGTTATTTCTGTCGTATATCAACCCTCGTTCAGGTTGAATAATTCTTTTATAAATCGCCTGTTTCTCAGCAACTTTTGATAGAGAATTAATATCAAGAATCTGTATATTAAATAAATTAAATACAATAATAATCGTAAATGCAAAAATTGAAAAACTGACTAAACTGGCTCGTAAATCATACTGGTCATTATTTTTTTTCTTACTTTTTTTCATCAGTTCTCTAAACTCCTAAACTCCTAACCCTCTAACCTCCTAACCCTCTTCAGCTCTTACTTAATAACAATCACATCCACTTGTGGTTTTGAATTTACCATATTCAATTTTTCCGTAGCAATTCGTTGTATCCTATCGGCTCGCGATAATTGAGTTATTTCCGACCGCAATTCAGTAATATGTTGTTTTGTTCTTCGTTCTATTTTTTTTGTGTGATCTATATAATAACTTATTTCATCTACCATTGTTTGCATATAGATGTGTAAGACAACGGTGGAAAGAGTTATAATTAATAAATATATAAACAAAAACCATCTATTTGTAATCGCTTTTATGAATAAGGAATTCTTGCTATTGCGAATTCGTCTTTTTTTACTATTTCTTTTTTTAGTTCTCATTTTTATATTTTTTCTGCTACTCTTAATTTTGCACTTCTACTTTGAGAATTTGTTTTTATTTCCGAAAGTGTGGGAGTTATAATTCGAGTATTGATTTTTTTAAGTGTTGCCTTATGATTGCATACACAAATGGGAATTTCCGGTGGACATATACAATCTTTTATCTCTTTTTGAATTATTTTTTTCACAATTCTATCTTCGAGTGAATGATAAGAAATTACTACCAATCTGCCACCTATTTTCAATAATTTTATCGCTTCATTTAATGATTTTTCTAATACTTCCAATTCATTATTTACCTCAATACGAATTGCCTGAAATATTCTTGCCAATGCTTTATTGCGATATTTTTGATTTGAGAATTTTGAAATAATATCTTTTAATTGTTTTGTAGAATCAATTTTTGTCTCTTCTCTTATTTTCACAATCTCTCTTGCTATCTGTTTCGACATTCGCTCTTCGCCGTAATTAAAAAATATTTCTGTTAATTTTTCTAACGGATAATTATTTACAACATTTTCTGCAGTGTTTTTTAAAGTTGGATCCATTCGCATATCTAATAATCCGTCTTTTGAGAAACTAAATCCTCGTTCATTATCATTGAGTTCCAAATTTGAAGTTCCAAGATCATATAATATTCCATCTATCTCATAAATTCCCAATCCATAAAGTTCTACCTTTATCTTATCGAAATTATTTTCAATAATTTTAAACCGGCTTGAATTTGAACAAAGTTCTGAGCTTTTTGCAGTCGCTTTTGGATCAACTTCAAATCCAAATACCTTTCCATTGCCGTCAATATTTTCTAATATTTTTTTTGAATGT
>JAYEHX010000154.1:0-2556 GCA_034659735.1 Fidelibacterota bacterium | reverse complement strand
TTTTTCTTACTCATTTATAATTTTGTTTTTTATAATATTAATTATGATATTTTTTCTATTATTGAACTCGTCGATTTTCCTTCAACAAATTCTATTGTCTCAACTTTTCCACCCGCTTCGACAACCTCTTTTCCACCAACAATCTCGTCAATTTCATAATCACTTCCTTTCACCAAAATGTCCGGTTTCAGAAATTTAATCAATTCCAACGGAGTATCTTCATCAAATAAAATTACCAAATCCACCGCTTCCAATCCGGCTAATATCAATGCTCTGTCTTGCTCTGATTGGATTGGACGATTTTTTCCCTTGAGTTTTTTAACGGACTTATCTGTATTCAATCCAATTATAAGATGGTCGCCTTTTGACTTTGCTTCAAATAAATATCTTATATGTCCAACATGCAAAATATCAAAACAACCATTTGTGAATACAACTTTTTCACCATTTTCTTGCCATTTTTCAATTTGTATTTTTGCCATTTTCTTGTTAGTTATTTTATATTCTATTTTCATTTTTCTCCTCATTTATTCCTAAATTACAGACAGGACACACTTCCTGAAGATCTTGCGAACAGAAATTTTCAATAATATATAAAACACCTTGAGCATTTATCCATACTTTTCTTCTTTTCTCTTTTTCATCAATTCCGTGTTTATTGTAGAATTTCTTAATCTTATAATATTCGTTTCCAAGTTTCCTGTTTTTGACATAATATAAAATCTTTTTTTTCAAAGAATCGCTCTGCACAACTTTTAAATTATAAGCAAATAAAAGTGGCAAAAGTATATTTAAAGTAATTTCATCTCTGCGACCTTTTCCGAAATTTAGATTTATCTCTTTGCCTGTCTCTTTTCCAAAACGATAATGCTTTTTCCAGTATTCATTTGAATTTACATTTAGAAATTCTTTTACCTGTTTAGTCCAATCATTATTATTTTTCAACAATTCAAATAATATCTTTGTCGGCGATTTACCATAATTTTTTTTCAATATTTCAGCTAACCAGTCAATTCTTCTATCAGGAAAATTTGTTGGACGAGTTTTAGAATATGTCCAACTAATTGTGTTATTGAATTTTTTTTGAATAACTTTATCAACTTCAGAATCTAATTTAAATATTTTTTTGCTATATTCATCTTTATTATCAATTTTCAGTTCTGATATTTGAAAAACAATTTGCTCAATTTTATTTATAGAAATTCGTTTCTTAAAATAATCTTCCCACGGAAATCTCAAAAATAACTTTACCATATTATCTTGATTATATCTATAACCACTCGACTTAAAAATTCCCCAGAAAAACATCAAATCAAAATTGAAACGAGAACTCTGTTTAAAAAAATAATCGGTTTTTTTGTTAAATCGCAAAAGACCATACTTTTCTAATGAAACAAAAAACTCATCACTCGGTTTTTTATGTAACCAACATTGTGTCTTGTGTGGAAAGTTTTCTAATTCACTATATGCAATATACAAAATAGGAATTTTCTTTTCATTCTCAGCAATCACAAAATCAGCATCTTCCACTTTACGGAAAACAACATGTAAAATACAATTATTATATCTCACATCCTTATGATGTTTGTGATAATACCAATCATGATTATCAAAATGAATTTCTATATCGCCTGTTAAATAATTGTCATCAATAATGATTTGTGAATTGAGAAAATCCGGTCCTTCATTTTGATTATGCTTACCGGTAGAAATTATTGAAACATCTTTGCCAAGTGTCGTTTTATACAACTTTTTCCAGAGATAATTTTTCCACAAATGATGAAGTCGCTTTTCAGAAAAATATACCCGCGACGGTTCAAACAATTGTGAATAGAGTGAAATTTCCATAACATTTTTTTATAATTTTTCTTTATATATATTAAAACAGTAATCTCTTAATTCGTCAACATTTTTAGTTGAATATTTTTCAGTTGAAATTGCAGGCAATATCTCCACATCCACATTTTGCTTCCGAAACCACATTGTACCCGGCGGTGTAATCTTTCCAGTATTGCGAAGAATTACCGGTAATATTGGCAAATTCTCTCTTGATGCCAAAACAAATGCACCTTTTTTAAATGGCTTTAATGGAACATCTTTTATTCTCGTGCCTTCGGGAAAAATGAAAAGTGAGAGTTTTTTTTCTATTACGACTTTCATAGAATCATTTAATTGTTTAATTGCTTTTTTGGGATTTGTGAGATCAAGAAACACAAAATATAATCGTGTCATTAGACCACCAATAATCGGAAGTTTCTTAACACCATCTTTTGAAACCATTCTAATTTGCAGTGGAATTTTCCCTATTCCAAGAAAAATATCAAGTGAACTTTCATGATTTGCAATCACAACGAATTCTCTATTTTTATCTATATTTTCCAATCCGGTAACATTAATTTTTAATCCGGAAAACCATAGAATTACATTCGCCCATGCTCTAAGAAATTTTGAAAAAACCTGTTGATTTTTAATGACGAATGTTAACAAATAGAGTAAACCTGCAAATGGAAAAGTAATAATTACAACAATAAAAAGTAAGAAAAATGTCCGTGGAAC
>JAYEHX010000153.1:0-11026 GCA_034659735.1 Fidelibacterota bacterium | reverse complement strand
CTTTGAATATGTTTTTTTTCTCTTTTTAATAGACAAATTAATAAAAGGGAAAAAATATAAAAATTACTTCGAAATTAAAAAAGGAAAAGTCATGAAAAAAAATATCCGAATAATAATGTTCTTAATCGCATTCATTTTCTCAAGTTGTAATCTCAAAAAAACTGATACAATCTTAACAATTGATGATGCAGTGTTTGATTCTACAGAAAAAAGAGTAGCAATAATCCATCCATCGATTGATAATATTGAACATATTGCATATTTACTTGAAAATAAAATTATTGATGTTAACAATATGAATTTCATCGGAATCTATAATTCTTATGAAAATTATGATTACACAAAATCACAAAAATTTATAGAAAAAAACAACTACTCTTTTATTAAATTATATCAAATTGATGATGAGTTGAACAGAAATAATTTATATGAACAAAATGAAAGCACAAGCGAATTTACGAAAATATTTAAAAATACAATCGGTGTCATTTTTTTTGGTGGCGACGACCTTCCACCAAATGCTTACAACTCAAAAACAAATTTACTAAATGTGACTACTGATTATGACAGACATTATTTTGAATTATCATTTCTGTTTCATCTTCTTGGCGGTTATCAAGATAGTTCGTTTACTCCATTATTGGAAACTAACAATACCTATTTTTTCAACGGATTTTGTCTTGGAATGCAAACAATGAATGTAGCTACGGGTGGAACAATGTATCAAGATATTCCATCTGAACTTTATGGAATTCAGTATGTTGAAGATGTCTTAAAACTGGATAAAAATAAACAACACCGCAATTATTGGGGGCAGATTTATTCAGAAAGAGATGTCAGTTGGATAAATTTTCACAGAATAAAATTCTCACAAAAAAAATTATTCGTCTCTGATACAAATTTTGAACCGAATGTGTTAAGTGCACATCATCAATGTGTAAAATCACTTGGAAAAGGATTGCAAATATTCGCAACTTCTTTAGACAAAAAAATACCTGAAGCAATTTATCACAAAAAATATTCAAATGTATTTGCAGTTCAATTTCATCCGGAACAACATTTTCTATACAGTTATGACGAACAATTTAAACTTACACCAAATGATGCTAAAAAAATATCTTGCAGAAAAATTTTAGAAAAAGATGGGAGTTATGAATTCCATTTAGATTATTGGAAATATTTTAATTCAATAGTTAAAAATTAATTGTTATTTTTCTATAATAAATTCATCAATAATTTTACCATCAGGAGTTATCACTTCCACTTTAAGTTTATTGTTATTGATTTCAATTTTGCAGAAATGATGAGATTTTGATACCTTTTTCACATTAGGATAACTTGAATCTGGGTCATATTTCGGAGCACCGCCACCACCGGTTGTTAGATGAACGACACCATCAACTTCTGCTCTTGCATAATAATGATTGTGGCCGGAGAATGTCATTGCAACATCATATTTTTCACAAAGTGGCTGAATATATTTCTGAGCATCTTTGTTATTTTCGTGTCCACCTCCTGCTGACCAAGCGGGTTCATGGTAAAGTAGAAATTTCCATTCTTTATCTGTTGATGCAAGATCATTTTCAAGCCATTTTAATTGTTTAGAATTTTTACTATAATCTGTATATTGATCAATTATGATAAAATGTGCTGGTCCATAATCGAAAGACCAATAAAAGTTTTCATCTACATAAGGATAAGGGAAATATCTTTTATATAATTCTCCGGTAAATTCGTGATTGCCTTTGCAAGAATAGAAACTAATATTTCCAAGCATTTCAAGAATTGATGAATAATCAGAATTAAAAAAATCTTCGTCCCAATCAATTTCTTTATCACTATTTCCTACATAATCGCCTGAATGCATAATTAATGTCTGCAAATCTGAATCTTGTGTAAACATTGACACTATTTGTTTTGCAATATCGTTATGAATTTCAGGATATGTCCTCGTATCACCATAAGCGAAAAAAGTAAGTTTTTCGCAATCATCTTTCGGTGCAGTTTTAAATGAACCGGAATAATTCTTATTATTGAGTTTTACATCATAATAATATTTTGTATTCGGTTGCAAATCAGTAACTAAATATTTATGTAAATGGCTGGTATCAATTTCGGCAGTTTTAACATTTCCCATTGAATATTTAGTATCTAATCCATATCTCAATACACAATCATCTGTTTGATATAATTGCCATAATATTAGCATCTCGGTTTTTTCTCCATTGCCAACTACATATGGTGCTTTTCTCATTTTGTCTGATAATCCAATATCACAACTAATCAAAACAAATACCATCAAAACTAATATAAGTTTATTAATTTTCATTTTCGCTCTCCAATTTTTTAATTATTAATTTACACTCTTTGTTCAAATGTTCTTTTGACTTATTATTCTTGATAACAAAATCGGCATATTTGATTTTTTCTTCTTCCGGCATCTGTAATTTTATTATATTTTCAATCGCAATTTGATTCATTGCTCTTGATTTTATTCTTTTTAATCTTGCTTTTTTATCGGCAGTTATAACGAGAATATAATCAAAATCATTCTGCATATTTGCTTCGAGTAACATAGAAGCTTCTACCACAATAAGTTCATTTTTATTCCTATATCTTTTAAATTCATCAAGAATATATTGCCTTACAATCGGATGAATAATTTCATTTAGTTTTTTTTGATTTTCAGATGAGTCAAATGCTCTATCCGCCAGCAGTTTTTTATTTAATTTTCCATTATTATATATTTCACTACCAAATTCTTTTTTGATTAATTTCTTTAATTTATCGTCAGTAATTAATAATTGTTTTGCAATTGAATCTGCATCTAATGTTATAGTATTCAAATCCGAAAATATCTCTCTCGCAGTAGATTTTCCTGATCCAATTCCACCTGTAATGCCTAATGTTATCATATATTTTTTATTAATGAGTTTCCAAAAAAATTAATTTTCTAAACTCCTAAACCTCTAAACTCCTAAACATTTACTCACAACTTATTTAAAAAAAGATATTACTTATTTAAATCAATCCATTAATTATCTTCAATATTTTTTAGGTCATTTTCGTCGCCATCGTATATTTCAGATATTACATCTCGTAATTTACTGAGTCCCTTATTTCTTGCATCTTTTGTTAATGGTAAGACCTCTTCTAATCGCAAATATTCTCTAGTATTATCATCAAAATCACATGTGATTTGATTTGACAATATGTTAATATTACTGACATGTCCCTTTACTTTATTTTTTATAATCTGTTCACCAATAGGTGGAAATTTTTCCAATTCAGTTTGATAAAAATCCTTTTCATAATTAATACAACATTTTAACTTTCCACATAATCCTGAAAGTTTTGTTGGATTCATTGGTAAGTTTTGTCGTCTTGCTAACTTAATATCAACCGGTTTAAAATTGTCTAAATGCTTTTCGCAACAAAGTTGCAATCCACACTGTCCTATCATATCCATTCTTTTTGTTTCATCTCTTACACCAATTTGTCTCATCTCAATACGAGTTCTAAATTCACTTGCAAGCAATTTTACTAATTCTCGAAAATCTATTCGTTTACTCGCAGTATAGAAAAAACTTAATCTTTTACGATCTAATTGATATTCTACATCAGTCAATTTCATATCTATCCTGCGATATTTTATTATACTAATCGTTTTCTTTTTTACAGATTGTTCAAGTTTTTTATTGGAATGTTTTTTTTGAATATCTCCATCATTTGCTTTTCTAATTATTTTATATTCAGAAATTAGATGTGGTGTAAAATCATTATCTAAAATAGAAGTTACAACCCCAATATCTTCTCCTTTTACAGTTTCAGTAATTAAATAATCATTTTTTTGTATCGGATATTCTTCGGGATTTTTAAAATATTCTCGTCTATGACCGTTGAATTCTATTTTAACTAACTTTGGTATTTCCATTTATTTTTTCCATTTTCCATTTAAATAAGCATCAATTCCGGCACCAATTGCAGGTGCTTCTCGCAATTTTGATATCTGAATTATCGCTTCATTAAATTTATTATTTATCATATAATGATTATTAAATTTCTCATCTGTCATTTTAAAATTTAAAAACAATTCTGTAAGTTCGGAAATTATAGATTCCCAAAAAACACCTTTCCCTTTTGATTCTTCCAAATAATCTCCAAGTCGCTGACCAACAATTATTGATTCTAAAAGTGTATTTTTATATTCATGATTTGCTGTTAATTTTTCTTTATTCGGATTTACAAAATCAAAAATATCCTGCGAACCAAAATATATTGTCGTAATTCTTTCAAAAAACAAAAGTGCAATTGCCTTGACAACTTCGGCAATTGTCTTCTTTGCATTCACATCATTATTGAGTGCAAGTTCGATTATCTGTGGTGTATAAATTTCCTTTTCTGTTAATTCTTTGAATGAAATATTTGCATAATTTCCATATATAGTTTGAATTCCACTTGCAGAAATATACTTTTCCATGGATATACCATTTGTGTTTTTCATTTCCCAGGTCTTTGCTAACCAACTTTTCGTATTGTCAAATGGAACAACTTTTCCGTTTAATTTTAAAACATCGGCAACTCCTGTTCCGCCTCCGATGTAGTAACTATTTTCAACATTTGCAAATTTCCCGTCAACTGAAAATTCTTCACCAAAACCACAATAATCCGCATCGCTTCCCAAATGAGCTATAGGAGCAAACAATTCAATCTGATTTTGCTTCAATTTCTTTTCAATGTAATCAGAATATTGTGGCAATCTCGGACCATTTGCAAGTGCAGAAATTCCTCTCTTATCTTTTGTTTTTAATCCGGGCATTCCGATTCCGATTAGTAATTTCTTCGCATTTGATTTTTTTGCTATTTCAATTATCGCATCTGAAACTGCATCTAAATATGCTTCTCCATGTTGCTTTTCTTCCTCTGTCAAATTTATCTGCTTAGACATTTCATCTAACTGAATTTTTATATCAACAGGTTTATAATTGTCAATAAAACTCGGATAATCATGATATTTTTTTATTACATTATTATCCGATAAAGTGAATTTTGTATTCTCTTTATCAACATTTATTTCCCAAGCACTTACCTTCGTAGCACCACCGTCAACACCAATCAATGTAAAATTATTTTCCATATTAATCCTAAAATTATATTTATGAATTTAGTTTTTGTCTTCTCTTAATCGCTTCTTCTCTTACCCAATCTTTTGCATTGTCATTTCTATCAATCGTGTTTTGATCAATTGCATGATCCGTTCCACCTGAGTGTCTGATAACTTCATAAATCGGATCAAATATTCTGCCAATCTTATAATGTTCGCTAATTTTTGATACCATCTCATAATCTTCACCATAGTTTCTTGCATACGGATCGTCATTTATACTAAAATATCCCATCTCTTTTATTACTGTAATTGGAATTGATCTTGGTGCTCCGGCTCCGTTTATTCTCATTAAATTATTTCTACCATTCTCTTCCGTCCATTCATCGTGTGTGACAACTCCGATTTCTTCCATTCGTTTTAATTTTCCATTCCCAAGTTTTTCCCACATTTCATAAGAGCCGATTACCATTCCGACTTCCGGCGATGATTCATATTTCTTTAGAATTTTTTCTACTGCATCAGGTTTTAATTGATCATCAGAATCTAACTGAACATAATATTTTCCCTTTGCATTTTTTGCTCCAAGATTTAAACACAATCCAATATTATTTATATCCAAAACGAATAATCTGACTTCCGGTTTATCTGAATCAAAATATTCTCCACCTTGCATATATTTTCTTACAACATCCGCAGTCGGATCATCTTCTCCACCATTCACCATAACAATTACTTCAATTTCGGGAACAGTTTGTGCGAGAACACTATCAATTGCAGTTCCAATAAATTCAGGACGATTTCCAACAGGAATAATTATTGATGCTTTTAAACTTGAAATATCTTTGACTTTATTTTTAACTGGAAAATATTTATTCGGTTCTAAATATGCACCGATTCTTTTCAAATGTTCAGTCACAACCTTTTCCGCTTCGAGTTGCACATCTTTACCGGCTAATAAATAGTCGAAAACATTTGCTTTTTTTCCGGCAGATTCTACTTGATAAAATGAACCGCTATATCTATTCGCAATTCTAATTATTTTATAATTCTCCGAAATTTTTAATCTCAAATCATAAAGAATATTATATTTTACCGACTCATCAAAACCACCGATTTTTTCTATTGCTTTTTTTGGAATGAAAAATACTTTCCCATAATCCATATTATCACGAACTCGACCAAGATGATGATGTAATAAATTTAATTCCTTAATCTCATCGCCATCTTTCAATTCATAACTTGTGTAAAATAATCCTGCATTCGGATTTCTCTCTGCTGATAATAAAAATGCATCTAATGAGGATTGTTTCAGATAAACAGGATTTTGAATATTGTCAATATATAGAATATATTCACCATTTGAATTTTTTATCGCTTCATTAATTCCTGCTGAAATATTCTTTTCATCATATTCAAGAATATTCACATTATCAGTAGAAAAAAGATTCTCTGCAGAATTTTTATCCGTTGACAAAATTACTGTTTCGTAATTATCATTAAATAAATTGTTTATGCTTTCCATTGTCTCTTTGTAATGTTTTTCCGTTTGAGATGATTTTGGATTGTGATGCAGTATTATTGTTGTCTTCATTTTTAATATCTCCTTTATTATTTTAATTTTTTCAAACATATAAGTTAATAAATTATTTTAATTAATCAAATGAATTAATTATTGTTATAGTTATTGTTATTAGTAGGATTTTTTTTTCTTTCTTTTGTTTTTTGAAAAAAAATCTCGCTAAGTCGCAAAGACGCAAAGAATAGAGATGGAAGATAACTCATTGAAACAGACGGCCGTCTGTCTTTACATTGATATACAGAAAAAATATTATTATACCAATTTTTTTATAATCAAGGCGAGCGAGATATTTTTTTTTATATCTTTCGTGTTAAGCATCAAGTATCAAGTATCAAGTATCAAGCAACATTTTTATTTCTGATTTTCCATATTTATTTCATAAATTTGATATATAAAAAATGACAACTTTATTTATCATCGACTTGTCAAACTAAACGAATGGAGAAATATGGAAGAAATTAAATTAGTGAAAAGAGCACAAGCGGGGAATATGATGGCATTTGAGCAAATAGTGAAAAACTATGAAAAGCGTGTATTTTTGATAGCAATTAAGATTGCAAAAAATGAACAGGATGCAGAAGACATTGCTCAAAATGTTTTCATTACGATATTCCGCAAAATAGATAGTTTTAATTTCAAGTCATCATTTTATTCTTGGCTATATAGAATCACGATGAATACGGCTTTCAATCATATTAAAACGAGAAAATATGATGAATTTTTAACAAACGATGATGATGATGACAAAAATCTAACAATTACCGATGATAAAACAAGTGAACAAACTGACGACCATTCATTTCAGAAAATATTAAATGATTCATTGAATAAATTACCAGAGAAGTTGAAAACTGTTTTTATCATGAAATATAATCAGCATTTGAAAATTAAAGAAATCGCATCAATTTTAGATTTGCATTCCGGAACTGTTAAAAAATACCTATTCCGAGCAAATGAAAAATTGAGAATATTATTAAAACCATATAGAGAAAAAATGAATATAAAGGTGGCATTATGAAGTGTAAAAAATTTCAAGACATTTTATTAAATTATGATATTGCGGAAATCCCAAGCAATATTATGGAAAAAATGGAAGAGCATAAAAATGAATGTATCGATTGTTCACTTTTATGGGAAGATGAGATGTTTTTCTCACAAAATTATGAAAATATTCCTGAACCAAAATTAGATGAAGATAGAATTTCTAAACTGCATAATGGTATAATGAGAGAAGTTCAGCGAGAGATGATAATCGGTCAACCAAAGGAAAAATTCAACTTTTGGTCGAATAGAGTTGTTTCACAAATCGCTTCCGTTGCCGGTACTTTAGTTATTGGTATTTTAGTTGGAAAATTTTTATTACAGAATTCTCAAGAGATGAATACAAAACTAACAGCACAAAATGTTCAAGAAATTATTAATAATGACAGATTGAATAACATAAAAATCAGAGAAGTTTCCAATGCAACTAACGATGTATCTTTTGATGTTTCTTGGAGTGACGGAGCAAAAATTGAAGGAAACAGATGCGATCCTAATATACAAAAACTTCTCGCTTTTGCACTTGTAAAATCAAATAATCCCGGAACGAGGTTGCACTCTGCAAAAATTATGGAAGGAATTTCATCAGGCGATAATGTAGTTTTAGATGCTTTGATTCATTCAGTGACAAAAGATGAAAACCCCGGTGTTCGTCTAAAAGCATTACGAGCATTGAAAAATTATAATCTAAATAATAAAATACGGACTACATGTATTTTTGTATTGCAGAATGAAAGTAGCCCTGCAATAAGAATGGAAGCAATTCAGATATTGGGGAATGACAATAATATTGAAGTGCAAACAGCATTAAAATCCGTAGCAAAAAATGATGACGCCGAGGGTGTAAAAGCTATGATTAAGAAATATTATGGCGACTCGGGAATTCAAATAAAGAAAAAATAGGAGAATTCGTAATGAAAAAATTAATAGTATTTATATTTTTATTTAGCTTTGTTTTCGCTCAAGGAACTAAAGTAATTAAAAAAAACGGTAATTATTTATTCCTAACAGACAGCAAAATATCAATCTCAAAATTACCAACACAATTAAGTTCAAATGGATTATATGGAGATATTTTAATAAAAGGAACAGATAAACAAGAAATCCGTTTTACAGAAAAAGTAGAGATTGACAAACATTCAAAAGAAAAAGCAACAGAAATATGGAAAGATATTCATACGAAATTAGAAAAAGATAAATTTGGATATATCTTAAAAAACAACCCGAGCAAAAGAAGACATTATAAAAATAATATAAAATCAATTAAGTATATTTTAGATGTTCCGAAGGATATAAACATCGTATTATCTACTCATGGTGGCGATTTGAATGTCAATAATATCAATGGTGAAATTCGTTTGTCAACACTGGCAGGCGATGCCATTCTAAAAAATCTAATCGGAAAATTTTCTATAGATACAAAAGGTGGCGGTATAAATTCATTCAATTTAGAAGGAAATATAAATCTCTATACTGCCGGCGGAGATATTGAGTGCAAAAATCTTGTTGGAACGGGAAATTTAAAAACAATGGGTGGCGATATTTCACTCGAATCAATAAAAGGTCACTTGCACGCGAAAAGCTATGGTGGCGATATTGGATTAAATGATTTCGCGGGTAAAGGAATAAGTTTAATAACTTTTGGTGGCGATATTGTAGCTATGAAAACTATCGGTGGTTTATCTGTCGAAACAAAAGGTGGTGATATTCTTATTGAGGATGTTCTCGGCAATGTTCATGCAGAAACTTCAGGTGGAAATGTAAAAGGAACAAAAATACTTGGTAATACAAAAATGAGAACTATGGGTGGAGATATAAATATAGAAACGATTTCCGGCTCTATTAATGCTGAAACTTTGTCTGGAGATATAAATTTATCGGCAGGCAAGATGAATACCAGCAAGAATAATTCGATTGTTTTGAAAACAAAAAACGGTTCTATAAAATTGAGAATTGCTGAAACTGTCAGTTGTAGAATTGATGCTACTGCGGAAGGTTTTGGATCAGATATTATCTCCGATTTTGATATTGATATTTCAAAAAACCCGCGAGAAACTATTGGAAAAGGAAAAATCAATAAAGGAACTAATATGGTAAAATTAAAAGTTTACAATGGTGATATAATTATTAAGAAAATAAAAAAATAGATAATTTGAAAATCTTATTAAAGTATAAAAACAGAATATATTTGGAGAACAAAAAATGAAATTATTTAGAAAAATATTACTAACACTTTTGATAATCGGCACAATCGCAATGGCACAAGATGAAGTTATAATAAATGAAAAATTTGAAGATTATTCAATTGCAATTAACGATACTTTAAAATCAAATGTACATTTAAAAATATTTGTTGGCGATGTAAATATTGCGGGAGTGGTTTATGGAAAAATCACAGTTTATGGTGGAGATATTGTTATTGATAGCACTGCCGTGATTAATGGAGAATTGAAAAATTTCGGTGGAAAAGTTGACAAATCAAATAATACCGATGTGCAAGGTGATATTGTTGAGGCACGAATAAAAGGCAATTATGCAAAAGTTCCAAAATTTAATTTTGACCGTGGACATAAACACAGAATTCATATTGGAGATGACAAAAATAATAATATTTCACATACATTTAGTGAGAAACATCCATTTATAAAATATAGTCCGGGCTTTTCTTTTAACCGTCAAGAAGGATTCTATTTGCAAATTGGAGATATGCAAAATGGTGTTGGTAATTTAGACGGCTTGGATTTAGGTGGCACAATTGGATATGCTTTTGGCATGAAAGAGTGGGAAGCAAATGGAATTGTAAGATATAATTTCATGAAAAATGATAATTCCACTGTTTATTTCAATTTATATCATGATACAAAACATTTTGATAATTGGAGAACTGCGGATATTGATAATTTTATCTCTTATCTATTCAAAAAAGAAGATAATTATGATAGAATTCTTGTTGAAGGATATAAAATTGGTGCTCAACAAATCTTTGGCGATTTTATGAAATTCAAAGCTGAATATATTTCACAAAGTGAAGATACTATTGGTTTATATAAAAATGATACACTCGGAACATATAGACCAATTGCAACAAATATTAACGGGTTAGAATTTGAACCGGGAAAAATTAGTGGTTATCGTGTTTCAAATTCTATAAGTTTTGGTAAAGATGGAATGAGTTTCCCGGGAGAAATGCTGTTGAGTGGAATTTATGAAAATTATGGTGGCGATTGGGATTTTGAGAAATTGCATCTTGAGGTAGATTATATCGCTACAATTGCAAACACAATTCAAAATAGAACAAG
>JAYEHX010000152.1:0-2568 GCA_034659735.1 Fidelibacterota bacterium | reverse complement strand
CTGTTATATGCTCCTGTGGAAATAATTGCTAATCCCGTAAGTGAACAAATTATCAAAGTGTCAATCAATGGACCAAGCATTGCAACGGTTCCTTCACGAACTGGTTCTTTTGTCTTTGCTGCCGCATGAGCAATTGGTGCACTTCCCATTCCCGCTTCGTTTGAAAATAGTCCTCTTCTAACTCCCCAAAGCATCGTATTCAAAAACAGCAAAAATCCACCACCGGCAAGACCAACCAACTCAGCTTTTGGAGAAAATGCTTGTGAAAATATTGTCTTAAAAGTTGGAAGAATTTCATTATAATTAAAAATTAAAATTAAAAAAGTTGCTATTATATACATTGCAGCCATTCCTGGAGCCAATTTAGAAGTGACCCTTCCAATTCGTTTTATCCCACCAAGAATTACCATTGCGAGTAGTGTAGCCAAAACGGCACCGACAATTATTCTAATCGGTTCAACCTGTAAACCAACAAACGAAATAGGATTTATTAACCAATTACTTGAATCTAAAAAAAGTTTTCCTTCGCTTAAAAATTGATCTGAAACAGTGAATGCTTGAATAGAATTGCCGATTCCAAAAGATGCAATCATAGCGAAAAATGCAAATGCGATTGCAAGTGGTTTCCATTTTTTTCCTAAACCTTTTTCAATATAATACATCGGTCCACCGCTGATAGTTCCATCTTTGTGAACATGTCTATATTTTACTGAAAGTGTTGCCTCTGTGAATTTTATAGCCATTCCAAAAATTGCAGTTACCCACATCCAAAATAATGCACCCGGTCCGCCATAATGAATGGCGGTTGCAACTCCGGCAATATTTCCAATTCCGACAGTTGCAGAAAGTGCCGCACTTAATGCTTGAAAATAATTTATATCTCCTTCATCTTCTTCATTATCATATTTTCCGCGAATAACATTAATTGCATGTTTCAATTTAAAAAGTTGAATCCATCTCATTCTAAATGTAATATAAATTCCCGTTCCAAGTAAAATTATTATCATTAAAGGCATAACTTCAGGCCAGCCCCAAACATAACTGTTGACTTTATTGATAACCGTTTTTAATACTTCCATTATTTTCCACTCTTATTTCATATACTTTCAAGAATTAAATATAATGAATTTTTGTTTAAATTACAATTATTTTGAAAAGAGTTTGTTTCTATATTTTATTTTGTTTTTTGAATATTTCTAATTAAATTATTAAATATAATAATCGGAATATTTATGAAAAATAATATTTTTACAAAAAATCTTTCAAAAGCAAAAAAAGAAAATAGACGATTAATCGCTCCGTTGCTTGGTGCTCCAGGATTGAATTTTACCGGAACTACCATGAAACTTGCTCAACAAAATTATCACGAACATTTTAAAATTTTAAAAGCAATATCTAATGTCTTTTCGCCGGATATTATTTTTCCACTCATGGATCTTTCTGTTGAAGCAAATGCAATTGGTTGTTATACACTTTTTCCGCAGGAGGATAGTGCAACGGTCATGAAAGAAGATTTTGATGATGTTAAAATTTCAAAATTAGAAAAGGTAAATATTGCCCATGACACACGACTTCTCGGATATGTAGAAACTGTGAAAACTATGGAACTCGGATTACCGCCAAATATTATGAGAGGTGCATTTGTAGCCGGACCATATTCACTTTCTGCACTTATGATAGGGGCCGAAGAAGCTGCGATGGCAACGATGGTAGATGAAGAATATTTAGAACGAATATGTGAAATTGCAACCAAAAGAATTCAACAATATATTCATCTATTAATTTCTGCCGGTGTGAATATCGTTTGCATTTTAGAACCAACTGGTGTCTTGCTGGGACCTAACCAATTTCAACAATTTTCTGCAAAATTTGTAAAATTCATAACAGAGAGTTTAAAATATACCGATGTGACAACAATGTATCATGTTTGTGGAAATACTATGCCTTTGGTAGATGCAATGGGACAAACCGGCGTGGATATTTTGAGTTTAGATTCTGCGGAAGTCGGTGTGGACCTTCCTGCTGTTGTGAAACATATTCCAGAGGAAATGACTATTCTTGGAAATATTAATCCGACGGGAACGATTCTAACCGGAACTCCGAATGAAGTTAAAAAAGAAACGGCATCACTTCTTGAAAGTATGAATGTCGTCCCAAATTTTGTTTTATCTACTGGATGTGATTTGCCACAAGATACACCAATTGAAAACATAAAAGCATTTATGGAAGCCGGAAGAAATTACAAAGTGAAATAATTAAAGATAATATTTAGTAATTTATTTTTTCTTTAATTTATTTTTCACTTGTTCATCTAATAATTTTCCACCTTCATCTTTAATCTTCTCAATTTGTTTCTTACTATGATCGATAATATCATCTGTTGTAGTAGGAATTTTCTGCCCCGTCATATAGAGATATCCGGCATATAATCCGATTATTATCAATATGGGAACCAATAATTTAAATACTCTTTTTATAATTGAGAATATTAAAACTATCGCAAGTATAACTAAAATAACGATAAAAATTGAATTTGATGTTAATGTGTTTATGATTGATTCCATAAAT
>JAYEHX010000151.1:2542-11133 GCA_034659735.1 Fidelibacterota bacterium | reverse complement strand
ATTCAGTATCTATTGAAAATCAAAATTTTGAAGAATTAGTAAAATTAAACGACCAGTATTTTTTAAAACAAATTGATTGGATAAAGAGCGAAAAATTTGATATTGTATTTAATACACTGCATGGTGGAAATGGTGAAAATGGAATTATTTCTGCGGTTTTAGAAATGGCAAAAATTCCATTTACCGGTTCGGGATATATGGCATCATCAATTGCAATGGATAAATTTAGAACGAAAAAAATAATAGAATCGGTGGGAGTTATAACACCTACTTTTGCATTATATGATTCCCCTATTGAATTATCTTCAATTCCATTTCCTTTAGTTATCAAACCAAATACAGGTGGCTCTTCTGTTGGATTATCGATAGTGAAAGAGAAGAAAAATATATTAGAAGAGACGAAACTTGCATTAAAATATTCTGATGAATATATTATAGAAGAATTTATTCCGGGTAGAGAAATTACTGCTTCGATAGTTGCAAATAAATCATATCCATTAATTGAAATTGTATCTAAGAGTGGAATATATGATTATGAAAGTAAATACGGGCATGGAATGAATGATTATATTCTTGCTCCGGAAATAGGTGAACAGGTGACTGAAAAAATCAAATCAGATGCGAAAAAAGTTTGGGATATTCTCGGAATGAAAAACTATGGCAGAATAGATTTTCGTTTAAATGATAAAAATGAGGCATTTTGTTTAGAAGCAAATACTTTGCCGGGAATGACAGATTCGAGTTTATTGCCAAAGGCAGTACGGTATGCAGGAATGGATTTTTCTGAATTGGTTGAGAAAATAATTGAAGATAAATTGAAAAAATAATAGAGGAATTATAAAAGAAAAAAATGAAAATATACAATACACTTACAAGGAAAAAAGAAATTTTTAAATCGATTCATGAAGATGAAGTGAGAATGTATTCCTGTGGTCCGACAGTTTATAACTATGCTCATATTGGCAATTATCGTTCATTTATTTTTTCGGATATTCTGAAAAGATATTTAAAATTCAAAGGATACAAAGTCACACAAGTTATGAATATTACGGATATTGATGATAAAATAATTAAAAAATGTTCTTCAGAAAATATCTCATTGCAGGAATATACAAATAAATATAGAGATATATTTTTCGATGATTTGGATACATTGAATATACAAAAAGCGGAAATATTTCCACAGGCAACTGAACATATTCAAGATATGGTTGAAATGGTAAAAAAACTTCTTGACAATGGAGTTGCATATAAAACAGATGATGGAAGTATATTTTTTAATATCAGTAAATTTTCAGATTATGGAAAGTTGCAGAACTTGGATAGAGACCAAATGAAAAAAGGCGAAAGAGTGGAAACAGATGAATATGATAAAGATTCCGTCTATGATTTTGCACTATGGAAAGGATATAAACCTGAAGATGGAGATATTTTTTGGGATACGGAAATTGGCAAAGGACGACCGGGTTGGCATATTGAATGTTCGGCAATGTCAACAAAATATCTTGGCGAGACATTTGATATTCATACAGGCGGAGTAGATTTAATTTTTCCACATCACGAAAATGAAATTGCTCAAAGTGAAGCAGCAAACGGGAAAAAATTTGTTAACTATTGGATGCATTGTGAATATCTTGGATTGAAAAATACAAAGATGAGCAAGTCACTTGGAAATATTATTTACATTAATGAATTGATGGAAAAAGGATATTCAGCAAGAGCAATTCGTTTTGTATTAATTTCAATCAATTATCGTAGGAAATTAAATTTTAGTTTGGACCAACTCGATTCTGCAGAGAAGACATTAAAACGACTCGACGATTTTATTGCTGAAATTAATTTAGTGAAAAATGATGGAAAAGAGAGTAAGGAAATTTCAAAAGCCATTCAAGAGATGTTAAGTAAATTTGAAGATTCGATGGATGATGATTTGAATATTTCTCCTGCGATTGCATCTATTTTTGAATTCATAAAATTTGTGAATAAATATAAAACTGAGAATAAAATCACAGCGACAGATAAAGAGAATATTATTTCTGCATTAGAAAAAATTGATAATGTTTTAGGTGTAATTTTTTATAATTCAAAGAAAGAAAAAGTAGTTGACGAGAAATATATTCTTCAAAAAATCGAAGAGAGAAATGAAGCGAGGGAAAATAAAAATTGGAAAAAAGCAGACGAAATTCGTGATGAGTTATTGAAAGAAAAAATTGAACTTGTTGATAGAAAAGATGGAACCACATACACACTTAAATCGTAATAAATATTATTAATACAGGGAAAATAATGAGAAAAAATAAAATACAAATAATATTACTAATGATCTTTATGATTGTATCAAATTCATTTGGACAATTTGGGAAAAATAAAGTTCAGTACAAGCAATTCGAATGGCGATATATTCAGAGTAATCATTTTGATATTTATTACAGTGAAAACAATAAAGATATCGCAACTTACACAGCAACCCATGCGGAAAAATCTTATCTTGCAATAAAAGATTTATTTGACTGGCCCTTGCAGAAAAGATATGCAATAATAGTTTATAACAGTCACAATGATTTTCAACAGACCAACACTACGAGGGGTAGTTTGCCTGAAGGTGTTGGTGGATTTACGGAATTATATAAAAATCGTGTAACTTTGCCGTTTACAGGTTCCTATGAAGATTTTCGGCATACACTTCACCATGAGCTTATCCATTCGGTAATGAATGATATGTATTATGGTGGTTCGGTTCAATCATTGGTTTCCGGACATATAAAATTACAGATTCCATTGTGGCTTGCAGAAGGTTCGGCAGAATTTGAATCAGTTAGATGGGATGTTAAGAGCGACATGTTTATGCGAGATTTAACATTAAACGGACAGATTCCACCAATAGATTACATCTCCGGATATTATGTTTATAAAGCAGGACAATCTATATTGAAATTTGTTAATGATGTTTATGGGAAGGAAAAAATAACAGAATATTATCATACTTTGAAAAGCACCGGCAATATAAAAAAAGCGATAGAAAAGACATTTAAAGTTGAACAGAAAAAATTTGATAAAAAATGGGCAAAATATTTAAAAAAAGAGTATTGGTCGGATGTAAGATTAACAGATGATATTGATAAAATTGCAATTCAATTAACAGATCATATCGAATTAAAAACTGCCCAAAATGTAGCACCGGCAATTTCACCATCTGGAGAAAAGATTGCATTTATGAGTGATCGAAATGGATATGCAGATATTTTTGTTATGGATTCGCAAGATGGTTCTGATGTTAAAAAAATATTATCGGGTCAGAAAAAAGCAGATTTAGAAGAGTTAAAATGGGTGACTCCGGGAATCTCTTGGTCACCTAATTCAAAGAAAATTATTATTGCAACTAAAACTGGAGAATTTGATGCATTAGTAATTATTGATATTGAAAGTGGAAAACAGAAATTTATTAAAATAAAAAGTTTAAAAGGAATTTATTCAGTTGCTTGGAATCCGAAAAACAAAAATATTGTAGCATTTACCGGACACGATGGAGTTCAAAGCGATATTTTTATTTATGATATTAGAAAGAGAAAATTAGTAAATATTACAAAAGATAAAAATAGTGACAGCAATCCACAATGGAATAAAAGTGGCAAGAAAATTATTTATGTATCAGAAGAAAATAGAAAAAGCGAAAATATTGAATTGCGACATCCATATCAAAAAGATTTATTTGAATATGATTTAGGAAAAATGAAAGAAACACAATTAACAAATACAGATTGTGATGAAGATTATCCATTTTATGATCCTGAAAATAGAGGAATAATTTTTACCTCCGATGCTAATGGAATTGAGAATATTTATGTGAGAAAAACAGATTCTATTGCATATCCGGTGACAAATATTACAGGCGGAATTTTTCATCTGAATCTTGACAAAAACGGTAATTCGTTAGTAATGTCTGCATTTAAAAATGGTGGGTGGGATGTTTATAAAATGAGTTCGCCTTTTGCACTACCAAAAAAGAAATTAGAATTAACAAAATTTCGCAGAGATCAATTGAGGCAATCAAATACAATTGTTGATAAAATTAAAAAATCAGATACAACAAAAACCAATTTATTTACCGTTACAGAATCTGTTGCTGAAAAAGAGAATTATAAGTTTCAAGATTATATTTTTGTTCCAAGTATGATGAGAGGAAATCTCGGTTATTCGTTACCAGATTCTGTTGTTGCATTAGATTCCTCTAAGATTATGACAAAAAGCGGTGAATACAAAACGAATAAATATAGAACAAAATTTTCAGTTGATTTGGTGAATAATCAATTTGCATATTCTACTTTTTATGGATTCCAAGGACAGGCGGTTTTTTTATTCAGTGATGTGCTTGGGGACCATAATATTTTTATTGGCACGGATTTATATATTGATTTGAAGAATACTGATTATTCTGTTTCATACTTATATCTAAAAAATAGAATGAACTATGGTGCAACATATTCTAATCAATCGGACCAATATTTAACATATTATTATTTTCCTGAAGATAGTTCATGGGCCGGAATTCCTATAAGATATTCAAATAATGGCGGATCTTTTTATGTAGATTATCCATTTAATAAGTTTTTTAGAATTGAATCGAATTCTACATTTTTAAATGTATCAAGAGAAATTTTAGACCGGCGGGTTGAATTATATGAATCTGTTTATATGGCAATTACCTCATTAGCTTTTGTCAAGGATAATACGATGTTCAGTTATACAGCGCCAATGGATGGGACAAGATATCGTGTTCAATTAGAATTGATGCCGAAGTTTGGGAATGATGCACCTGGATATCAATCGGTCACTGTAGATTATAGAAAATACATGAAAATAAATTTTAATTACCATTTTGCACTTAGATTTACTGCAGGAGAATCTTGGGGAGCGACACCGCAGATTTTTATGTTAGGCGGAGTTGGAAATTGGCTTAATTATCGATACAATACGGAAGCACCAATATTTGGTAGTGGAAGTTCAAATTTTGCCGACAATTTATCAATGTATTACTTGACAAAATATATTACACCGGTTCGTGGAGTGAGATTTTTTGAAAAATATGGCTCAAGATATTTTCTTGCAAATTTTGAATTTCGTTTTCCATTTTTAGAATATGCAAAATTTGGATTTCCTCTGCCTTTGACATTATTTCAAGTTAGAGGTGCAATTTTTGGAGATGTTGGTTCTGCTTGGGATGGAGATTTTGACCCTCTCGTTGAAAATAAACTTTCGCCTTTTGGAAATGAACACGAAGATTTAATAATGTCAACCGGATTCGGTATCAGAATATTTCTCGGATATTTTTTATTACGATTAGATACTGCTTGGGAATATGATGGATTGGGATTTTCTCAACCAAGATATTTACTTTCGCTTGGTGGAGATTTTTAGTGAAATATGCATGAGAGAACTAATACATTTAAATTGAATTTTTTTATGCGTTTAATGGTTTAGATATAGAATTTTAAAGTTTAGGAAAATTAAAAATGATAATAATTAATTAAAAAGGAAAATTATGGGAAAATTTATTGTGTTTCTAATTGAAGGTGCTATTTTAGTTTATTGGATTTATTCGAGTTTTATAAAGAAGAGAGATAAATCAAAAGACAAAACTATTCCATCATTTAGAGATAGTAAAAAAGAGAGAATGATATACGAAATAAAATCTTGGGCTTGGATTTTCATTGCAGTATTTTTTATTCGTTCCGGATTAGTATGTGCATATTTAATCCCAACGGGTTCTATGAAAAATACAATTAAAATTGGAGATTTTGTATTGGGAAATCAGGTCGCTTATGGAATTAGAACTCCTGATTGGTTTGGAATTCCATTCACAAGAAAAGGATTTTTTATTCCACATATTACAATACCGACATTTGGAAACCCGAAGTCAGGTGATATAGTTATTTTTGAATATCCACACGATCCTTGGACAAATTATGTAAAACGATGTGTTGGTGCTTCAGGTGATTCTTTGGAAATTATTGATAAAAAGCTTTTTATTAATGGTGAAAGATTTGAGGATCCTGAAAAATCGATTATTCCTTATGATAATATTCTGTCAAAAAAATATCAAGAGAGAAGAATTTTTCCTTATGGAAATGGAAATAAAGATCAATATAAAGCAATTTATATACCAAAAAAAGGCGATACTTTAAATGCAGAAACTACACAATTGCAAATTATTGCTTATGTTGCATATATGGATAAAGAGCATGCATTTAGCAGAGATTTGCAATCCGGTCCATACGGATATTTGAAAGATATTAAAGAAAAAGCAGGAAAATATTATTTAGATGATGTTTTATTATCTGAATATGTTGTGAAGCAGAATTACTATTTCATGATGGGCGATAACCGAGATAATAGTGCGGATAGTAGATTTTGGGGATTCGTTCCACAGAAATATATTTTAGGAAAACCGTTAGTTCGCTGGATGTCTTGGAATAAAGAGGGGAAATTTTTAAGTAAAATTCGTTGGAATAGAATATTTATACCGATGAGATAAGTTGACTCTACCGCGGAGACACAAAGACGCAGAGAATATTTAGCTCTAATTATGAGATAGAGAAAGTTAATAAATAATAAAAAAGTAGTATATGAAAAAATGTCATATCTTGGAGATATGGCATTTTTGTTAAAATTAAAAAAGCGGAGAGGCCGGGATTCGAACCCGGGGTACAGGCTTAAACCCGTACAATTGCTTAGCAGGCAACCGCCTTCAGCCAGCTCGGCCACCTCTCCAAAATCTCTTTCAAGAAACACCCAAATATATAATGAAAAATTCCAAATTCCAATAATTTTATTTGATAAATTGGAAAAAATGTGTTATTTTTAATTAAATTAATTTTTGTAAAATTAAGGAGTATGGTTTTGTTTAAAAAAATAGATGAGTTTTCTGAACTGCCTGTGACTTTGAAACATCTGTATGGAAACGGTTTGATATTATCATCCGGGAAAAGTGGGAATCCAATGACGATAGGTTGGGGAACTATTGGTGTTATTTGGCATAAATCAATTTTTACAGTTTTGGTTCGGCCATCTCGATATTCTTTCAAACTCATTGAAGAATTGCCGGAATTTATTGTGAATGTGCCAACAGAAAATATGAAAAAAGAGGTTGCAATTTGTGGAGTAAAATCCGGACGAGATATTGATAAAATTAAAGAGTGTAATTTTACTCTTGGGAAATCAGAGTTAGTTTCGGTTCCGTACATTAAAGAGTGTCCGATACATTATGAATGTAAAATCGTGAATAAAAATGATATAATAAATAGCGAATTGGATAATGCAATTATTAACAGGTATTATAAAACAGGCGATTTCCACTCAGTTTATTTTGGTGAAATTCTTGGTGTTTATAAAGAAAAATAGAGGAGAAAAATATGTTTGGAAAAATGAAGAAAGATTTTCAAGAAACATTTATTGATTTGAAAAAAAATGGTTTATTCAAAGATGAAAGGATTTTAAATTCTTCTCAGAGTTCGGAGATAACAATCTCGACAGGGGAGAAGGTTTTGAATTTTTGTTCCAATAATTATTTGGGATTGGCAAATAATAATGAGGTTATTCAAGCATCAAAAGATGTGATGGATGATCGTGGTTATGGACTGTCTTCGGTAAGATTTATTTGTGGAACGCAAGATATTCACAAGCAACTTGAAAATAAGATAAGTGAATTTCTCGGAACAGAAGATACGATTTTATATGCCGCATGTTTTGATGCAAATGGTGGTGTTTTCGAACCGCTTTTAGATAAGGAATCCGCGATAATTTCAGATGAATTAAATCATGCTTCAATTATTGATGGAGTTCGACTTTGTAAGGCACAACGATTTCGTTACAAACATTCTGATATGGCGGAGTTGGAAGAGAGTTTAAAAAAAGCACAATCCGCGAAGTATAGAATGGTTGTGACCGATGGAGTATTCTCAATGGATGGCGATATTGCGAAGCTTGATAAGATTTGCGATTTGGCTGAAAAATATGATTCGCTCGTGATGGTTGACGATTCTCATGCTACAGGATATATCGGAAAAACCGGACGAGGAACTGCTGAATATAATGGCGTAATTGGGCGAATTGATATTATTACAACTACATTTGGGAAGGCACTTGGTGGAGCATCGGGCGGTTGTACTTCTGGCAGAAAGGAGATAATCGAGATGTTGCGACAACGGTCAAGACCATATTTATTCTCTAATACTTTGGCTCCGGCTGTTGTTGGTGCAACTTTGAAAGTAATGGATATGTTGAACGAATCGACTGAATTGATAAAAACGGTAAAACAGAATGCGAGTAATTTTAGAAGACAGATGGAAGATGCCGGATTTGATATTGTAAATGGTGATACTGCGATTGTTCCGGTCATGCTCTATGACGAAGTGACAGCAATAAAAATGGCGGATATGCTTTTAAAAGAGGGGATTTATGTAATAGGTTTTGTCTATCCTGTCGTGCCTAAAGGTAAAGCACGAATCCGAGTTCAGTTGTCAGCAGGGCATTCAGAATCAGAAATTGATAAAGCTGTAAAAGCATTTATTAAAGTTGGGAAAGATTTGGAAATT
>JAYEHX010000151.1:0-2442 GCA_034659735.1 Fidelibacterota bacterium | reverse complement strand
AAAAAAATACTAACGAGTAATTGAATAATTGAAATTGGAAATTTGAAACTTGATACTTGAGAATTCCGTGTTGGATATTCTATATTGATAAAAAATCTAATATCCAATAATCAACACGGAATATTGAATGATGAAGTAAAGATTAGGAATTGATTTCTATTTTATTTAAGAGTATTGATACAGAAAAAAAAATACTAACGAGTAATTGAATAATTGAAATTGGAAATTTGAAACTTGATACTTGAGAATTCCGTGTTGGATATTCTATATTGATAAAAAATCTAATATCCAATAATCAACACGGAATATTGATTAAAAATCGAATATCCAATAATCAACACGGAATATTGAATGATGAAGTAAAGATTAGGAATTAATATGGCATTTCTTGTTTATTATTAATTATAATTTTTAAACAAAATTTTGAATATTCTTCGTTAAATTACTTATCAATATTTTAGTTTTATTATACAATTGATCTAAGGTAGCCGAACCACCAATTGTAATTCTGAATGATTTTGCTTTTGTTGAGTTTGTTCTTGCATAGATTGAGAAAGGCACTATTCCAATTCCATTTTTCGATAATTTTTTTGACAATTTTTCAGTTGAAATATATTCTGGCAAATTCTTAATTGTCAATATCGGATACATTGCTCCTTGTGGTTTTTCAATTGAAATTTCAAAGGGATTATTTTCAATAGAAATATCCTCTATTGCTTTTTGAATCGCTTTCATATTTTCAAAAAACAATTTATTCCTCTCCAAAAAAAATGAATTAATATCTGATTTACTATTTCTATAAAAAAGATAAGCGAATAAAAGTGCGGTATGATTATCCTGAATTTTTTTCACCATTTCAGTGAATTTTTTATTTATTTTTTTATCAATAATTTCCACAACTGATAATCTCGCACCTGCAAAACAATCTGTTTTTGATAATGATTGCACTGTGATTAATTTTTCTATTTTTTTCTTATTTATTATTTTCTCATCGGATAATTCAATAGCGATTTGTTTTATTGTTTTTGTAATTTGCAGTGAATTTTTCGGAGCAAGATTTTTATATGCGAGATCGTCTATTATGAAAATTGAATTTTGTAATAACCATGAAATTAATGTTTTTATTTTGGATTCCGGAATTATTTTCCCTGTAGCATTGTGTGGATTATTAAATGCAACTGCAATTTGCTTTTTGATTTTTAATTGTTTTTCAATATAATTTTTTATTTCGTCAATATCAATCGTAAAATCATCATTTGTTGGAATGAAAATTACTTCTTCAAAAACATGTTCCAAAGTCCAACTGAGGTCGGAAGTGAAGATTGTCTTGAATTGTTCCAAATTTCCGAGTAAACTGAGTGCGGTTCGTGAAGCTCCGCTGACGATGATACAATTATTTATATCCAACTCGGGATTGTGATTAATAAATGATTTTAAAAATTTATATTTCAATTGTTCAAGCCAGTTTGAATTATCAATGTTTTTAAAAAAATCATTTATTATATTTTTTTCAGAATTTTTATCAAAAGATGTTTCACCTTTTTTATTATTTGTCATCAAGAATTCAAGCAATTTCATCTCTGTATTTGCTGGAGTTCCTTTGAGTTGAAAATGTATATTTTCCAATAAATTTATGTAAGATGAATTTCCAACAACGATTGAAATGGCGATATTTTTATATTTTGAATTAAATATATTCGGTAATAAAAATCTGATTAAATTTTGTCTCAATTCTGGAAATGATACCAAAGAATTTGAACCAAGTGAATCATTTATTTCTATAAAAAATATTGGGAATTCGTCAGATAAATCTTTTAATGATTTTAATATATTTTTCGACATTGTTTTTTCTAATATAATAAAATTCGGTTCATTCTTTTTTAATATGATTTTTCTCAAATGCGAAATGATTTTGTTTTCATTTTTATTTATAATTGTGAAGTTTAAATTATCGTAATTTAAAATGTTATTATTAAAAATTTTACCATAATATATAATATGTGCTCTTTCGTGTTTTAGATATTTATTCAATCCAAAAAGAAGTGTTCGCAAATTTTCATATTGACCGCCACTGGCGAAAATAAGTTCTCTATCGTTTTTTTCGCCTAAATTATATTTGTATTTTTTATCATCTTTTTCATAAATATTTTTTTGAATTAATTTTTGGAATGTCTGAATATTGGTTGACGAATATCCGCCACGAGGAGCATATTTTACAGAAGTTAGAATTGAGTTTCTTATAAAATCTTTTGTTTCTATATTTATTTCTGTAGAGTTACCATTAAGTATCAAATCAATATGTTTCCCATTTAGAACAGAATTGTCAAGTGGATTTCCTATATGAAAATTTACTTTTTTCTCTTCAGAAATATTGCATAGTGAAACCCGATTTGCAATATCAGCAATTTTTGCAACTTCAATATTTCCCAATTTAAAATAAGT
>JAYEHX010000150.1:0-2598 GCA_034659735.1 Fidelibacterota bacterium | reverse complement strand
TTAATAATGTTGAAACACTTGCAAATATTCGACACATTATTATGAATGGAAGTAAATGGTTTGCATCAAAAGGGACAAAAGATAGTGCGGGAACGAAAGTATTTGCACTTGCCGGAAAAATAAAAAATACAGGACTTGTTGAAGTGCCAATGGGAACTACAATTAAGGAATTGATTTACGGACCGGGTGGCGGATTAAAAAATAAGAGAAAGAAATTTAAAGCTGTTCAACTTGGTGGACCTTCCGGTGGATGTTTGCCCGAGAGTTTAATTGAAACACCGATTGATTTTGCTTCGATAAATAAAACCGGTGCAATTATGGGATCAGGTGGAATGATTATTATGGATCAAGATACTTGTATGATTGATATTGCAAAATATTTTTTAAAGTTTACAGTTGCAGAATCTTGTGGAAAATGTGTTCCCTGTAGAGTGGGATTAAAAAGAATGCTCGAGACATTGGAGAAGATCTCTGATGGAAAAGGAACTCAAGAAGATTTAGAATTTTTGAAAGAAATGTCACCAACTATTCAAGAGACATCGCTTTGTGGTTTAGGTCAGACAGCACCAAACCCGGTTTTGACGACTATAAAATATTTTCCTGAAGAGTACCAAGAGCATATTGAAGAGAAAAAATGTAGAGCAAAAGTGTGTGAAGAATTACTTCAATTTACTGTGGTTCCGGAAAAATGTACTAAATGCGGATTGTGTTTCAAAGCTTGTCCGACGGATGCACTTGAGTGGAAAAAAGGTGAAGTCGCTTATATTAATAAAGATAAATGTATAAAATGCAAGGCCTGTTATGGAGCTTGTAATTTTGATTCAATTATATAAAATATCAGGGAAAAATAATGATAAATTTAACAATTGATAATAAAAAAATAACTGCAAAAGAGAATAAAACAATTCTTGAAGTTGCTCTTGAAAATGATATATATATTCCAAATTTATGTTATCATCCTGATTTGAAAAAGGAAGCATCTTGCCGACTTTGTATTGTAGAAATTGAGGGAAGGCGAGGAGTTTCTACTGCTTGCAATACACCAATTCATGAAGGAATGGTGGTTGAAACCAAAACAGAAAAGTTGCAAAATCAGAGGAAAAATGTTCTTTGGTTAACGATGAGCGAATTATCAGATGGCATTTCTCCTACATCTCAATTGAAAAAGGTTGTTGAATATATTGGAGTGAAAGATTTACTTTCATATTATGCTCCAAAAGATAAGAACTTACCGATTTTAGATAACGAGCCGTTAATTGTTCGTGATATGAATAAATGTATTCTCTGCGGACGATGTGTAAATATCTGTCAAGAAGTGAGAGAGACAGGAGTTCTCGGATTTGCGAACAGGGGAATAGATTCCGTAATTGCAACTGCCGAAGATAAACCACTTGCTGACTCTGGATGTAAATTTTGCTTGGCTTGTGTTGAAGTTTGTCCGAGCGATGCTCTGCTTGATGTTGAGTCGCGAAGATTTGATGTGGAAGACGAGGTTGAAAGAGAAAAAGTTTTGGTACCATGCAAAGGATCATGTCCAGCCGGAACAAATGCAGCTTATTATGTAAAATTAATTGCCGAAGGGAAGTATCAAGATGCTTATGAAGTCAATAAAGAGATTTCGCCGTTGGTAGAAGTGCTTGGTCGAGTATGTTTTCACCCTTGTGAAACTGCTTGTAAAAGAAATGATGTGACAGATCCAATTTCGATAAGAGCATTGAAAAGATTTGTAGCTGAAAAAGATAATGGAAGATGGAAAGATAAATTAAAAATTACTCCGGATACAGGAAAAAAAGTTGCAATAATTGGTAGTGGTCCTGCCGGTTTGACTGCTGGATGGTTTTTGGGAACTAAGGGACATTCTGTAACAATTTTTGAAGCAGACGCAAAAGCCGGTGGAATGATGAGAACTGCGATTCCAAAATACAGATTACCGAGAGAAATTTTGGATAATGAAATAAAAGAAATTGAAAATATCGGTGTGAAAATTGAGACAAATTCAAAAATAACATATCCTGATGACTTATTGAAAAATGGATTTGATGCAGTTTATATTGCAATTGGTACTTCTGGAGCAATGAAAATGCGAGTGCCGGGAAATGACCATAAAAATGTAGTTGACGGGCTTTCACTATTAGCGAAAATAAATAATGATGAAGAGATTGATGTCGGAAAAAAAGTTGGAATAGTCGGTGGTGGAAATGTTGCGATGGATGTTGCGAGAAGTTTGTTGAGGCGAGATGTTGATGTGACAATTATTTATCGTCGTTCTCGTGAGCAGATGCCGGCAACAGAAGAAGAAATTGCCGAAACAGAAAACGAAGGAGTAAATTTTAAATATCTAAATAATCCTATTGAAATTTTGGATGGAAAAACAGAAAATACAATTACAGTAAAATGTATAAAAATGGAACTCGGTGAAAAAGATAAGAGCGGAAGAAGAAGACCAATTCCAATTGAAGGAAGTGAATATAATTGGGAATTGGATAATCTTGTAATGGCGATTGGACAGAAATCAGAAGTTCCTAAAGAATACGGATTGGAATTAGATAAGTGGAATAATATTAAAACAGACGATAATCTTACAACAAATAAGGAAGG
>JAYEHX010000149.1:6521-11137 GCA_034659735.1 Fidelibacterota bacterium | reverse complement strand
GGCAAGATTTTCGGCAAGTGTATTTGTATGAATAATATTTGGAGCTTCAACACCGTGCAAAATCATATTCATAATACCAATAATGTAAGCAAGCGATTTTTTCTCTTTGCCGTAAAAGGTCTTTTTCTGCAATGTTTTTATTTTAGAAGTAGATAATCCTTTTCGTTGTCCTGAGCTTGTCGAAGGGTTGTTCAGATATTCAAATGCTTCAACCAAGAAACCCGCAGAACCAACCGCACCGTCATAAATAGTTTCGCCAATTTTTGGGGCAACCACTTTTACAATGATTTTAATAAGTGGGCGAGGTGTGTAATATTCTCCACCGTTTCGCCCTGCATTTCCCATATTTTTAATTTTCCCCTCGTAAAGATGGCTCATTTCGTGCTTTTCTTTATGAGTTCTAAAACGCAGTTCATCAATCAGGTTTACAACTTCTCGTAAATTGTAACCGCTTTGTATTCTGTTTTTTAGTTCGCTAAAAATCTCACCAATTTTGTATTCAATCGTGTCGGCACTTTCGGCATTGGTTTTAAACTTTTTCAAGTATGGAAATAATTCACCGTTTACAAAATCCACAAGGTCATCGCCAGTCATTGCGTTGTGGTCAATTTTTACCTGTCCGTTCCGCAGGCGGGCATTGTCGAGTTTCGGTGCTGCCCAAGTAGTCCATTGGAATTGTGGCTCAATTATTTTTTCGTAAGTTTTTCCCGATAAGAGTGCTGCTGTTTCTTTGTCTTTTTCTAAATCATCAAGATATTTCAGAAATAGTATCCACGAGGTTTGTTCTACATAATCCAGTTCACTTCCACAACCTGCATCTTTCCAAAGAGTATTATCAATATTTTTAAATACTTGCTCAAACATATAATTTTCTAACTCCTTTTATTTCAGTTTATAATTCTGTGAGAGCGTTGTCAAGAAATTGCTCTTTTGGTTTTTTTGCGTTTGCCTGTGTGCCTGCCTGTGCGATGCACGCAGACAGGTCGGCAAAAAACCAAATGTGCAATTTGTGCGGTTGGCTTTCCATTTCTTTATTTTCTTGTAGAAAATTTATCATTCTCGTGTCTCTGTTTTGCTTGTGCCTAACGATTATGTATAGTTATTGTTCTTATATTTCTTTTACTAAATATTTTTTCATAATTTTATCCACTTTTTGAAATCTCTTTTAAACTCGCTATAAGTTTACAATATTTTAATTAAAATTGCAAAAATTAAAATTATTTAGCAAATTCAGATGATGAAAAAAAATTCAAAAAAAGATAAATTATGTATAAAAAAATATTTATTTCCATTACAATAATTTCACTATTTACTATTAAATCATTTTCTTGCACGAGTGTGATTATTACAAATGGAGCGACAAACGACAGTTCAGCAATTTGCACTTACACCTGCGATGGCGAATTTCATCCGATATTGTTTTAAAGCTTTTTTAATCTAACTGTTTTCCAACTCATTTCACTACTACATTAAAATTGTTCATTTTTATCATTTTTACTTTCCAAAATTTGGTAAAACTCATTGAGTTTTTTGCGAAGCAATTCTTTTGGTATAAGCTTGGTTTCGTAGTCGGAAATCAAAGCAGGGCTAAGGGCTCGGCTTAGTGCGTATTCCACCACTTCGTTATTTTTTTCGCGACAAAGCAGTATGCCAATGCTCGGGTTTTCGTTGGGCAGTTTTACATCGCGATCTAAGGCCTCAAGATAAAATTCCAATTGTCCGAGATGCTCGGGTTTAAACTTTTCGGTTTTTAATTCAAGTGCCACCAAGCATTGCAATTGGCGGTGAAAGAAAAGCAAATCGATATAAAAATCGTCATTACCCACTTGCACACGGTATTCCTGCCCGATAAAAGAAAATCCTTTGCCGAGTTCCAAAATAAAATCTTTCAATGAACTCGCAAGGGCAGTTTGTAAATCTTTTTCGGAGTGAGGCACGGGCAAATCTAAAAAATCAAAGATGTAGCTGTCTTTAAATATATTTTCTACATTTTGAGGTAGTTGTTTGACAATTTCGGGCATTTTTTTATTTGCCAACATTGTTCGTTCAAAAGTTCCTGTGTTAATCAGGCGTTCCAACTCACGAAAACTATAATTATTTTCGGCACAAAGTTTTAGGTAAAACTCTCTTTCTTCGGGTGTTTTTAAGCTCATTATCCGCCTGTTATGGCTCCAGCCAATTTCTGCCAACAGTGTTGGCAGTTTTTCACCCAAGTAAGCATACATTTCGTAAAATTGTTTCATTGTCCAAATATTCCGAGCAGAAAAACCTTTTATATTCGGTTCGTTTTCAAGAATATATTTCGACATATCTTCAATAACCGATTTGCCCCATTGTTCGCTTGATACTTTGTCAGAAACATATTTACCTACTTGCCAGTATAGTTCGAGCAGGGCTTTGTTTACCTGTTTATAAACTTTTTGCTGTGCCTGTTTTATTGTTGAAAGCACAAAAGAAAAATCTTGCTTGTTGGTTAAATCCTTACTCATTTCACCGCCTTTTTAAGTTTATTCAACAAATCAGAACCTGTAATAAAAGAAGTTTTAAGCATTTGCATTAATTCGGCAGAATTGTAAATTATTGCTTCCTCCTTTTTGGTTGAATTTTTAATGTCAAAATCGTAATTTCGTTTTTTAATTTCGTCAATTCCTACCTTCCAACAAATATGGCAAAGGTTTATATTCCCAACCAATTGTATTTTTTGAAATGTACATATAAATTTCATTCATTCTATACAAATCCCTCTCTTAACTATTGTAGTTTACAATATTTTAATTAAAATTGCAAAAATTAAAATTATTTAGTAAATTCAGACAATGAAAAAATATTCAAAAAAAAGGATAAACTATGTATAAAAAAATATTTATTTCCATTACAATAATTTCACTATTTACTATTAAATCATTTTCTTGTACGAGTGTGATTATTACAAATGGAGCGACAAAAGACAGTTCGGCAATTTGCACTTACACTTGTGATGGCGAATTTCATCCTATATTAAAATATTATCCGGAAGCGAATCACAATCCTAATGATTCTGTTGAAATTGTTGATTGGTCGGGAAATCCTCGAGGAAAAATTCCGCAAGTCCCACACACATATTCTGTAGTAAAATGGATGAATCAACATCAACTCGCAATTGGCGAAACCACATTTGGTGGTAGAGAAGAGTTGCACAATCCGGACGGTTTATTGCATTATGAGGACTTGATGCAACTCGCTTTGCAGAGAACAAAAACGGCACGAGATGCGATTAAAAAAATGATTGAGCTAACGGAAAAATATGGTTATCGTGGCGAAGGTGAATCGTTTTCTATTGTTGGAAAAAAAGAGCAGTGGTTAATGGAGATAATCGGAAAAGGTCCGGGAGTGAAAGGAGTTATTTGGGTTGCCGTAAAAGTCCCAAATGGATTCGTCACCTGCACTGCAAACAAAGCGAGAATTGGTGATTTTTCAAAATATTCAGAAGAAAATTGTATGCACTCCGATGACATAAAATCATTCGCAATTGAGAAGGGATATTTCGTTGCCGATTCGCAGAATACATTTAGATTTTGTGATGTATATTGTCCGCCAACAGCATTTAATAGGAGATATTCCGCAAGTCGTGTCTGGAGTATTTTCAGGAGAATCGCACCTTGGCAAGAATTTTCGACCGACTATCATCGCGGAGTTGAAGGTGCAAATCCATATCCATTATGGATAAAACCAGACGAAAAACTTTCGGTTAAAGATGTGATGAATTTGATGCGAGGTCATTATGAAGGAACGGAATTTGATATGACAAAGGGAATTGATGCCGGACCGTATGGAAGTCCAAATAGATGGCGACCGATGACTTTAAAAAAAGGCGAAAACGACTATGTTTGGGAGCGACCAATTTCAACTCAACAAACAGGATATTCTTTTATTTCACAGACGCGACCATTTATGCGAGACGAAATTGGTGGGCTGTTTTGGTACGGAGTTGATGACACCTATTTCACATGTTATGTTCCGCTTTATGTTGGAATAAATAGTATTCCGAAACCTTTTGCAACCGGCGATTTCCAAAAATTCTCTTGGGATTCTGCTTGGTGGGTTTTCAATTTTGTGTCGAATTATGCTCATTTGAAATATTCATATATGATGCCGGAAATTCGGAAAGTGCAATCGTATATTGAGAATATGTTTTTGAGAAATCAAGAAGCCGTTGAAACGACAGCGAATTTATTATATGAAATTGAAGATACTTTAGCTACGGAATATCTGACAAATTACAGTGTCGGAAATGGAGAACAAGTCGTAAAAAAATGGATTGAACTCGGCGAATACCTGATGACAAAATATAATGACGGTTATGTGAAAAATGAAAATGGCAGACCGACAGAAAAGGGATATCCCGATGAGTGGATTAATAGAGTTATAAAAGAGCGACCGGAACAATTTAAGTTGCCAAATAAGACAGATAAGAAATTTAGAGAGTTATAAAATTTTATCATAAAGTTGTAATAAATTGATAAAAAATATATTCAAAAAAATAACAACCCCAATAATTGATTGGCTATTTCCATCGAGATGTTTAGTGTGTGGAAAAGTTACATTTTTTAATAATTATCTATGCCACGATTGTTTTT
>JAYEHX010000149.1:0-6421 GCA_034659735.1 Fidelibacterota bacterium | reverse complement strand
AATAAATTGATAAAAAATATATTCAAAAAAATAACAACCCCAATAATTGATTGGCTATTTCCATCGAGATGTTTAGTGTGTGGAAAAGTTACATTTTTTAATAATTATCTATGCCACGATTGTTTTTTTGATTTGGAAATTTTCGGCAAAACACCTTTTGTTTTTGATGCAGAAACTTCACCAATTGATGAAGTTTCATCGCTCTATAAATTTAATAATATAATGAAAAATCTTATGCATAATCTGAAATATAATGGTTGTGATTATATTGGAGAATTTCTTGGGAAACAGATAGGAATTTATTATAAAAATACTGATTTTAAAAATTATGAATGCATAGTTCCAATTCCACTTCACAGAATTAAGCAAGATATGCGAACATATAATCAAGCAGAAAAAATTGCAAACGGATTATCTGAAGTTATGAAAATCCCAGTGGATGCAAAACTGCTCAAACGAAAAATATTTACTGAAACACAGACAAAATTTGATAAAGAAGAGAGAAAGAAAAATATGGAAAATGTGTTTCAAATAAATAGTAAAAGCAATTTGCCGACTTCGGTTTTATTAATTGATGATGTGTTTACAACCGGAGCGACTACTTCTGAAGCAGGAAAAACATTGAAAAATGCAGGAGTAAAAAAGGTGGGAGTTTTAACTGCATCAACTCCATTGCATTCACGACACTCGGAATTTATTTTTGATATGGATGATAGTGAAGAATTGGAATCTTAAACAGATTTGTGTTTCGTCTAAATTATAAAAAAAGGGAAACAAAATAAAAAACATATCTAAATTTATAATCTTTTTTTATTGTAATTAAGTATCAATTTAGATAATTTATTTATATGGAAAATCAAACATTTTGCGAAATAGTATTCCCGTTTCAATTAAACAAGTCGTTTAATTATAAATATTCTGCTGACCAAAAAAATCAAATAAAACCCGGCGTTAGAATTCTTGCTTCATTTGGCAGACGAAATCAAATCGGTTATTGTGTTAAAACGAATATCGACATTAATTCGCTTGAAAATAAAAATATAAAATACAAAAGTATTCTTTCGATAATTGATGCTGAACCACTTTTCACTTCTACTCAATTGAAACTCTTGAAGTGGATGTCAGAATATTATATTGCTCCTTTTGGAATGGTTTTGAAGATTGCACATCCATCTGAATCAGGATTTAAAAAGACAGAATTTATTATTCTAAATGAAGAGCAAATGTGTGAAAAAGAGATTGATGAAAAACTTAAAAAAATAGATTTTCCAATTGCCGGAATGCTCTATTCCGATTTAAAAAATGTTGATGAAGAAAAAAGAAAAGTTATCAATTCTTTGCTTAAGGAAAAAGTTTTAATTATTGAGAATAGATGGAAAGAGACGAAAAAAAGCAAACGAGCAAATTTTGTCAAGTTGTTAAAACCAGATGCGGTTGTGAAAGGAAAAGTTCAGCAACAGGTTATAAAGATTCTAAAAGAGGTGGAAAATTCAGAAATGCAAGTGTCATTGATGATGTCAAAATTTAATGTTTCTTATTCATCAATAAACTCGTTAGTCAAGAATGAAATTATTAAAAAATATTCACAAGCAGTTGATGTTGATCCGTTTTCTCAAGATTATTCTGCAAAAAAAAGAGATGTGAAATTTTCAGATGAGCAGTTGAAAATTATAAATGAAATTCAAAAAAATAGTGGAAAATTTTATCCTGTACTTTTGCGAGGAGTGACGGGAAGCGGAAAAACAGAGGTCTATATTGAACTTGCAAGACAGCAGATAAAACAGAATAAAGATGTGATTATTATCGTTCCGGAAATTGCAATTACTCCGCATGTTGCCGGAAGATTCAGAAGTGAATTTGGCGATAAAGTTTCGATTTGGCATAGTCAACTTAGTGCGAGTGAAAGGTTGTGGACTTGGGAAAAAATTCGCAATGGCGAAATTAAAATTATCGTTGGTGCGAGAAGTGCGATTTTTTCGCCATTAAAAAATATCGGTTTAATTGTTGTCGATGAAGAAAATGAAAATACACACAAACAGGAAGATACAACACCGAGATATCATGGTAGAGATTCTGCTATTTACTATGCGAGATTGTTAAATATTCCCATAATTTTAGGAAGTGCAACTCCGAGTATTGAGAGTTATTATCAGGCGATAATGGGGAAATATCATTTGTTAGAAATGGTGAAAAGATTTGGAAATGCAAAGCAACCGAATATAAAAATTGTTGATATGAAAAACGAAAAATTTGGGAATGATATCAGTAATGAATTATTGCAAGCGATTTATGATAAAATTTCAAAAGACGAACAGGTTATTATTTTACAAAATCGTCGTGGCTATAACACTCTATTGCGATGTGATAATTGTGGCGAAGCTGTGCAGTGTCCACACTGTTCCGTGTCGCTCACTTATCATAAATCTGTTGATAGAATGGTTTGTCATTACTGTGGTTTTACTGCTGACAAAATTAGCAAATGTCAACATTGTGGAAGTTATAAAATGAGAATTTTTGGGAGCGGAACTCAGAGAATTGAGGAGATAATTTCCAAAAGAATTCCCGATGCAAAAGTTGTGAGAATGGATCGCGATACTACTACAACTAAAAATGCACATGTCAGAATTCTAAATGATTTTGAAAATAAAAAATACAATGTTTTGCTTGGAACACAGATGATTGCGAAGGGATTGGATTTTGCAAATGTGACTCTTGTTGGTGTTGTCAATGCCGATATGGGTTTAGGATTACCCGACTTTCGAAGTGCCGAAAAAACATTCCAATTGATATATCAAGTTTCGGGACGAAGCGGAAGAAGTTCTAAACAGGGTGAAGTTATTCTTCAAACATATTCTCCTGAAAATATCGTAATAAAAATGGCATCTCATCTTGAATTGAAAAAATTTTATAATATAGAAATGTCAAATAGAAAAGAGTTAAATTATCCGCCATTCAGCAGATTAGGATTGGTGCGAGTAGAAGGAAAAAATTTAAATTTGGTTCGACAAGAAATATTTAAAGTTTATAGAATTGCAAAAAAACATCTTGATGATAAAAATATTCTTGGACCGGCACCGGCACCAATTGAGAAATTACAAAATAAATTCCGCTGGCAAATATTAATAAAATCAAGTAAACAGAAAGATAAAAACGGGAAAATGATTAGAGATGCAATTAGAAAAATAAATGATAAAAGAGATAAATTTTCAAAGGAAATAAAGTTAATAATTAATATAGACCCATTATCAATAATATAGAAAAGGAGTTGTTATGCAAAGTATAGAAAAAGTTGTATCACCACAGTTGGAAAAAATTCATGAAGGTAAGGTAAGAGATAGTTTTCGCATTGATGAAAAATCGAGAATGATAGTTGCGACTGATCGCATATCTGCGTTCGATAGTATTTTGGATACATACATTTCCGGAAAGGGAGCAGTTTTAAATTCACTTGCAACATTCTGGTTTGATAAGACAAAAGACATCGTTGAGAATCATTTAATCAAATCATTCCATCCGAATATTTCGTTGGTAAAAGAGGCAAAACCTATCAAACTTGAGATGATTGTTCGAGCATATATTACAGGTTCTGCATGGCGAAAATATGAAAAAGGTGGTCGAGAAATATCCGGAATAAAAGTTCCTGATGAAATGAAACAAAATCAACCATTTCCAAAACCAATTGTGACACCCACAACGAAAGAAGAAAGTGACAGGGAAATTACTGAAAAACAGATTATAGCAGAAAAATGGACAACGAAAAAAAGATATAATGAAATGAAAAAAATATCGCTGAAACTTTTTAAAAGAGGACAGGAGTTGTTGTTGAAAAAAGGAATAATTTTAGTTGATACAAAATATGAATTTGGAATGATTGGAAATAAACTTATTTTGATTGATGAAATTCATACACCGGATTCTTCAAGATTTTGGTCTGCCGATGACTACAAAAAAAATCCATCAACCGTTCAACAAATTGACAAAGAATTTGTCAGAAAATATTTAATGCAAAATAAAATTGATGGCGAATATCCAAAAACATTACCAAGCAAAATAGTGAAAGAAACACAGCGAAGATACAACAATATTTATGAATTGGTGACAGGCAAAACAATAGAAATAAATGTTTCTAACCCACTCGATAAAATGAAAGAATCACTCATAAAACAAAAATTTATGACGGACGGATTCGTGGCAATAATTATGGGTTCAAAAGGCGATTTACCATTTGCAAAAAAAATAAAAACTGAGATTGAAAAATACAATATCTTTGTTGATTTGAGAATCGTTTCAGCACACAAAAATGGCGAACGAATTTCTGGAATAACCGATGAATATAATAATTCTATGGAACCGGGAGCAGTTATTGCAATTGCAGGAAGATCGAATGGACTTGGTGGTGCATTGTCAGCGAACTTAAATATTCCGGTTTTCAATTGTCCGCCGTTTAAAGATAAAATCGATATGTTAACGAATATAAATTCTTCACTTATGATGCCGTCAAATACTCCTTGTGCAACAGTTGTAGATCCACAAAATGCTGTAATGGTTGCATTGAGAAGTTTAAATATTGGACGATTGAGAAAAAAGTTCTCTAAAGAAATCGTTGCTATGAAAGAAAAATTGATTAAAGATGATGAGTGTGTTAGGAATAAATAATTTTGTTTTTTAGAATTGATAATTTGCTGATTTTTTAAAAAGGAAAATAAACCCCTATTCCATCACCAATTTCATAAATGTTTGTTTCTCCAGAGTTATCATTTAGAAATTTATGATTAAAAGTTCTTAATATTTCAACTCGATTATCTTTAAAATTCCTATTTTGCCGAACCTTTCCTTTCCATAACAGATTGTCTAAAACTATTATTCCATTATCTTTCAGTTTCAATTTTGCCAATCGATAATATTCCAAATATTCCTTTTTCATCGCATCAATAAATATAAAATCATACTTCTTATTCACATTTTGAAGGAAATTTATTCCCTCATCATAATAAACTTTTATATGGTTAGAATAGTTATATTTCTCAATATGTTTTCGTGCTTCCATCACAGCCGGCTCTGATGAATCTATTGTATCAATTAAAAAATCGTCAGTAGAATATTTTGCCATAACTAACGACGAATAACCAATTGCCGTTCCAATTTCCAATATGCTTTTCGGTTTATATTTTTTAATTAGATTGGCAAAATAAAAAACCGTTTCTGTATGAATAATCGGAATTTTTCTTTGAATTGAATTTTCCCTTAATTGCGGAAATGGTTCTTTGTAATTCATCTTACCAATATATATTTTTATTTTTTATCTCTCATTCCAATATATTCTGCATCGAAATCAGCATCCATTTCTGCGAGTTTGCCACTTATTAAATCTCTCATTTCAGAAGCAAATTTTCTTCTCTCATTTATATCATTATCATCATACTTAGGGAATCTCGGTTTCATAATATGCATACTCAAATCCATATTTTTAAGCCCTAAAAATGTAATAAAATGTTGTCCAAAACTCAATTCATCACCAAACCAAGCGACTTTTAAACGGCTTTCTTTGTCTGCTTTAATATTGTTAACCTTGTCTATTGTGCAAGCATAAGGCAAAACCGGATAATTCAACTGATTTGCCGGAACAAACAATGCGGATTTAAACTCATATAAAAAAGTAGAATCAGAGTTAGTGCCTTCTGGAGAAAAGAAAACATTAATTTTATTTTTAAGTGCATCTTTTACTTGCTCAACATACATATTAGCTTTTCCACCGGAATCTCTATCTACAAATATGGTGCCACCCAAACTAATAGCAAATCCAAGTACAGGCCATTTCCTAATTTCTTGTTTAGAAACAAATGCAATTGGTGTCAATGATGCAAGTGATAATAACTCTGCATAACCAAAATGATTTCCAAAAACAACATAGCCGTTTTCTTTTGGAATATTTTCACTTCCAGATACTTTTAATCGAATACCGAGAATCAATAAAAGAAATCTTGTCACCCATTTAGAATTTAAAAAGCCAAATCTGTTAGATAGCTTTTTAGAAAAAATAGAAATAATTAATTTTAATATGCTCATAAATAGAACAATAAAAAGCACCAATAATACTATTACAATTAATTTATAAAATATTCTAATATATTTCATTTATTATTCTCTCTGATTCGTGAATTTGCCGATAAAGAGTATCTGTTTAGTTTCATTATCCCAAATAATAAATATGAAAGGATGGTCTGCTCTGAAAATTATTGGTTTCTCCGTTGGTGGAGCAGATGTAAGTTTCATTGTCACGGCAGTTACGGCTGATGCTTCCGTTCCCTTTTCCGTCACATCAATGTATGCCTTATGTAAAACATCTGAAATCATTAATGTTTCTCGCTTATTTTTATTTATTCCAGTGAAGTCAGCTTGCATAGTAAATGCTTGTTTCATT
>JAYEHX010000148.1:0-2611 GCA_034659735.1 Fidelibacterota bacterium | reverse complement strand
TGGAATAGAAGAACTCGCAGTTGCAGAATTAAAAGAACTGGGAATTAAAAAAGTTAGACAAATTTATCGAGGTGCATGGCTTAAAGCAAGTTTGGAACAAGTTTATAAAATCAATTATTGTAGTAGATTGATAAATAGAATTCTTGCTCCAATTCTCAGTTTTGATTGTCATAGCACAAAATATTTGAAAATAACTGCTTCTAAAATTGAGTGGGATAAATTGCTCTCTGTTGAAAATACTTTCGCAATTTTTTCTACAGTTTCTAACAGTAATATAAAACATTCACAATATGCTTCACTTGTTCTCAAAGATGCGATTGCAGATTATTTTATAGAAAAAAAAGGTAAACGACCAAGTGTTAACAAAACCAATCCTGACATTTGGATAAACTTGCATATTTCAAAAAACAGAGCTCAAATAAGTATCGACACTTCAGGCGGATCGCTACATAAAAGAGGTTATAGAACTGAAAGTGTAAAAGCACCAATGCAGGAAATTCTCGCTTCAACGATAATAAAAAAATCCGGTTGGAATGGAGAAAATCCATTAATAGATCCTATGTGTGGAAGTGGAACTCTACTTGCCGAAGCGATTTTAAAATATAAAAATATTCCATCGGCATACAATAGAAAGAGATTTGGATTTGAAAATTTGCCTGATTTTGATAAAGACAAATGGAAAGAAATTAAGCAAAATTGTGATAGTCAAATAAGTGATTTACCGGAAGGTCTTATATCCGGAAGTGATATTGATAAAGATGCGGTTAAGATAACAAAAACGAATTTTGAGAATATCTTGCAAGGTGAAAAAGTTAAAATAAAACAGATTGATTTTAGAGATATTTCTGCAATAGAAAATAGCACGATAATCTGCAATCCACCCTATGGAATTAGAATGGGAGATAGCAAAAAATTGGAAGGGTTTTATAGAGATTTGGGTGATTTTCTGAAACAAAAATGTAAAGGAAGCACGGCTTGGATTTATTGCGGGAATAGAGAATTAATAAAATCTATCGGTCTCAAAACGAGTGTAAAAATTCCACTAAAAAATGGTGGATTGGATGGACGACTTGTAAAAATAGAAGCATATTAGAAAATTAGAACTATAAAAAAAAATTTGATTAATTAAAAAAAAATTGTAAATTACGGTGTGTGAAAAATAAAAGAAAGGAGAAAAAAATGTTTAGAAAATCTTGGTTTTGGATTGTTTTCGTTGTTGTAGCAATTATTAGTGGATATTATGCTTACACTTATTTCCCAAAAGCATTTCCAATTGTAAATGTAGAAATTACGATGAATAGAGATGATGCATTAGAATCCGCAAAAAAATTATCTGAAGAATACAATACTGGTCCTGAAGATTATAGAGAAGTTGCCACTTATGGATCAGATGGAAGATTTCAGAATTTTGTGGAATTGGAAGCAGGTGGAAAAAAGGCATTCACAGAGGTTATTAAAAGTGGAATTTATTCGCCATACAAATGGAAAGTTAGACATTTTAAAGAGGAAAAAGTTAATGAAGTTCTTTTCACATTTACTGCTAAAGGTGTTCCCTATGGAATAAAAGAAAAATTATCGGAAGAGACGGTTTTAGAAAATTTGTCACAAGAAGAGGCGAATATTTTAGCAAAAAATGAAGCAGAATCTAACTGGAATATTGATTTTTCAAAATATAAATTAGTTGAAGAATCGGATAAGAAACAGACCGCAGGACGAATTGATTATACTTTTGTTTATGAAAGAACAGATGAAGAAATTGGCGAAGGGAAGTATAGATTACGATTAGTAATCAGTGGAAATAAGTTCACAGAACTTACTCATTTTGTAAAAATTCCTGAGGCATTTGACAGAAGATATTCAGAGATGAGATCAGCAAATACTACAATTTCACAAGTAGGAACTTTTGCAATTGTTATTTTATATGTTGGTTTTGGAATTCTTTTTGGACTATTCATTTTAATTAAGCAGAGAAGAATAGTTTTTAAACCTGCTCTCTATTGGGCGATTTTTGTTGCAGTACTTTTTGCACTTGCACAACTTAATGAATTGCCATTGAGATGGATGCATTACGACACTTCAACTTCGATGCAGACATATATTTTCCAAAATATTTTTTCAATAATTTCATTTTTATTACTATTTATTGGAATGTATTTATTGGCGAATCTCACAGCAGAAGGATTTACTCGCAAGGCATTTCCAAACAGAATTCAGACATGGAAATTATGGTCTCCAAAAGTTGGAAGTTCAAAAGAGGTCGTTGGTAGAACCGTAAGTGCTTATTTATTGGTTCCAATAATTTTCGCGGTTGATGTTCTTTTCTATTATACTGTGACAACAAAATTCGGTTGGTGGAGTCCTTCCGAAGCACTTTTTAATCCGAATGTTTTAGCGATGGTGTTTCCTTGGTATTCATCTATCATAACTTCACTTCATGCGGGATTTTTTGAGGAGACAGTTTTCAGAGCAATTCCACTTGGAGGTGCAATTTTAATCTCTCAAAAATACGGAAGGAAAAAACTCTGGATAACAGTTGGTCTTATCGTTCAAGTTATTATTTTTGGAGCGGGACATGCGAGTTATCCAAATCAACCTGCTTATGCAAGAATAG